>CACHCA010000004.1 GCA_902578265.1 uncultured Pelagibacteraceae bacterium
TCTAATTAGTTTAATAGGATACAAAAATACTATTAAATATGCTAATAATTTAATCTTAAGAATAAAAAGTAAATTAAAAATATATGGATCTAAATCAAGAAATTTGTCAGAAACATTAAATTATATTTTGAATAGAAATAAATGAAAACAAAATACGAACTGTTAGATGAAATTAATTTTCCATCAGATTTAAAGAAGATACCTGAGTCAAAATTACAAAAAGTTGCTGATGAATTAAGAGAGGAAATGATTGATGCTGTCTCGGTGACTGGCGGTCATCTTGGGGCAAGTCTTGGAGTTGTAGAATTAACTGTTGCTTTACATTATATTTTTAATACACCCAATGATAAGTTAATCTGGGATGTGGGTCATCAGTGCTATCCACATAAAATTTTAACTGGCAGAAAAGATAGAATAAGAACTCTTAGACAAGGAAATGGTCTTTCTGGTTTCACCAAAAGATCAGAGAGTGAGTATGATCCCTTTGGTGCTGCACACAGCTCAACATCAATTTCATCAGCTCTGGGTATAGCAGAAGCAAACAAACTGTCTAATAAATCAGACAATGTAATTGCAGTAATTGGTGACGGGGCAATCAGCGCAGGAATGGCTTATGAAGCTATGAATAATGCTGGTGCTTCAAAAACTAAGATGATCGTAATTTTAAATGATAATGATATGTCAATTGCTAGACCAGTTGGAGCAATGAGCACTTATTTAGCAAAAATTTTTTCAGGAAAGATTTATTTTAGTCTAAGGGAGACTATTAAATTAGTTATGTCAGCTTTTTCAAAAAGATTTAGTGCTAAGGCTGGCAAAGCAGAAGATTTACTAAGATCGGCTGTGACAGGTGGAACTTTGTTTAGTTCACTCGGATTTTATTACATTGGCCCGATAGATGGTCATGATTTAAATTCATTAATTCCAATCTTGAAGAATGCAAAAGACTCTAAGCATGAGGGACCAATTTTAATACATATTAAAACAAAAAAAGGAAAAGGTTATACTTTTGCTGAGGAAGCAAAGGACCATTATCATGGAGTATCAAAATTTAATGTCAAAACTGGCGAACAACTAAAAACTACAAGTAAATTACCATCATATACAAAGGTTTTTGCAAATACCTTAATTCAACATGCTAAAAAGGACAGTAAAATCATAGCTATTACAGCCGCAATGCCTGATGGCACCGGCCTAGATATTTTTCGTAAAGAATTTCCAGACAGGACTTTTGACGTTGGAATTGCGGAGCAACATGCAGTTACATTTGCTGCAGGTTTAGCTACCGAAAACTTTAAACCCTATGCAGCTATTTATTCTACTTTTCTTCAAAGAGCTTATGATCAAGTAGTTCATGATGTAGCGATTCAAAGTTTACCAGTTAGATTCGCGATAGATAGAGCGGGACTTGTTGGGGCTGATGGACCAACACATGCTGGAAGTTTTGATACAACATATTTAACCACTTTACCAAATTTTATTGTCATGGCGGCAAGTGATGAAGCTGAACTTGTAAGAATGATAAATACCTCAACCGAGATTAACGATAGACCTTGCGCATTTAGGTATCCAAGAGGAACAGGATTAGGTTCAACTCTACCTTCAATAAATGAAAAAATTGAGATAGGAAAATCAAAAATTATCAAAGAGGGAAAAAAATTAGCGATTCTAAATTTTGGAGCAAGATTGAACGAGACTTTGAAAGCTGCAGAAAATTTATCAAAAAAAGGTGTAACAATAACAGTTGTTGACGCCAGATTTGCGAAACCTTTAGATGAAAATCTCATTTGGCAATTAGCTACATCTCATGAAGCAATCATGACAATTGAAGAGGGTTCAATTGGTGGTTTTGGATCTCATGTGGTGAATTTTTTGACAAAAAAAGGTTTAATGGACTCTAATTTAAAATTTAGATCATTAACATTACCAGATATTTTTATTGATCAAGATACTCCAGATAGAATGTATAAAGTGGCAAATCTTGACTCAGCTTCAATTGAGGAAAAAGTTTTAGATTTACTAAATTCTAATATAGTTTTGAAAAAACACAATTAACTACACTGAGCTTTGTGTAGAAGATAATGATCTAATAAAACGCAAGATAACATTGCTTCACCCACAGGTACAGCTCTTATACCCACACATGGATCATGTCTACCTTTTACTGATATACTCGTATTCTTTCCAAATTTATTGATTGTTTTTCTACTTTTTAAAATTGAAGAAGTTGGTTTTACAGCAAAAGAGACAATTATCTCTTGACCTGAGGAAATGCCTCCCAGAATCCCTCCAGCGTTATTAGATTTAAATTTTGTTATTTTTCTATTTTGAGAAATTTCATCTGAATTTTCCTCACCTGACAATTGTGCTGAGTTCATACCTGAGCCAATATTAACTCCTTTTACAGCATTTATACTCATCATAGCTGATGCTATGTCAGAGTCTAATTTTGAGTATATAGGTGCTCCTAATCCAGCAGGAACACCGTTCGCTCTTATCTCGATTATTGCTCCACATGACGATCCAGCTTTTCTAATACTTAATAAGTATTTTTCCCAAATTTTTAACATTGATTTATCTGGGCAAAAAAATGGATTTTTAGAAATTATTTTATCATCCCATTTATTAGTATCACATCCTAATATTCCAAGTTGGGTCACAGCTCCGTTGATTTTAAATTTTTTTCCTAGTTTATTTTCTAAAACTTTTTTTGCCACTGCACCCGCTGCAACTCTTGCGGCTGTTTCTCTTGCAGATGATCTACCACCACCTCTGTAGTCTCTTATTCCATACTTTTTAAAATATGTGAAATCAGCATGTCCTGGTCTAAATTTATCTTTAATATCATTATAATCCTTTGAACGCATATCTTCATTGTAAATTACTAATGATATTGGTGTCCCAGTCGTTTTTCCCTCAAAAACTCCTGAAAGAATTTGAACTTTGTCACTCTCCTTTCTTTGAGTAGTAAACTTTGATTGCCCAGGTTTTCGTTTGTTTAATTCTTTTTGAATATCGGCTTCTTTTAATGCTATTAATGGTGGACACCCATCTATAATACACCCTATTGCTGGACCATGGGATTCCCCCCATGTCGTAAAACGAAAAGACTTTCCAAAAGTATTAAATGACATTATTTATATTGTATAGATTATTTTGTTAAAATTATGAATCAAAAAAACTCACTTGGGCTTAATAAATGCTTTTTAGATCTAGATAATCCATTTGAACTATTTCAAAGATGGTTTGAGGAGGCTAAAAAAAAAGAAATTAATGATCCTAATGCTTTAGCACTTGGTACCGCAAATAAAGAGGGTATTCCCTCAGTAAGAATGGTTTTGCTCAAAGGTCACAGTGAAAAAGGATTTGTTTTTTATACAAATTTAAACAGTCAGAAAGGAAATGAAATTAAAGAAAATCCAAATGCTACAATGTGCTTTCATTGGAAAAGTCTATTAAGACAAATTAGGATAGTTGGAACATTGAAACAAGTAGATGATCAAACTGCTGATGAGTACTATAACTCTAGAGCATATGATAGCAGAATAGGTGCTTGGGCCTCAAAGCAAAGCAGTATTCTCCAGAATAGAGATGAACTTTTAGATGCTTTAGAGAATTATAAAAAAAAATATAATGACAAAGATAATGTACCAAGACCAAGCCACTGGTCTGGCTGGAATTTAACACCTTCCACAATTGAATTTTGGTTAGATGGGGATAATAGAATACATGAAAGATTAAAGTACTCTATAGATAAAAGTGGTAGTTGGATAAAAAGTCTTCTAAGTCCTTAAAAATCTCTAGACAAACTAAATGAAGTTAAATTTTCAAGAATATTTTTTTCATTACAATCTTTAAATATTGATAACGAGTTTGATGCTAAATTTATATAATGACTTGCCTTTTGATAACATTCTTTAATAATTTCATATTGTTTGATTAAAGATAATGTATGATTAAAATCACTTTCATCTCTTCTATCTTTTAAAAAAATACCTTTAAGACTTTCCTTTTCTCTAAGATTTGCTTTTTGAAATAATAAGATTATTGGCAGAGTAATTTTCCCCTCGTAAAAATCTTTGCCAATTTTTTTTCCAAATAATTTTAACTCAGAATTGTAATCTAAAGTATCATCAGCTATTTGAAAAGTTAATCCCAAATTCCTTCCGTAAAATTCTAAAGCCTCTTTTTCTTTTGATGACACATCTGACAAAATTGCACCAACTTTGGTAGCTGCTGCAAATAATTCAGCAGTTTTCGCAGAAATTATTCTTAAATAAGTTTCCTCTAACATATCTACCTCACCTCTGTGCTGTAATTGAAGAACTTCTCCTTGTGCAATCTTAGATGAAGTTGAGGATAGTAATTTTAAAACTTCAATATTTCCATCATCTACCATCATTTCAAAACATCTGCTAAGTAAATAATCTCCAACTAAAACAGAGGAATGATTATCCCATACTTTGTTTAAAGTTTCTTTTCCCCTTCTAATAGATCCATTATCTATTACATCATCATGCATTAAAGTTGCTGAGTGAATAAGTTCTACACAAGCAGCTAAATTTATATCCCTAGTTCCTTTTGAATATCCACATAATTTTGCAGAACCTAGAGTTAGTAAGGCTCTTAATCTCTTTCCGCCTGTTTCAAGGTGATAGTTTGTCATTTTCTGAACTAAGTCTACGTTGCTCTCTAATTTAGACTTTATTTTTTCTTCAACTAACAACAATCTATCTTCAACTGAATTTTTTAGTTGAAAATATGAATTATTAATTTTGTTTTTTAATTGTATGACACTTCCCATTAATTGAGCAAATTAGTATAATAGGTTGCTTTTTATACTTATCAATTGACGCACCTAAATCTTCAATTATAAGGTGTCTTTATATTCATAAAAAAATTCTATAAATATTAAAAATGCTCTCTTTTTTTAAAAAGAAAAAAATTATTCCACATATCAAGCTTAGTGGTGTAATTGGAAATGTTGGTAAATTTAAACAAGGTATAGATTTTTCTGGTCAAGAAGAGATTATTTCAAAAGCTTTTTCAGTTAAAAAAGCACCATGCGTCGCTATAACAATAAATTCTCCTGGAGGCTCTCCCGTCCAATCCCATTTAATTTATAGCTTAATTAGACAACAGGCAAAAAAAAATAAAAAAAAAGTAATAGTTTTTGCAGAGGATGTAGCAGCCTCAGGTGGATATCTAATAGCCTGTGCTGGAGATGAAATTTATGCAAACTCAAGTTCAATAATAGGCTCAATAGGAGTAATCTACTCTTCTTTTGGTTTTACAGAATTGATAAAAAAGATAGGTGTTGAGAGAAGAGTGCATACTGCTGGGAAAAATAAAAGTACATTAGACCCATTTCTAGATGAAAAAAAAGAGGACATCGAAAGATTGAAAAATATTCAATTAGATTTACATAAAGATTTCATAGAGGTAGTTGAAAAAAGCAGATCATCAAAACTTAAAAAATCTGAGGTAGAATTATTTTCAGGTGAATTTTGGTCAGGTAGAAAAGCTAAAGATCTTGGTTTGATAGATGAGATAGGAAATGCAAACCAGGTATTAAGAGAAAAATTTGGAGAGGATGTAGTCATTAAAAAATTTGAAAAATCAAAAAGTTGGCTTAGTAAAAAATTATCGTCTTCAAATGATCATGTCGATCAATTAACAAATATATTAGAGGAAAAATCAGTTTGGCAAAAATATGGCCTCTAAAAAAAATAAAAAAAAACTAAAATTTCAAACTTTCCAAAATACAATTATTAATTTACAAAAGTTTTGGAGTAAGAATGGATGTGTAATTTTACAACCTTATGATATGGAGGTTGGAGCCGGAACATTTCACCCAGCTACTACTTTAAGATCACTTGGGCCCAAGCCATGGAAAGCAGCATATGTTCAACCTTCAAGAAGACCTACAGATGGAAGATATGGAGATAATCCAAATAGACTTCAACATTATTATCAATTTCAAGTTATAATAAAACCCTCTCCATTAAATATTAAAAAACTCTTTTTAAATAGTTTGTCGGTAATAGGAATTAATCACAAAGACCACGATGTTAGATTTGTTGAAGATGATTGGGAAAGCCCAACTCTAGGAGCTGCTGGTCTTGGATGGGAAGTATGGTGTGATGGAATGGAGATATCCCAATTTACATATTTTCAACAAATGGCAGGTTTCGAATGTAAACCAGTGTCAGTTGAGATAACCTATGGTCTTGAAAGAATTTGTATGTTTACTCAGCAGAAAAAAAACGTTTATGATTTAGTTTGGAATGATGAAGGTATTGATTATAGGGAAGTTTTTCATCAATCGGAAAAAGAATTTTCAGCTTATAACTTTGAGCATGCTAATACAGAAAACTTATTTAAAATATTTGATATGCATGAAAGTGAAGCAAAATCATTAGTTGAAAAAAATATATCTTTACCTGCATACGATCAATGTTTAAAAGCTAGTCATATTTTTAACGTATTAGATGCCCGTGGAGCAATTAGTGTTGCACAAAGAGCAGAATATATTGGTCGAATAAGAGAAATCACAAAACAAGCTGCTACAATTTGGGTACAGTCGCAAACATAGAATGTCAGAATTTTTTTTAGAGCTATTTAGTGAAGAAATTCCTGCTGGGCTTCAAAAAAATTTAAGAGAAAAAATTTTTGAAGATTTTAAAAATTTATTTGAGGAAAAATCAATAAAATCAAAAAAAAATGTTTCTTTTTCAACTCCAAATAGGTTAATTCTAGTTTTTGAAGGACTAGATAAACAAATTAAAATTAAATCTAAAGAGATTAGAGGCCCTAAAACTAGTGCTCCTGAACAAGCGTTGGGGGGTTTTTTGAGATCAAACAAAATTCAAAAAAAAGATTTATTTAAAAAAAAAACCGAAAAGGATGAATTTTATTTTTACAAAACTGTAGCAACCTCATTAAAAACACATGATTTACTCACTGAATTCATTCCAAAAATTTTGAGTAACTATCAATGGAAAAAATCAATGAAATGGGGTGAATTTGATTTAAATTGGGGAAGACCATTAAAATCAATTTTATCAATATTTGATAAAAAAATTTTAAGTTTTAAATTTCATCATTTAGTCTCGTCTAACCAGACTTTTGTAGATAAAGATTTTGAGGAAAAAAAAAGATCTTTTGAAAATTTTAAGAATTATGAAAAATTTTTTGAAGATAATGGAGTTATCGTTAATCAAAATAAAAGATTAAAAATAATCAATAAATCTTTTTTAAAGATATTAGGGAAAAAAGGGTTAAAAATTAATGAAAATCCTAAATTAATGGATGAGGTTGTAAATTTAGTAGATAGCCCAAATGTTTTATCGTGCAAATTTGATAAAAAATTTTTATCGGTTCCTAAAGAGATTTTGACCCTAACGATGGAGTCTCACCAAAAATATTTTCCAACATTTAATGATAAAAATGAAATTACAAATGAGTTTTTAATTGTAACAAATAAAAAAGACCACAAAGGATTTATTAAGATAGGTAATGAAAGGGTAGTTGATGCAAGATTAAGTGATGCAGAATTTTTTTGGAATAAAGATAAAACTCAAAATTTAGTAAAAAAGGTGTCAGAATTAAAATCAATGAATTTTTTTAAAGGGCTTGGATCCTATTTTGACAAAGTTCAACGAATGAGAAAAATTAGTGGAATGATTTCAGATGAATTGTTAATTAGTAAAGAGAAAGTAGAATTGTTAGCATCAATTTGTAAGACTGATCTTACTTCTGATCTTGTTGGTGAATTTCCTGAACTTCAGGGACTTATGGGAGGGTATTTTTCTGAATATCAAGGATTTGATAAAGATATTTCTTTGGCTATTTCTGAACAATACTTACCTATTGGCCTCGACTCAACAGTCCCAAAAAAACCATTCAGTGTTACGTTATCGATTACAGATAAGATTGATACCTTAGTTGGTTTTTTTGGTATTAACGAGAAACCTACAAGTTCAAAAGATCCATTGGCATTAAGAAGGATTGCTCTAGGTATAATAAGAACCATTATAGAAAATAAAAAGAATTTGAAAATAAATGATCTTTTGAATTATTCCTCACGCCTTTACGATGACCAGGGATATAATCTTGAAAACAAAGATTTACAAAAAGAATTAGAGGATTTTTTAAAAGATAGATTTAGATACTATCTTAAAAACAAAGAAATACGTTACGATATAATTGAGGCAACTTTATCATCATTTTCCTTAAATAGTTTATTTTCGTCTTTTGAAAAAGCAAAATGTCTTAATAAGGTAATTAATACCCAAATTGGTATAGACATCAATTCAAGTTATAAAAGAGCATCAAATATTTTAGATCATGAGATGAAAAATAACGAGATTGAAATAAATAATACAACTGATCCTGGTATTTTTAAAAATGACTTTGAAAAAAACTTATATAAAAAAATTAATGATATTAAAAAATATTATTCAACCATAAACAGTGATGAAAATTGTGAAAAATCATTATCAATTTTAGCTGAAACTAAAAAAGAAGTTTTTGAATTTTTTGATAATGTAAAAGTTAATGAGGATAATGAAACTTTAAGAAAAAATCGTTTGGAACTTATTAATATGTTATGTAAAACCTTTCAAAATTATATAAATTTTCGATTTTTAAAAGCTCATAATGAATAAGTTAATTCTTAATTTTAAGTCTAAAGATTCAAAAAAAATTAAAGATCCAAAAATTTTTTTAGGTGGAAAAGGGGCAAATTTATCTGAAATGGGAAGAATGGGATTACCAGTACCTCCTGGTTTTACTATCTCAACAAAAGTGTGCGAAATTTTTTATAAGGATAAAAAAAAATTAAATTCCAAATTAATTAGCCAAATAAAAAAAGAAATTAAAACAATAGAAAAAGATGTATCAAAAAAATTTGGAGATTTAAAGAATCCTCTTCTTTTATCAGTTCGATCTGGAGCAAGAGTTTCAATGCCAGGTATGATGGATACAATTCTGAATTTAGGACTAAATGACAAAACAGTTGTTGCTTTGGCTAACAAAACATCCAACGGAAGATTTGCGAAAGATAGTTATAGAAGATTCATCCAGATGTACGGAAATGTAGTCATGGGTGTTGAAAGTTACAATTTTGAGGAATTGATAGAAAATTATAAGTTAACAAAAGGTGTATTGATGGACACAGATCTCGATGAAGAGGATTGGGATGGTTTAATAAATGATTTTAAGAATGTAATTAAAGACAAGACTAGTAAAGATTTTCCTCAAGATGTTTATCATCAATTATTCGGGGCAATAAGTGCTGTATTTTTATCTTGGGAGAGCAAAAGAGCGAAAGTTTACAGAAAGTTGAATCAAATTCCACCTGAATGGGGAACAGCTGTTAATGTTCAATCTATGGTTTTTGGAAATATGGGTAATGATTGTGCAACAGGAGTTGTTTTCTCCAGAAACCCTTCAGATGGGTCAAATGATATTTATGGAGAATATTTGATTAATGCTCAGGGAGAAGATGTTGTAGCTGGAACAAGAACTCCACAGTACATTACAAAGAAGGCAAGAAAAGAAGCAAAAGTTGGTGATGCATCTATGGAAGAGTCGATGCCAGAAGTATATCACGAATTATATAAAATTTTAAAAAAACTGGAGAAACATTATAAGGATATGCAAGATGTGGAGTTCACTGTTGAAAGTAATAAACTTTGGATATTACAAACTCGATCTGGAAAAAGAACATCAAAATCAGCAGTAAAAATTGCTGTTGATATGGTTAGAGAGAAGTTAATCAATAAAAATGATGCTGTTTTAAGAGTTGATCCCAACTCTTTAGATACGCTTTTGCATCCTACTTTAGATGAGAAAAGTTCAATCAAAGTTATAGCAAACGGTCTTCCAGCGTCTCCTGGTGCAGTAAGCGGAAAAGTAGTTTTCAGTTCAGAGGAGGCTGAAAGATTAAATGATATGATGCAAGATACAATTTTAGTTAGAATTGAAACTTCTCCGGAAGATATTCAAGGAATGCATGCTGCGAAGGGAATTTTAACTTCAAGAGGAGGTATGACTAGTCATGCTGCAGTTGTAGCTAGGGGGATGGGAAGACCATGTGTTTCTGGCTCAAGTGAAATTGAAATTAATTACGATAAAAAAGTCTTTAAAACATCTTTGGCTGAGATCAAAGAAGGTGAAACAATTACTATTGACGGTTCTACAGGAAGAATAATTTTAGGTACAGTTCCAACTATTAAACCTGAGATATCAGGAGATTTTTCAAAATTGATGAGCTGGGCTGATAAAATTAGAAAACTTAAAGTAAGAACTAACTCTGAGACTCCTCTAGACACTAAAACAGCCAGAGATTTTGGTGCGGAGGGAATTGGACTTTGTAGGACCGAACATATGTTTTTTGATGAGGAAAGAATTTTATCAGTACGAGAAATGATTTTATCAAAAACGCTAGATGATAGATCTAATGCTTTAAAAAAGATTCTACCACATCAAAAAAAAGATTTTATGGAGATATTTAAGATTATGCATGGTCTCCCAGTTACTGTAAGATTATTAGATCCACCATTACATGAATTTTTACCAAAATCTGATAAAGAAATTTCTGAAGTAGCTAATGTAGTTGGATCAGACAAAAAAGATATTGAGAGCAGGATAGAAGAACTTCATGAACAAAATCCAATGTTAGGACATAGAGGTTGTAGACTTGGCATTTCATTTCCTGAAATTTATGAGATGCAATGTAGAGCGATATTCGAGGCTCTTGCAGACTTAAAAAAAAACAAAAAAAAATTTGCTTTTCCTGAGATAATGATTCCTTTGGTTTCAACCGAAGCTGAGATTAAAATAATGAAAGATTTAGTAATCAATACTGCAAGAAAAGTTCAAAAAGAAAATAAAACAAAAATTGAATTTCTAGTGGGTACAATGATTGAGTTACCTAGAGCAGCAATTAAGGCTAATGATATTGCGAAACATGCTGAATTCTTTAGTTTTGGCACTAATGATTTAACACAAACAACTTTTGGAATAAGTAGAGATGATAGTGGTAAATTTTTAAATGATTATATAGATAATAAGATTTTTGCTATTGATCCGTTTGTATCCATTGATGACGGAGTGAAAGATTTAGTCGAAATAGCGGTTTACAAAGGAAAAAAACAAAATAAAAAAATTAAGTTAGGTATATGTGGTGAACATGGTGGTGATCCAAAGAGTATTAAATTTTGTTCAAAAGCTGGGCTTAATTATGTTTCCTGTTCACCTTACAGAGTTCCTATAGCTAGATTAGCAGCGGCACAGGCTGAGCTTACGAAAAATAAAAATTAAAAAAGTCAAATAATCTAGATTTCTAGTTTGAAATCTATAGCTGGGGCACTATGAGTAATGCTCCCGATTGAAATTCTATCAACGCCAGTCATAGCGACAGATTTTACAGTTTTAAGATTTATATTCCCTGAAGCTTCTGTCTCATAATTTTTTTTAGCAAGTTTAACACCTGCTCTAAGATTTTTAATACTCATATTATCAAATAAAATAGTATTAAATTTAAGACCAATAATTTTTTTCAGTTGCTTTAAATCATCCACTTCAACAGTAATTTTTTTTCCTTTTTTATTTTTTATTGCTAATGAAACTAATTCTTTTAAATCAGAACTAGCGATATGATTATCTTTAATCAAAAATTCATCACTTAAATTAAATCTATGATTTGTACCGCCTCCTAATTTAACTGCATATTTTTGAATAACTCTATAATTTGGTAAAGTTTTTCTGGTACAGCAAATTTTGCAATTTTTTCCAGCTAGTTTTACATATTGATTTGTTTTTGTAGCTATTCCAGAAATATGAGATAAAAAATTTAATGCAACTCTTTCTGCAATCATTATAGAATTAGCTTTACCTTTTATTACCGCTATTACAGAATTTTTTTTGACTGTGGACCCATCCTTTTTTTTAAATATAAAATTAATTTTTTTGTCAACTTGCTTAAAAGACTGTTTTACAAATAACAAACCTGCAATAACTGCTTTTTGATTAGAAATTATTTTAGCCTCAATAATTTTATTATTATTTATGAGGTTAGATGTTATATCTCCGTAAGGATACAAATCTTCGGTAAGTGCAAGTTTTACTCTGTCTTTGATAAACGTTTCACTTAATTTAATTTTTGACACGAAGTGTTATCTACCGATAGCAACCATTTTTTCTACTGACAATCTAGCTTTATCAATTGTTTCTTTGTCCATGATAATTTCACCAGTTTCATTTTCTAAACAGTCTAAAATTTTAGGCAAAGTGATTTTTTTCATATGCGGACACATATTACATGGCCTTATAAATTCTACGTTTGGATTTTCCACTTGAATGTTATCACTCATAGAACATTCAGTTACCATCATTACTTTTTTCGGCTGATTATCTTTAACATAATTAATCATTCCTGATGTTGATCCTGCAAAATCACTTGCTTTTATAACTTCTGGTGGACACTCTGGATGTGCAATTATTTTAATTCCAGGATTATTTTTCCTTATATTTTTAATTTCGTTTTCATTGAATTGATCATGAACAATACAAATTCCTTTCCATGAGATAATTTCAACGTTGGTTTGTGAAGCAACGTATTTAGCTAAATAGTCATCAGGTAAAAAAATAACTTTTTTCACTCCTAAGGATTTTACAATTTTGACTGCGTTAGCAGAAGTACAACACACATCTGTTTCTGCTTTTACGTCAGCAGATGTATTTACATATGAGACAACAGGAACTCCTGGATACTTCTCTTTTAACAGTCTCACATCTTTACCTGTAATTGAAGATGACAATGAACAACCTGCATTCATGTCTGGTAATAAAACCTTTTTATTTGGACTCATTAATTTTGCAGTCTCAGCCATAAAGTGAACGCCTGCCATAATAATTATATCGGCTGAGGTTTTTGATGCTTCAACAGCAAGAGCCAAAGAGTCTGCAGAAAAATCTGCAATACCGTGATAAATTTCTGGAGTTTGATAGTTATGAGCAAGTATTACTGCATTCTTCTCTTTTTTTAATTTATTTATTTTATAAATATAAGGAGCATGAACTGCCCACTCAATCTCAGGCATAACCTTTGAAATCTTCTTATAAATCGGATCCGTTGACAATCTTACTTCTTGATTAAAATCCATAAATAAAATTTATCAATTTGAAACCTACTTGTCATTGATTTAATGTGGGTCATATTTGCGGCCATGCTGAAATTGGTAGACAGGCACGGTTGAGGGCCGTGTGGACCTAGTCCATGAGAGTTCGAGTCTCTCTGGCCGCACCAAAAAACTAAATCTTTAGCCATTCAGGTATAAATATTTTAAATGATCCATTTTTACTTTTTAAAGTAAGATCTTTATGAAAATTTTCATTTGAAAATTTTATCAAAGCAAAGGGATACTCTTCATTTATCAAAATTTTTCCAATTTCAATCTTATTACAATATACCGTTTCACCTTCATCAAGTTTTCCATCAATTATCTCAACTGGTAACAACCGCTTAGAAAGTTTATTTTTAAGTTTAATTCTAGCAGTATTTTCTTGTCCTACGTAACACCCTTTTTTAAAATCAATACCATTAAGTTCTTCAAAATTACATTCAATACCAAATAATTTATTTTTTAATTTATTTAAATTCTTTGGAACTATCCCAAGTTTATGACTTTGATTATAATAGTCCTCAATTTTATCGTCTTTTAATTCAAGTTTTTTTAGAGACAAATAAAGTTTTTCTAAATTAATTATTAACCTTGCACCCAAATTTTTATTTCTTGGATCTAGAACTATTGGATCCTCTCTATATCTCATAGTAAAACCAAGAATGTCTTTTGAGTTATCTATTGATAAATATTTTTCATAGCTAAAACTAGCAACAACGAACTCATTGCTAAGATTTAAGATTTCTACTTTTGATCTTATTCTATATAAATTTAATTGTTTTAATATTTCTTCAGATTGAGACTTTTCACAATCAATAAAAAAACCTGACTTATGTTTTACAATAATAAATTCATAAAGAAACTTGCCTTGAGGGCTTAATAATGAAGCAAAACAACTTGAATTTTCTGTGACCTTATTAATGTCATTGCTAATTAAATTTTGCAAGAAGTCTCTAGCATCTTGACCATTTACATAAAGTATGGCCCTATCTTTTAATATATAAACACTATTTTTCATATTTGATTGATCGTTAAATTTAATATAATAACTTTTTTCATAAATGTTAGATCTAATAATCAAAAATGGGCAATGTTATATCGATGGGAAACTAGAGGATAAGGATATTGCCGTTAAAGACGGTAAAATATTAAAGATTGGTCAAATATCAGAGGAGGCAAAAGAAGTTTATGATGCCAAAAATAAAATTACCTTACCTGGCTGTATAGACACTCAAACTCATTTCAGAGAACCGGGTTCTACAGACACAGAAGATCTTCACTCAGGAAGTAGAGCAGCAGTAGCTGGAGGAATTACAGCAGTATTTGAAATGCCAAACACCAACCCTCCCACCTCAAACTTAAAAGAATTTCAAAGAAAATTAGATCTTGCAAAAAATAGAATGTATTGCAATTACGCTTTCTATTTTGGTGCAACAGCAGGTAATGTCAGTCAACTAGCTGAATTAAAAAATTTAGAGGGCTGTTGTGGGATTAAATTGTTTGTAGGCTCCTCAACAGGTAATCTTTTAGTAGCACTAGAGGAAGATATTGATAAAGTTTTTCAAAATAGTTCAAAGGTAGTAGCAGTTCATTCAGAGGATGAAGAAATCTTAAATAAGAATAAAAAATTGATTAAAAATGGTGATGTACATTCACATCCTATTTGGAGAAGTGAGGAATGTGCAATTTCTTCAACTAGAAGAATAGTTAGACTTGCAAAAAAATATAATAAGAAAGCGCATGTGCTTCATATCACCACTAAACAAGAAGTAGATTTTTTATCTCAACACAAAGGTAATATTACTTTTGAAATAACTCCACAACATTTAACAATCTATGCACCTGATTGTTATGATAAACTTGGAACTTATGCACAGATGAATCCACCAATAAGAGATAAATCTCATTATGATCGATTGTGGTATGCAGTAAGAAACAATTTAAATGATACTATTGGTTCAGATCATGCACCGCATCTAAAAGTAAATAAAGATAAAGAATATCCTAATTCTCCATCAGGCATGCCAGGTGTTCAAACACTTATGTCAGTAATGTTAGATCATGTTAATCATGGAAAATTATCACTAACCCAACTAATAAATCTGGTGTGCGAAAATCCAATAAAAATATTCGGGATACAGAACAAAGGATTTATTAAAGAAGGATATGACGCCGACTTTACTATCGTTGATATGAATAAGAAAATAACAATTAAAAATGAGAATATAGAAAGTAAATGTAGATGGTCGCCTTTTAATGATGTTGAATTTAAAGGAACACCTGTAGCAACAATAATCTCTGGTAAAATAAAGATGAGGGATGGAAAGATTTTAGGTGACCCTGAGGGCAACCCTTTAAAATTTAGTTAATTTTTACGGTAAAACTATTAACTAGTATTACACCAACAACAATAAGAAACAGACCTGCAATAGCTTGCCAAGCTAAGGTTTGTTTAAAAAAGAAATATCCAAGCAAAGCTACTGTAAATACTCCAAGTCCACTCCAAGTTGCATAAACAATAGCAATCGGGAGTTTATCCATAACAAATGTCATCAAGTAGAAAGACACTAAATAAAATATTGTTAAACAAACTGTTGGAATAATCTTGGTAAAATTTTGTGAAACTGGCAATAACATTGTTCCAGCCACCTCACAAAATATGGCGATAAGTAGAAAAGAGTATGTTTTAACCATTATTAAGTATTTTATTGTCAATCAGGTCTTGTTTAATCTCATCAAGAATTGCTGGATCATCAATTGTTGGAGGCATTTTATATTCAACATTATCAGCAATTTTTCTAATTGTTCCTCTTAAGATTTTTCCAGATCTTGTTTTAGGAAGTCTTTTGATAACTATTGCAACTTTAAATGCAGCTACAGGACCAATTTTATCTCTTACCATTTGAATACATTCTTTGGAAATTGTTTCGTTATCTTTATCAACTCCAGCTTTTAAAACTAGTAACCCTATTGGTAATTGTCCTTTTAGTTTATCTGCAATACCAAGAACTGCGCACTCAGCTACTGATTGATGTTCAGATAAAACCTCTTCAATGGCACCAGTTGACAATCTATGGCCAGCAACATTTATTATGTCGTCAGTCCTAGACATAATCCAGATATAGCCATCCTCATCAATATGACCTGCATCATAAGTTTGATAGTAACCATCGTAGTTTGACATATAATTTTGCTTGTATCTTTCATCTGCATTCCAAAGAGTTGGAAATGTACCAGGGGGTAAAGGTAATTTAACTACAATATCACCCATTTCATTTGGTTTAGCTAAAGTTTGATCTGACTTGATAATTTTCACATCATAACCTGGTACTGCTTTACAGGCCGAACCATATTTTGTTTTCATCATTTCAATTCCTGTGCAATTTGAGCTTATTGCCCAACTTGTTTCAGTTTGCCACCAGTGGTCGATCACTGGAACTTTTAATAAATTTTCTGCCCATTTGATTGTGTCTGGATCTGCTCTTTCACCAGCAAGAAATAAACTTTCAAAACTACTAAGATCATATTTAGAGAAGAATTTTCCACCAGGATCTTCTTTTTTGATTGCTCTAAATGCAGTTGGAGCTGTAAATAAAGATTTTACTTTATAATCAGAAATGATTTTCCAGAAAGCCCCTGCATCAGGTGTACCTACTGGTTTACCTTCGAACAAAACAGTTGTGCATCCTTTAAACAATGGAGCATAAACAATGTAAGAATGACCAACAATCCAACCTATATCACTTGCTGACCACCAAATATCTCCTTCATCAATGTTATAGATATTTTTCATTGTCCATTTTAGAGCTACTATGTGACCCCCTATGTCTCTTACAATCCCTTTAGGTGTTCCTGTTGTGCCTGAGGTATAGAGTATATAAGCAAACTCATTTGAATTCATCTCTACACAGTCAGTATCTTTTGCATCAGCTAGTGCCTCATCCCAACTAATTTCAGTGGGTGCATTTACTTTAGCCTCATGACCTTTTCTTTGAAATAAAATCATCTTACTAATCTTATGACTTGCTAGTCTAACAGCTTCATCTACTAATGGCTTGTATTCAACCGTTCTACCTGGCTCAAAACCACACGAAGCTGTTACTAGAATTTTAGCTTTGCTGTCATTTATTCTGCTTGCAAGTTCATTTGATGCAAATCCACCAAAAACAACGGAGTGAATCGCTCCAATTCTTCCACAAGCAAGCATTGCAATGACTGCTTCAGGTATCATTGGCATATAAATTATTACTCTGTCGCCCTTATTGATGCCTTGATTTGTTAATGCCCCTGCAAATTTAGAGACTTTTGATCTTAATTCTTCATATGTAAGTTTACTTTTGTTACCTGTGATGGGACTATCGTAGATTAGTGCAGTTTTTTGACCTAGTCCGTTATCTATATGAATATCTAATGCATTGTAGCAAGTATTTGTTACACCATCTTCAAACCATTTATAAAAAGGAGGGTTTGATTTGTTTAAAATTTTTGATGGTTTTTTAAACCAAAAAATATCGTCAGCTGCTTTTCTCCAGAAATTCTCAGGGTCTTCAATTGATTTTCTATAAATTTCTTTAAATTTATCTGACATAATTCTTTTGATTCGTTAGTTAATTTATTGTGGTTTTTAAATCACAAATTGTATTTAATTTTAAAAAACGAGTAAAATCAATGTAAATTAATGACAATTAGGTCTTCTATTAAGTGTTTTTATTTGGTATTTAACCACAACTTTTGCTTAGGGAAGCCTAAGCTTAGTTTATATAAACTAAAGTAAAAACTAACTAAAGAGGGAGTTTTTTATGAAAAAACTTAAACTGTTTGCTCTAGCAGCGTTAGCCCTAGTGGGTTATGCAGGTGTTGCTAATGCAGCAGACGCAACGATGTTAGCTCAGGATGACTTTGTTGGAATATCTTTTTGGATAATTTCAATGGGTATGTTAGCGGCTACAGCTTTCTTCTTCATGGAGAGAGGTACTGTTAACCCTGCGTGGAAAACATCAGTAACTGTTGCAGGTCTTGTAACTGGTATTGCTTTCATTCACTACATGTACATGAGAGAAGTATGGGTTGCTACAGGTGACTCACCAACAGTATACAGATATATTGACTGGTTAATTACTGTGCCATTACAGATGGTAGAATTCTACTTAATTCTAGTAGCAGTAAGAAAAGCAAACTCTGGAATGTTCTGGAGATTGTTAATCGGATCATTAGTAATGTTAATCGGAGGATACTTAGGAGAAGCTGGATACATCAATGCTACACTTGGTTTTGTAATCGGTATGGCTGGATGGATTTACATTCTATATGAAATATTCTCTGGTGAAGCTGGAAGAGCTGCTGCTAAAAGCGGTAACAAAGCTCTTGTAACTGCGTTCGGTGCAATGAGAATGATTGTAACTGTAGGTTGGGCTATTTATCCATTAGGTTATGTATTTGGTTACCTAACAGGTGGTGTAGATGCTAACTCACTAAACGTTGTTTACAACTTAGCTGACTTCATTAACAAGATTGCATTTGGTCTAGTAATCTGGGCTGCTGCAATGAGTTCAGGAGCTGGCTCAAGAGCAAGATAATTACTATTTAAAGTAAATTTATAGGGCGAGTATGTTTTACATACTTGCCCTATTTTTTTTTAAGCTTATATATATTGCATGGCTAAAATCACTTACATAACATCTGATGCTAAAGTTCATGAAATCGAGGTTCAAAATGGCCTCACTGTTATGGAGGGTGCTGTCCAAAATAATATACCCGGCATAGATGCCGACTGCGGAGGTGGAATGGCCTGTGCGACTTGCCATGTTTATGTCCAAGATGATTGGTTTAATAAAATTCCTAAGAAAGAAGATGGAGAAGAAGATATGTTAGATATGGCATTTGAACCAAAAAAAAATAGTAGATTAAGTTGTCAGCTAATTGTTTCAGATGAATTAGACGGCTTGGTTGTTAACATTCCAACAAAACAAGCATAGATGAATAAAACTGATGCATTAATTATTGGAGCAGGTCCAACAGGATTATTTACTGCACATCAACTAAATTTGATTGGACTAAACTGTGAAGTAGTTGACAACTTAGATAAGATTGGCGGTCAATGTATCGAGCTTTATCCTGATAAACCAATTTACGATATACCAGCGGTGCCTGAATGTACAGGAGAGGAACTTACTAATAATTTATTAAATCAGTTAAAACCATTTGATATTAAATTCCATTTAAATCAAAGAGTTGAAGAAGTTAAAAGAGATAACGAAAATTGGATTGTAAAAACTAATAGTGGTACTACTTTTTTAACACCAAATGTTATTATTGCAGGAGGTGTTGGTTCATTTGAACCTAGAAAATTTTCTCCTAAAGAGTGTGAAAAATTTGAAAATAAATCATTATTTTATTCTGTAAAAGATAAAAAAATTTTTGAGGGAAAAACAGTATCAATTTTTGGTGGTGGAGATAGCGCACTAGATTGGGCAGTTGAATTATCAAAAAAATCCAAAGTAAATTTGATACACAGAAGAGATGAGTTCAGAGGTGCAGAAGCTACTGTTAGCAAAATGCATGCGCAAGTAAAAGAGGGTAAAATAAATCTTTTTACAAAATATCAAATGACGTCAGTCAAAGGAAATGGTCAATTAGAAAGTATAGATATAAAAAATGATGAGGATGAAATAAAGAATATAAAAACTGATTACGCTTTAGGTTTTTTTGGTTTAATAATGCAATTAGGACCTATAGCTAATTGGGGACTTAATATAGATAAAAAAACTATAGAAGTAGATACAGAAAAATTTGAAACTAATCAAAAAGGTATTTATGCAGTGGGTGATATTTGTAATTATCCTGGTAAATTGAAATTAATTTTGTCTGGATTCCATGAAGGTGCTTTGGCAGCAAGAGCATGTTTTAAATTAGCAAGACCAAATGAAAAATATAGATTTGAGTTCACAACAACCTCAACAAACTTATTAAAAAGACTTGGAAAAAAAGAGTGATAGATCTTTTTTCAGCTAATACACCTAATGGCAAAAAAATTAGTATTATGCTCGAGGAAATTGGATTTGACTACAAAGTAATCAAAGTTGATATTAATAATGGTGAACAATTTAAAGATGAGTTCAAAAAAATAAGTCCTTTAAGCAAAATTCCAGTAGTTATTGATCATAAAAACAAAAAAACTGTCTTTGAGTCAGGGGCTATTTTAATTTATTTAGCAGAGCTAAGTGGAAAATTTTATAATTCCGAAGAAAGATTAGAAATTAATCAGTGGTTAATGGCTCAAATGGGTTATGTTGGTCCAATGTTAGGTCAACACCATCAATTCCATCACTATAATCCTGGAAAAAGTAAATTTGGAGAAGAAAGGTTTTTTAAAATTTCTAGACGAATATACAAAGAATTGGATGAGAGATTATCTAAATCAAAGTATTTATCGGGGAAAAATTACACAATTGCAGATATCGGCACATTTCCTTGGATAGCAAGACATGAATGGCACGATATTGGTCTTAAAAATTTTAAAAATCTTACTAGATGGTATGAGGAAATTTCAAAAAGAGATGGTGTTAAGAAGGGATTTGCTTTTATGGATGAAAATGAGGTGCCACCTAAACCATATTAGTTCATTGAACTTAACAATCTAAACAAAGAAGCAAAAATTCCATGACCTGAAACTTCTATGGCAAGGACAATGATAATTATCAAAAGTATTTTTGTATCCATTAACTAAAAACAATAAATAACAAAATTAACCAAAACAAACCATAATAATAATATATATACTTTTTAGTAAAATAATAAGTTACTGGATTGTGAACTTTTTTAGTTTTTTTCTTTTTTTTAGTCATCTGCGTGAACCTTCTCATCTTTCTCATGTTTTTCTTGAGCAGCAATTGTATACTTAGCTACAGGTCTTGCCATGAGTCTTTTTAACCCAATTGGTTCTGCAGTATCAAGACAGTAACCATAAGTATCATCTTTAATTCTCATTAAAGCTTTATCTATTTCAGATATTAATTTTATTTGTCTATTGATCGCTTTCATCTCTACATTTTTATCGGTATATGAACTTGCTTGATCTACAATGTCTGCAGAAATACTATTATCGTCCATACTTCCATTGTAAAGAGTCTCATTATTTGCTTTGACCAATTCTTTTCTCCATTCTTGTAATTTTATTCTAAAAAAAACACGGTGTTTTTCGCACATATATTTTTCTGTTTCTTTTGGAATATAAGTTTTTGAAATTTTTATTGGACCTTTATTAATCTCTTTTGTTTTGATTACTGCTTTCGATTTTGTTTTATATGCAGACTTTGTTTTAGATTTTGTTACTTTTTTTTTTACTTTGCTAGTTTTAGCCATAATTTCAAATTGAATTCGAGGGAGTATATTCAGCAAAATATGGGTGTCAAGTAACGTTAATTATTGTAATTATTTACTTATGAATGTTTCAAAAAGAAATATAAATAATATATTTTCAATTTTTGCTTTATCACATTTAATAATTTGGACATTGGTACCCTCTTTAACCAATAATAATTTACCTTTAGATACAATTGAAGCTTTAGCATGGGGGAGTAACTTAGATTGGGGGTTTAACAAACATCCACCAATGAGTGCATTTTTTCCAGAAGTTTTTTTTAAAATTTTTGGTCCACAAGATTGGTCATATTATCTTTTAAGTCAAATTTTTGTTGTGATTTCTTTTTACTATGTATTTAAGTTGTCTAACGAAATCTTAAGAGATACAAAATTAAGTCTAATTTCGGTACTCTTACTAGTATCAATTTATTTTTATAATTTCACAACTCCAGAATTTAATGTAAATGTTTGTCAATTACCTTTCTGGTCATTAGTGGTTTATTATTCCTGGAAAATATACAACTCCAAAAAAATTAGTTTTTTAGACTGTGTTTTAGTTGGGTTATTTGGTGCTTTGGGTTTTCTATCAAAGTACTTATTCGTTTATTTATTAATATCAATTGATTTACTTTTTATTTATTTAATTTTTTTTAAAAAAACAAAAAAATTTGATTTTAAATATCTGATTACTTTAGAAGCATTTATTGTTTTACTAATACCTCATTTAATTTGGCTTTATAACAATGATTTTATCTCAATTTTGTATGGTTTAAAAAGAACAGGTTTAGAAAATAGCAATATAATTAATCATATAAATCAACCATTAATATTTTTGTTAAAACAAATAGGAATATTAATTCCGTTATTCTTTTTAACTTGGTTATTGTTAAAAAAAATCAAGTTTAAATTTAATTTAAAAGATAAAAATTTAATATTTTTAATTTCTATAAATCTTTTACCAATTTTTTTGATGCTGTTAACATCAATAATAACCGGATCAAAAATTAGAACAATGTGGATGACACCTTTTTATTTATTTTTTGGTGTATTTTTAGTTTATATATTTAAATCTCAAATTAACTTAAAAAAAGTAAAATCTTTTTTACTAGGATTTTTATTCTTATTCTTTTTATCTCCAATAATTTACTCATATATTTCATTAACTCAAAAAGACAAACGTACAGATTATCCCGGAAAAGAAATTGCTTTAAAAACCCAATTAATCTGGGATCAAGATTTTAAGAGTGAAATTGAGTTTGTAACTGGTGATGAATGGAAAGCTGGTAATCTTTCATATCACTTAAAATCCAGACCCACATGGGAAGGTACTGCAAACGATAATATATTGAAAAACTCATCACAATTTATTTGTATAAATGATGTATGTTTAGGAAGATACTAAATAAGAAAACTTTATGAAGATTATAGTTTTAATCCCAGTGTACAATGATTGGAAATCAGTTTTCAAACTATTAGATGAGATAAATGATTTGTCGTTAGAAAATGAATTTCAACTTTCTGTATTAATAGTTAATGATGCATCAAATTTTGATCGTCAGGAAATTGAAAAATCTTTTGAAAATATTAATTCAATTAAAATATTGAACATGGAAAAAAATCTTGGACATACGAGGTGTATCGCGACTGGTTTGAAGTATATTTTTGAAAAAGATCAATTTGATTATATCATTCCTATGGATGGAGATGGAGAAGATAGACCTATTGAAATTAAAGATTTTTTAGAAAAAATAAAAGTCTCTAATGGAAAACCAATAGTTGGAGAAAGAGTGAAAAGGTCCGAAAGTATGACCTTTAAAATTTGTTACCAATTTCATAAATTAATTACGTTTGTTTTCACTGGTAAATCAATTAAATTTGGTAACTATACTTGTTTACCCAAATTAACAGTAGAAAAATTACTTAAAGAAAAAGCCACTTGGAATAGTTTTTCAGGATCTTTAAAAAAAATTGAAAATGATCTCATTTCCATACCTTCTATAAGAGGTTCAAGATATTACGGACCTTCACAAATGAGTTTTACTAATTTAATAAAACATTCTCTTTCTATTATAAGTGTCTTTAGAAAAACATTTTTAATTCGATCAGGACTTTTTATAATCATTTATATCTTAATGATTAAGAGCAATGCTTCAATTATTACATCCATACCTTTAATAATGTTACTAATAGCTGTTTATTCTGTTTCAAATTTAGCTTTAAGAGAAAATATGGATGAGTTTAAAAATTCGCTAAATCAAATTAAAAATACTGATGAAATTCAATGAAAAAAAAAGATCTTTATTATGAAAGAATTCCTACAAAACTTCTAAGAGAAGATGTTAGATATTTGGGCAATATACTTGGAAAAGTTATTAAGTCTCAAGAGAGTGAAAAGTTTTTCATTTTAGTAGAAAAAATTCGAAAATTATCAAAAGCGAATAAAAAAAATCCAAATGAAAAGAAGTTAAATAACAAAGTATTAAAGGCCATAAAAAGTCTTGATCCTAAAAATACATTTAAGCTTACAAGAGCATTCTCCCATTTCATGAATTTTATGAATTTAGCTGAATTAGTTGATGCTTCTAGAAGTTTAAATGAATATGAAAACAATAAAAAAAAAATAAGTAAAAAAAATTTATTTATTGAGGAAATTTTTGAGGATTTATTTAAAAAAAAAAATATTTCAAATAATAAAATTTACGATTTAGCTAAAAACTTAAATATAGGTATAGTTTTGACCGCTCATCCAACAGAAGTCAAAAGAAGAACTTTAATTCAAAAATATCACAAAATAATAGAGATACTTGAACAAAGAGAGTTACTAAAGAGTTTTCCTTCAAAACTAAAACTTTTAAATAAACACCTTTTTGATGAATTAACAATTATTTGGAACACAGATGATTTAAAAAGAACAAAACCATCTCCTTTTGATGAAGCAAGATGGGGTCTTGCAATTATAGAAGATAGCTTATGGGATACTGTTCCAAAAGTTTATAGAAAATTAAATTCTATATTCGTAAAAAATATGAACAAGAATTTACCTAAAAATTTTAATCCAATAGTATTTGGTTCATGGATGGGAGGGGATCGAGATGGAAATCCAAATGTGACTGCTGAGGTAACAAGAAAAGTAATTTTATTATCTAGATGGGAAGCAGCAAAATTATATGAAAAAGCCTTAACCAAAATAATAAGATCCTATTCTATGGAAAAGTGCTCTAAAAAAATTTTGAATAAAGTTGGAAATTCATTTGAGCCCTACAGAGTTTTTTTAAGACCTCTTAGAGATAAAATGCGAATAACACATAGGCTGATAGAACAACACCTAGTTCAAAAAAAACCATTGGATCAAAAAAAGTTATTGAGCTCTCGAGAGGAAATACTTAGACCACTTAGGGTTGTAAGAGAATCTTTAGAGGAAAATCAAAATGAAAATATTGCTAGCGGGGATTTATTAGATTTAATGAGGCGAGCTAAATGTTTTGGAATTAACCTTGCAAGATTAGACATAAGACAAGAGTCATCAAGACATAAGCAATTAATTTCTGAATTAGTTAAAGCTAAATATAAAAAGAATTATTTAAGTTTTAGTGAGAAGGAAAAGTTAAATTTTTTAAGATTATCAATTATTTCTAAATCTAAGAAAATAGGAAATTTTCAATTTAGAAATAAAGAAAATAAAGAAGTTTGGTCTACATTTAAAACTCTATCCAAAGAACCACCGGAGTGTTTAGGTGCATATGTAATTTCGATGACTACATCTGCCTCTGATATCCTATCTGTTTCTTTCTTACAAAAAGAGGCAGAAATAAAAGACAAATTAAGAGTAGTTCCTTTGTTTGAAACTTTGGATGATTTAATTAATGCAAAAACAATAATGGAAACTTTATTCTCCCAGAACTGGTATAGAAAATTAATAAATCATAATCAGGAAGTAATGATAGGATACTCAGATTCGAGCAAGGATGCAGGAAAAATATGTGCTAGCTGGCATCAGTACAAAGCACAAGAGGAAATTATAAAGCTAGCAAAAAAATTTAAAATCAAAATAACATTTTTCCATGGCAGAGGAGGATCAGCTGGTAGAGGAGGAGGTCCAATACAAGCTACTTTAAGATCTCAACCTCCAAATTCTGTGAATGGTAATATTAGAATTACAGATCAAGGTGAAGTAATTCAACAAAAATATGGATATGAACCTTTGGCTAATTATAATTTATGTAGTTATATAGGTGCGGTTACTGAAGCCACATTAAACCCACCACCAATTCCAAAAAAAGAATGGAGAAACCTGATTGAAAAGATGTCCGATATATCTAAAAATTCTTATCGAAAAAATATTAATCAAAGCTCTGATTTTATAGAATATTTCAAAACTGTTACTCCACACAAAGCATTGGGTAAACTATTCATTGGTTCAAGGCCGTCAAAAAGAAAAAATGTTGATAACATCAAAAGTCTAAGAGCTATTCCATGGGTCTTTGCTTGGACACAAATTAGATTAATGCTTCCTGCTTGGTTAGGAAGTGCAGAGGCTTTGAGGTATTCATATATTAAAAAATTTAGGAAGATTTTATATGATATGGAAAAAAACTGGCCTTTTTTCAATTCTATGCTCGACATGTTAGATATGGTAATATCAAAAGCAGATCCAGAGATATCAAAAATTTATGAAGAATTTCTTGCAGACAAAAAACTTAGGAGAGTTGGAAAAAAACTAAGATTTCAATTTGATACGATTAAAAAATTGAATAAAAAGATTGCACCAAAAGAAATTCTTAAAATAAGAAAACAATTTAGGTCTGCAGCTATAGTAAGAAACATTTATTCAGAAGTTTTGAATATTATTCAACCTATCGTTATCGCTAAACTTAAAAAAAATAAAAATAAAAAAAATAAAAAAGATCTAGAGGATGCATTGTTAACTTCTATAGCTGGAATTTCTGCAGCTATGAAAAATACTGGTTAATGTTTAAAAAAGTTAGTCTATTAATTTTATTATCTTTTATTGTTGCCAACACATCAAAAAGTGATTTTAAAGAAATAAAAAAAAAAGCAACAATTTCTAAGCCTGAAATTATTTTTCCAATACCAGAAAATTTAGACAGATGTATTACTAACATGTACACAAATCAAACAACTAATCCTGTTTTACCAGTAATAAAGGTTGATGCTCCTTCAGGATACGGTTTGGACAACAGATTTATGTATACTTTAAACAAGTTTGAAAATTTTAAACGTCCCTGTGGTGGAGGAAATATTGAAGCCTGTGAGAACGTAAAAAGAGTAATTTTAGATTGGGCAAAAGCTGATGCAGCAAAAAGAACAGGACCATCTAACCATGAGGGCAGACATTGGAATGATACTTTAACCATAAATCTTTGGGTGGCTTCCCCAATGATGGCAGCTTATTCGTTTGCAAAACAAATTATTAAAGTTCCTGACAATGAAGATAAATTAATAAAGGATTGGTTTGAAAGAATTGTTAAAAAAAATAAACATCTTATGTATGGCATGACATATAAACAAGGCACTCAAGCAATAGGTGTTCCAAAAAGAGCCCATAACCATGCACTTTCTTCAGCTATAGCACACATGGAATTAGGAATTCTGTTAAACGATAATATTCAGTTTCGTAAAGCTTTTAAAAATTATGAGGCAGCAATTAAACACCAAAGAGGAGATGGAAGCTTACCTATTGAAACAAGACGTGGTGGAAGAGCTATGTTTTATCAAGGAAGAGCCATGAATGCTTTAGCAGTAATAGCAATTATCGCTGAAAACCAGGGCTATAACATTTGGGAGTATGAATATAGAGGAAGGAATTATCACAATCTTGTTAAGTTTTTTATAGATTTCACAGAGACTAATGAGATTGTATTTAAATACGCTAAAGAGATGAAATCACCTGGGCCTGCTAAGAATTATAAAGTTCAAGATCTAGATAGTAGATCTAGTAGTAATTGGGGATGGCTCTATGCTTATGTTACTCGATTTCCAGATCATGAGAATGTTCAAAGATTAAAACAATGGTCTACTGATCAAAGCAACCTTAATAATTATCAAAGAAAAATAGTTCTTAATTTTGAAAATATTTTAAAAAGAAACTTTGGCACTTCATCTTGGACAGTGGTTGAACCTAATTGTCATTTTACTAAGTAGCTCTAATTGTCGGTAGACAATAAAAATCTGCTGTATCTATTTTAGAAGAGTATTGTCTTCTCATGTTCCATTTTTTATGAACACCTGCACTTGCAAGACTTAATGTGGATCTCCCGTATCTATAATTAGTATTATCAATTGATCGCATTAAACTTTTTATCTTTTCATCTTTTTCTGAAGAAAATAAATTTTTTCTTCCATCATCATTACGTAATCCTGTAAGCATGACACCTGCTTTCTGATATCGGTATCCATCTTTGAAAATACTTTCTAAAATTGAGACTGCAGTTTTAACAGTTTCAATACTATTATTTGTTGCAATTGGAAAATCAATTGTCTTTGCATTTGAATAATAACCATAGTCTCTTTGAAAAGGACTGGTTCTGACAAAAACCGTAATTGCTTTTGCAACTAAAGACTCTGATCTAATTTTCTCAGATGCATTTAAACAATAGTTTGCAACCGCTTCTTTTAATTCTTGAAATTTTTCAATTCTTTTTCCAAACGATCTTGAAACGACACAGCTCTTCCTCTTTGTTTGTGTTGTTTCTAAATTAATACATGGTACTCCTCTAAGTTCCATTGCAGTTCTTGAACTTAAAACGTTTGAACATTTTTTGATCCACGTATTAGATTTATTCTTAAGTTGTTTTGCATTATAAATTCCATTCTTTTGATAAAACTTGGTAAGCTGTCTACCAACACCCCACACATCATTAATTTCAACTTTCTCTAAAATAGGATCTAAATTCTCAATGCCAATTAAGCTTGTTACTCCTGATTGTTTTTTCTTTGCAATATGATTTGCAACTTTACTTAAAGTTTTAGTTTTAGCGATACCAATACTAGTTGGAATGCCAGTCCATTGTAAAACTGTTTCTCTAATTTCTCTTCCAACTTTTTCAACTTCAGTATCTGGAAAATTAGACAAATCTATAAATGCTTCATCAATTGAATACACCTCTATTTCAGTATTAAATCTTTTGAGAGTTCTCATTACCCTTCTAGATAAATCTCCATATAAAGAGTAATTTGATGAAAAAACTTCAACTTTATTTTTAACAATAATATCTTTTGCTTTAAAGTAAGGCTCACCCATCTTGATCCCTAGCGCTTTTGCTTCATTGGATCTAGAAATGATACAACCATCATTATTGGATAAAACAACCACAGGTTTTTTTCTTATTTTTGGATTAAATAATCTTTCACATGAAACATAGAAAGAATTACAATCAACTAAGCCTATTTTTTTAGTACGTAGAATGGATGACATAAGTCACAACCCCCCAAATAAAAACATCTTCCTCTTCATTAATTAGAATTCTATTAGAAAAATCTTTAGAGCCAGATGATAGAAATTTCTTATCTCTTTCTTGAACTAAGGTTTTAACCACAAGCTCATCATGAACATTTGCAATAACCGTTGAAAAGTTTTTTGGTTTTAAACTTTTATCGACAACTAATAGATCTCCATCATTAATTCCAACATCCACCATGGATTTTCCCTGAACTCTGATAATAAAAGTAGCTGGAACGTTTTTGATTAAATGCATGTTCAGATCGATATCTTCTTCGATATAATCAGTGGCAGGTGATGGGAAACCAGCACCAGCTTTATGTAGATAATAAGGAATAGTGAGCTTCATGTTCTTGTTTTGTTCTTATTTGTAGCGCACTTATGAAATATAGTCAATAGGTTGTATTTTGAGTCCGTAATTGAATCAAAAGTGAATCAAAACGTGAACATCAAAACTATATTTTGTATGCTTGTGGATAACTTCAACCAAGGATAGTTTAAATTATTAAATGAAAAAATTAATTTGTCATTGTGGAGCCGTTGAAGCAGAAATTAATTTAAATGGAGATTTGGCTAAAGTAATAAAATGTAATTGCTCTATTTGTAAAAGAAAAGGAGCAATTATGTCGATGGTAAAAAATGAAGATTTTAAAATTGTTAAAGGTGAAGATAAATTAAAACTTTATCAATTTCATTCCAAAGTTGCTAAACATTACTTTTGTTCTGACTGTGGGATTTATACTCATCATAACCCAAGAATAAATCCAGCTATGACAGGATTTAATGTTGGGTGTATTGATGAAATAAATACTTTTGATATGAAAGAAGTTCCTGTAAACGATGGTCAAAATCATCCATTAGATAAAAAATAATCTTTCATGGAACAATTCAGTTTATGTTTTGATAGGGTAAAAAAAGATTGTTTAAAGTTCATTAAATCTCAAGAGACAAAAGCCGATAAATTTAAAAATAAAGAAAGAATGATTAAATCTTTCTTAATTCCTTTATGTTTTTGGATCAGTAAAAAAGCTGATAAAAAAAGACCATATTTTGTAGGATTAGCAGGAGGGCAAGGAACTGGTAAAACTACAATTAGTTCTTTAATCAGAATTATCTTAACTAAATACTTTAAATTAAATGTTTTTAGAATTTCAATAGATGACTTCTATAAAACAAGAAAAGAGCGAATAAATTTATCAAAAAGAGTTCATCCTATGCTTTTAACTAGAGGTGTACCTGGAACACATGACATTAATATGATGTTAAATTTTTTTAAAAAGTCAAAAAGTAAGAAATTCAATAGATTAAAATTACCAATATTTAATAAAGCCATTGATGACAGGTTTAATAAAAAAAGATGGTACGATTTAAAGAAGAGACCAGATGTTATTATTTTTGAAGGATGGTGTGTTGGTGCAAAATCAGAAAAAAATAATACTTTAAAGAAAACAATTAATTCATTGGAAAAAGCAAAAGATCAAAAACAGATTTGGAGAAAATATGTTAACAACCAATTAAAATCAAAATATAAAAATTTATATTCACAATTAAATTGTTTGGTTTATCTAAAAGCAAAAAATTTTAGCTTGTTACAAAAATGGAGATTAAAACAAGAGAGGAAACTTTGGGTTCAAAGCAAAGTGAAATCAAAAATAATGAGTAGAGGTGATGTATTAAATTTTATGCAAACTTATCAAAGAATTACTCAAAACATGTTTAGAAATATGCCCAAATATGCATCAGTTATATTCAATTTAAATAGTAACCATCAAATTAAATCTGCTGTATATAAAAAGAAATGATTAGGATTTTATTAATAATTACAAGTTTTATATTTTTGTTAAAAAATGCTAGTGCTGAAACTTTTTCTGCAGCACTAAAAAAGGCTTATAATGATAATAATGAATTAAATGCTGAAAGAGAAAGCTTAAACATTTCTGAGCAAGAGCTTAAAATTTCGATGAGCTCATATCTTCCCTCTGTAACCTTAAGTGGAAGTAAAAGTTCAGAGGACACCAATAAATTAACCAATCAGAACGGAACAGATGCAACAATTTCAGATGTAGACCCAACTGTGCAATCATTAACAATTACCCAAACATTAATAGATTTTGGGAGAGGTGCTGAATTAAGTAAAAGTAAAATTGGTATTGAATTAGCTAAAGCAAAGCTTTTAAAGAAAGAGCAAGAAATTCTATATAAATCAATTGAAGCTTATACGGGGTTAATTTCAGCCGATGAAAAACTTAAGATTAACAGATCCAATGTTAATTTGTTAGATCGACAGGTCGAAACAGATAGAATCAGGCTTGAGCGAGGAAATATATCTTTATCAGATGTTGCTCAATCAGAGTCCTCTTTAGCTGGAGCACAAGCAAAATTAATCCAAGCTGAAAACGATTTTTTAACTAGTAAGCTAAATTATGAAAATGTAATTGGTACAATTAATGATGCAGAAGCACTAGATAAATCGTCTATCGTAATAGTTAATTTGCCCAATGAATTAAACTCTGCAATAGAGATATCAAAAAAAGGCAATCCAGATTTAATCATAGCTCAACTTGAATATGAACAATCAAAAAAAGATACAACGAGTGCAAGATCTGATTTAGCCCCAACAGCAACCTTATCTTTTGATAGATCAAAAACTGACGATCTAAGTTCTACCTATGATGAGAAAGAGCAAGATACATTAAAAGCAACTGTCACATGGCCTTTTTTTTCAGGTGGAAAGAATTATGCAAATTTAAATAAAAACAAAAGTCTGGAGACACAAAAAAATCTTCTTTTAAATAATATGATCAAAAAAAATCAAACAGATGTTGCGAGTGCCTGGTCAAATTATCAATCAAACAAAAGTCTTCTTAATTCAGTAAGAGCTCAGGTGAATGCTGCAGAAATCGCAAATGAGGGAATTGTAGCTGAATATAATAGTGGTTCAGATAGAACTACTTTAGAGGTTATTCAGTCTAACTCTTTATTATTGAATGCTCAGATTTCGTTGGCAGATTCAGAGAGAAACTACATTCTTTCGCAGTTTAATCTTTTAAAATCTATCGGATTGCTCAATAGCGAATATCTTAAATTGAGATAAAATTAGCTTTTTTAGGCTCAAATAAATAAATCTTGCCAATGAGAACAAAATGTGTACATTTATAAGCATGATTCGAGTGACAAAAATATTAAAAAAAGAGGCAAAAAATGACTAAAAATAACTTAAAAGTAGTTAAATCTACTAAAGATCAAGAATTGGATAATAAAGAGAAAAATAAAGCTTTAGACGCTGCAATCAGCCAAATCACAGATAATTTTGGAAAAGGTTCTGTAATGAAGCTTGGTGAAAAAAGAGCAATGGATATCGAGTCGATATCAACAGGTTCTTTAAGTTTAGATTTAGCTTTAGGAATAGGTGGTTTACCTAAAGGAAGAATTATTGAAGTTTATGGACCAGAGTCTTCTGGAAAAACAACATTAGCATTACAAGTTGTTGCTGAAGCTCAAAAAGCAGGTGGAATTTGTGCATTCGTTGATGCAGAGCATGCTTTAGATCCAGTTTACGCAAAAAAATTAGGTGTAAATACTGAGGAGCTTTTAATTTCACAACCAGATGCTGGTGAACAAGCTTTAGAAATAGCAGATACATTAGTAAAATCAGGCTCTATTTCAGTTATCGTAATTGACTCAGTTGCAGCTTTAACTCCAAAAGCTGAAATTGAAGGTGAAATGGGAGATCATCATGTTGGTCTTCAGTCAAGATTAATGAGTCAGGCTTTAAGAAAATTGACTGGTTCAATTTCAAATACAAATACAATGATGATTTTTATTAACCAAATCAGAATGAAAATTGGAGTTATGTTTGGAAGTCCAGAAACAACATCAGGTGGTAACGCACTTAAGTTTTACTCATCTGTAAGAATGGACATTAGAAGAATTGGTGCCATCAAAGACAAAGATGAAATTATTGGAAATACTACAAGAGTTAAAGTGGTTAAAAATAAAGTTGCGCCACCATTTAAAGTTGTCGAGTTTGATTTGATGTATGGAAGAGGTATTAGTAAAATGGGCGAGTTAGTCGATCTAGGTGCTAAAGCTGATATCATTGAAAAATCAGGAGCTTGGTATGCTTATAAAGGTGAGAAAATTGGACAAGGTAGAGAAAATGCAAAAACTTATCTTGCACAAAATCCTAAAGTTGCTGCAGAAATAGAAATGGCAATTAGAGAAAAAGCTGGTGTGATTTCAAAGAAAATTGAAGGAAATCCATTAAGTCCTGAAAAAATTGAAAAGGAGAAGAAAGTAGCTGAAAAAGAAGAAGCTGCAAAAGAGACTGCTCCTACTAAGAAGAACTAGAATTAAAGGTCATCTTTAAATTATAAAGGCGCTTATTATAAGCGCCTTTCCCCCTTATCGTTATCTAGACATAGAACAAAAAAGCTGTATTTTAAAAATATGGCGGACAAATCATTAAATGAAATAAGAAGTACGTTTCTTAAATACTTCGAAAAAAATGATCATAAGATTGTTGAATCTAGTAATTTAGTCCCAAATAATGACCCAACCTTAATGTTTGCCAATTCAGGAATGGTTCAGTTTAAAAATGTATTTACTGGTTTAGAGAAAAGAGATTATCAAAGAGCTACTACCTCACAAAAATGCGTTAGAGCAGGTGGTAAACATAATGATTTAGAAAATGTTGGTTATACACCAAGACATCATACTTTCTTTGAAATGTTGGGAAACTTTTCTTTTGGAGATTATTTTAAAGAAAGAGGAATTGAACTTGCATGGAATTTAATCACCAAAGATTTTGGTTTAGATAAAAATAGGCTTTATGTAACTGTTTTTAATGAAGATGATGAGGCTTTTAATTTCTGGAAAAAAATAGCGGGTTTTAGTGATGACAGAATAATTAGAATTGCGACATCGGATAATTTCTGGTCAATGGGTGAAACTGGTCCTTGCGGTCCTTGCTCAGAAATATTTTTTGATCATGGTGATCACTTAAAAGGTGGATTGCCCGGAACCAAAGATCAAGATGGAGATCGTTTTATTGAAATTTGGAACTTAGTTTTTATGCAATATGAGCAAGTTTCAAAAGATAAAAGAATAGATTTACCAAAACCATCTGTTGATACAGGGATGGGATTAGAGAGAATTGCAGCTCTTTTACAAGGCACACATGATAATTATCAAACTGATCATTTTAAGAAATTAATTAGCTCAATATCTGAAGTAACAAAAGTCAAACAAGAAGATAAGAATATATCAAGTTTTAGAGTAATTGCTGATCACTTAAGAGCAAGCTCATTTCTTTTGGCCGAAGGAGTTTTACCCTCAAATGAAGGTCGTGGATATGTTCTAAGAAGAATTATGAGAAGAGGAATGAGACATTCTCATTTGTTAGGATCTAAAGAACCAATTTTTTATAAAATTTTTGACTCATTAAAAAACGAGATGTCAGGAAACTATCCAGAGCTTGAAAGGTCTCAATCTTTGATCAAAGAGACTTTAAGGATGGAGGAAGAAAAATTTTTAGTTTTACTAGATAGAGGTATCAAAATTCTAAATGATGAAATTGCAAAAATAGACAAAGTTTTACCTGGGGATGTCGCATTCAAATTATATGACACCTATGGTTTTCCATTAGATCTTACTGAAGACATTTTAAAGAATAAATCTTTAAAAGTTGATCATCAGAAATTTGATGAATTAATGAAAAAAAGTAAAGAACTTGCAAAAAAGAATTGGAAAGGTTCTGGGGATAGTTCTGAGGAAGCAATTTGGTTTTCAATAAAAGATAAAACTGGTCCAACAGAATTTTTAGGTTACGAGTCTAATCAGTCTGAGGGTGTTGTGTTAAACCTAATTAAAGATAACAAAGAAACAAAATCTTTATCTTCTGGTGAAGAAGGAATGATCATTACCAATCAAACCCCGTTTTATGGAGAGTCAGGAGGACAACTTGGAGACAAAGGTACAATTGTTTCTGGTAATTCTGTTTTTGAAGTAGAAGATACACAAAAAAAACTTGGAGACTTATTTGTTCATTACGGATCTTTGAAAACTGGAGAAATAAAAATCAATGATGTTGTGGAAATGAAAATAGATGTAGAGCGAAGAGATAATCTAAAAGCTTACCATTCTGCTACACACTTACTCCACGAGTCATTAAGAAGAACTCTAGGTAAACATGTTATGCAAAAAGGATCATTAGTTGCTCCAGATAGATTAAGATTTGACTTTAGTCATATGAAACCAATTACTGATGAAGAGCTAGTAACTATTGATAAGCTAGTTAATGAATATGTTTCAAATAGTTCTGAGGTAACAACAAGAATTATGACACCAAAGGCTGCAATCGAAAAAGGAGCACTAGCTTTTTTTGGTGAAAAATATGGAGAAGAAGTCCGTGTTGTATCTATGGGAAAGGAAAAAGAAGCATACTTTTCAACAGAGTTATGTGGAGGAACACATGTCAAAAATACCGGTGATATTGGAAAATTTAAAACTGTAAGCCAATCGTCTATTGCTGCAGGTGTTAGAAGAGTTGAAGCTTTAAGAGATAAACAACTTGAGGATTTTATTAAGAATAAAGAAAAATTATCAACTTTATCGACTCAAAAAGATGAAGAAACAATTAAAGATTTGTCATCTCAAATTATTAAACTTGGAGGCAAACCAAATGTTGATAATAAAGATTTAAAAGAAATTATAAAAAATCTTTCACGACAACTTGAACAACTAAATGTTAGTTCAGTTCTTCAAGACAAAACCAAAAACATTATTAAAGATGATAAGATAAGTGATATAAAGGTTAGATTTCAAAAAGTACAAGATTTACCTCCTAAAGATTTAAGAAAATTAATCGATAATGGTAAAAAAGAATTAGGTGATGGTATCGTAATTGTTTTTGCGAGTAGTGAAGATAAGGTTGGCTTAGCAGTTGGTATTACTGATAAATTAGTTGATAAATATGATGCTGTAAAATTTGCAAAATTAGGATCAGAGATAATTGGAGGAAAAGGCGGGGGTGGTAGAAAAGATTTTGCTCAAGCAGGGGGTCAAGATAAGAGCAAAATTGATGAAGCTTTTGAAAAAATTAAGTCTTTAATTTAATTTCTTTTTTAAATTATTATCAATTTCATCTAGAAATTGATTTGTAGTTAAATATTTACTTGATGGCCCAACTAATATCGCCAGATCTTTGGTCATAGAACCACTTTCGACACAATCAATACAAACTTGCTCGATAGTGTTAGCAAATTTTATAAGATCATCATTTCCGTCCAATTTACCTCGGTGAGCTAAACCTCTCGTCCAGGCAAAAATTGAGGCAATAGGATTGGTTGATGTTTCTTTTCCTTGTTGATGCATTCTATAATGTCTTGTAACTGTTCCATGAGCTGCCTCAGCTTCCATTATTTTTCCATCAGGAGTTAAGAGTGTACTTGTCATTAAACCTAAAGAGCCATAACCCTGTGCCATCGTATCAGACTGAACATCACCATCATAATTTTTACAGGCCCAAATATATTTTCCACTCCATTTCATTGCACATGCTACCATGTCGTCAATTAGTCTATGTTCATAAGTAATTTTTTCTTTATCGAATTTTTCTTTAAATTCTTTATTAAACACATCTTCAAATATATCTTTAAAACGTCCATCGTACTTCTTAAGGATTGTATTTTTTGTTGAAAGATATACTGGCCACTTTTTTATAAGACCGTAGCTAAAGCAAGATCTAGCAAAGTCTTCGATTGATTTATCTAAGTTATACATAGAAAGGGCTACTCCTGGTCCAGTAAAATTAAATACTTCGTATTTAATTTCATCTTTACCGTCTTCTGATGTCCACTTAACTTCCATCTTTCCTTTACCTGGAACTTTAAAATCAGTTGCTCTGTATTGATCGCCAAAAGCGTGTCTGCCAATTACCACTGGATCTGACCATGAAGGGACTAATTTTGGAATGTTAGAACAAATTATGGGCTCTCTAAAAACAGTTCCACCAATAATATTTCTTATTGTTCCATTTGGTGATCTCCACATTTTTTTTAAATTAAATTCCTCAACTCGTGCTTCATCAGGAGTGATTGTAGCGCACTTTATACCTACACCAATTTTCTTAATCGCATTAGCAGAGTCTATTGTAATCTGGTCATCAGTATCATCCCTGCTCTTCATACCTAAATCATAGTACTCAATACCGATATCAAGATAAGGAAGGATTAATTTTTTTTTAATAAATTCCCAGATTATTCTGGTCATTTCATCACCATCTAACTCTACAATGGGGTTTTTTACAGTAATTTTGCTCACTTTATTTATATCTTAATAATTGAATTTCGTAATTTTATATACATATTAATGAAAAATTATCAAATAGAAGAACATGTTTAGTAAGATATTTCCAAAAATTCACGCTGAGGGATACAAGTTCCTAGTTATCTCAGGAATTATAACAATCGTATTTTATAGTTTCAGTAATTTTTTAGGTTTAATTGGTTTAGTATTAACAATCTGGGTTTATTATTTTTTTAGAGATCCTGATAGAGTAATTATTGATGATAACAATTATCTGGTTAGCCCTGCTGATGGAGAAATCATAAAAGTTGAAGAAGTTGATGGTCCAAAAGAGCTAGGCTTAGAAAATAAAAAATTTAATAAGATCAGTGTCTTTATGAATGTATTTGATTGTCATGTTAATAGAACTCCATGTGCTGGAAAAATTGAAGAAATTTTATATAAACCTGGAACGTTTGTTAATGCTTCTCTTGATAAAGCGAGTGAAGATAATGAAAGAAATTATTTCAAAATTAAGGACACAGATAATAATGATATTATTGTAGTTCAAATAGCAGGCTTGGTTGCAAGAAGAATAGTTTGTGAGTCTAATAAAGATCAAGAGTTAAAACAAGGTGATAGAATTGGAATGATAAGATTTGGCAGCAGAGCAGATGTCTATTATGAGAATTATCAACCTCTAGTAAAAGTAGGTCAAAAAGCTATTTCCGGAGAAACACTATTAGCTAAAAAATAAAATGGAACAACCAAAAAATAATTTGAAGATCGTAGCAGATAAAAAAAGAGCAAGAATGATCTTGCCAAATATGCTTACATTAATAGGGGTTTGTATTGGTTTAACCTCAATACGATTTGCTCTAGATGGCAGGTTTGAACTTGCAATTATAGCAATTCTCTTTGCTGCTTTAATTGATGGTCTTGATGGGAGAATAGCTAGATTAATCAGAGGTACTTCTAAAGTTGGAAAAGAGTTAGACTCGCTTACTGATATGATCAGTTTCGGGGTAGCACCAGCATTTATAATGTATTTCTGGAATCTTAATACTCTAGGAAGATTTGGTTGGTTGCTTTGTTTGGTATATGTAATTTGCGTTGCATTACGTTTAGCGCGGTTTAATATCAATTCAAGTCAAGAACCTTCATGGAGAGATAATTTTTTTGAGGGAGTTCCATCACCAGCTGGAGGAATTTTAGTTTTAACACCTTTGATCATTAGTTTAAGCGGATTTGAGTTTGTTCAATTAAATTATAATTTAATGGTACCTATTTTTTTTATTGCGACTTCTTTTTTACTAATTAGTAAATTTCCTAGTTATTCTTTTAAAAAGATAGTGATCCCAAGAAAGACAACAATATTTCTTTTATTTGGAATAGTTTTATTTTTTGGTCTTTTATTAATTTATACATTTAATGTAATTGCGATAAGTACTGCAATTTATGTACTTTTATTACCAATAAGCTTTTTCCATTTTCAAAAAATTAAGAAGCAACATGAAAATGACAAAATTCAAGACGAAGATGACCTTGAAGACGTACTTTAATGAAAAAAAATGTAATCGTTTCTTTAGCCGATGCTAATTATTTTCCTTTACTAGATGAACTAGTAGATTCAATTAAAAGTTTTAAAGAGAGTGAAGATGTTGCTATCTGTATTTTAGATGCAGGATTAAAACAAGATCAACGAGATAGTTTATCTAAAAAAGTTGATGAAATTAAAAATGCTGAATGGGATATTGAAGTGCCTGGTTATAAGGTTAAAGGTAAAGAGTGGTTGAAAAGTCAGGTCTCAAGAGCCTTTTTGCCTAAATACTTTCCTAACTATGAGAAATATCTGTGGATTGATTGTGATGCATGGGTAAATGATTGGAGTTGCGTAGAGTTATATTTTAAGGCTTGTGATGATGGAAAGCTTGGAATTACTCAAACAATTGGCCCAGGATATAAAATTACATCAAAAGTAAACTGGCTTTTTGGAAAGCTGGCATTAATCAAATCTCAAAATTTTAAACATGCTATAAAATCAAAAATTAGTTATGCAGATGCAAGGAAATTAGCTTTTGCTCCACATATCAATATTGGAGTTTTTTCCTTAGAAAAAGACTCTAAAGGATGGAGTACTTGGCAAAACAATTTAGAGAAAACTCTCAAAGCAGGTAATATTTTTGGATCTGAAGGTTTAGCAATTAACATGTCCGTTTATATTGACAATTTAGAAACAGAGTTTCTTCCTTTAAATTGTAATTGGATCACAAGTAATTTACTTCCAAAATATGATCAGAAACAAAGCACATTTGTTGAACCATACTTACCAAATTATAAAATTGGCATAATGCATCTTGCAGCAGGTATTTGGAAAGATGGTAAAGATATGCGAGTAGATAAAACTATTAAAATTGAATTAGATACTTTAGATAAAAATAAGATACTAAAAAGTTTAAGATATAATACTTAATTGAAAAAAAATAAGATTTCAAAAAATTGGGTAAATAAGCAAAGACGCGATACTTATGTGCGTCAATCAAAGGTTGATGGTTATCGAGCAAGGTCGGCCTATAAACTCAAAGAGATAGATGAAAAATTTAGAATATTTAAAGGTGGAATGTCAGTCGTAGATATTGGAGCTGCTCCTGGAAGTTGGTCACAGTATGTTGCAAAAGTAGTTAAGAGTGGAAAGATAATCTCTATTGATCTTAAAGAAATGGAAAATATAGAAAATACTTTACAAATTCAGGGTGACTTTACTTCAATTGATACCCAAGACCAAATTAAAGAATATCTTAAAAAAAAACCTGATGTAGTCATGTCTGATATGGCCGTAAATACAACTGGGATAAAAAATATCGATTCAATTCAAACTGGTGAATTGTGCAAAGAAGCGATGGTTTTTTCAAAGGATGTGATTTCAAAAAAGGGTTTTTTTATTTCAAAAATATTTATGGGTAGTACCTTTAATGAAATTGTCGCACTGGGAAAAAAAATTTTTAAAGAAGTGAAGGTTTTTAAACCTAAATCAAGTAGAAAAGATTCTAAAGAAAGTTTTATAATTTGTAAAAATCTTAGATAGTTTCTTTTAATTTTAAAGGAATCGTATATAAATGATTATGGTTCCTATAAAAGAAGCACTCACCTTTGATGATGTAACTCTGATGCCCAAGTACTCTGAGATTTTACCCTCAGATGTTGATACTAGCATTAAACTTACAAATTATTTAAAATTAAAAATTCCTCTATTATCTTCAGCTATGGATACTGTCACTGAAAGCAAAATGGCTATCGCGATAGCAAAAGCGGGTGGGATAGGAATTATTCATAGAAATTTAGATATAAAAAAACAAATTCTTGAAATTAAAAAAGTAAAAAAACAAAAACTTTTAGTAGGCGCAGCTGTTGGAGCAGGACCAAGCGAATTTAAAAGAGCAGAGGCAATACTTAAAGAAAAAATTGACATGATTGTTGTTGATACGGCTCATGGACATACAAAAAAGGTCTCAGAAATAATTAAGTTTATCAAAAAAACCAAAGACAAAAAAACTGCTCTTTGTGCCGGAAATATTGCTACACCTGCAGCAGCAAAATTTCTATTAAAGCTTGGTGTTGATGTTATTAAAGTAGGGATTGGACCTGGATCAATATGCACAACAAGATTAGTTGCAGGTATTGGTGTTCCACAACTTAGTGCAATACTAGAAGTTAGGAATGGAATAAAAAATAAGAATGTAAAAATTATTTCTGATGGTGGAATTAAATATTCAGGTGATTTGGCAAAAGCATTCGCTGCTGGAGCAGATGCAGTTATGATTGGTTCATTATTTGCAGGGACAGATGAAGCGCCAGGAAAATTAATTAGGAGAAATGGTAAATTATTTAAAAATTTTAGAGGCATGGGTTCAGTTGGTGCTATGAACAAAGGATCTGCAGATCGATACTTTCAATCAAAGCAAAAGGACTCGTCTAAATATGTGCCAGAAGGAGTAGAAGGATTTGCAAAATATAAAGGCAAAGTTGATAATATAATTTTTAAATTAATTGGTGGATTAAGATCATCTATGGGATACTTAGGATCAAGACAAATTAAATATCTAAGAGATAAACCACAATTTGTTAAAATAACAAAAGCTGGTTTTTACGAAAGTATGGTCCATAATGTTGATATAGTCAAAAGTGATAATAAATACTAATGAGAAAAATCTTTAGAATAACTGTTCTTTTTTATTTCTTAATTAATGTTTTTAATTTTTCTTTAGGTAGTGAAAATTTTTTTAATAAAGGTTTAGAACTATACAAAAAAGAAAAGTTTGAAGATGCTCGATTTATGTTTGAGAGAAGTATTGTATTTAATCCAAAACACTCTAATTCATATTTATATTTAGCTAAAATTTACAATCAGGAAAAAAATCAAAAGAAAGAGGAAAAAAATTTAGAGGCAACTTTATTGATTGAACCAAATAATGAAGAAGCAATGTTAATGTTGATGAAAATAGCATTAGAAAAATCAAACTACTCTAAAGTAAAGAGTCTTTCAGAAGACTTTGTCAAAGTTTGCAAAAATTTATGTGATGAAAATAAAAGTATCTTAGATTCTTTAGCAAACTTAGAACCCAAAAATGAGTCTTGATCAAAATTTGAATAAGATTTTAATTGTTGATTTTGGTTCACAATTTACACAGTTAATAGCAAGACGAGTTAGAGAATTAGGAATTTTTTCTGAGATAGTAAGTCACAAAAAAATAAAAAATAAGAATATCAATCACACGATCAAAGGCATTATTCTATCTGGCGGTCCTTTAAATGTTTATCAAATTAATAAATACTCCTTCGATAAAAAGATAATTCAAAAAGGCGTTCCAGTTTTAGGTATTTGTTTTGGGCATCAAATAATATCTAAATTAAATGGTGGAAAAGTGAAACAATCTAAACATAGAGAGTTTGGTTTAGCTAATATTACAAAAAAAAATAATAGTCTTTTAATTAAAAATTTATTTAAGAAAAAAAAGTCAATTAAAGTTTGGATGAGTCACGCTGATCAAGTTTCAAAATTACCCAAAAATTTTAAGGTAATTGCCTCAAGCCAGAATTCTAAATTTGCAGTAGTTGAAAATAAATTTAAAAATTATTATGGAGTCCAATTTCATCCAGAGGTGACCCACACAGAAAATGGAAAAAAACTGATAAGTAATTTTATATTTTTAATATGTAAAATGAAAAAAAATTGGTCTTCTAAAGATCAAAAAATAAAATTAATAAAAGATGCAAGACAAATGGTAGGAAATAATAAAGTCATTTGTGCTTTATCCGGTGGAGTAGATAGTAGCGTAGTTGCACAATTATTAAATAAAGCCATCGGTAAAAATTTACACTGTATTTTTGTTAACACCGGGCTCTTAAGAAAGAATGAGGAAAAACAAGTTGTTGCAACATTTAAAAAAAAATTAAAGATTAATCTTACATACGTGAATGCTGAGAAAGAGTTTTTAAGAAAATTATCAAATATTTCAGATCCTGAAAAAAAAAGAAAGATAATTGGAAACTTATTTATAAAAATATTTGAGCGTTATGCCAAAAAAATTAAAAATGTAAAATTTTTGGCTCAAGGAACTCTTTACCCTGATTTAATAGAAAGTAAATCAGTTACAGGTAGTCAAACATCGAAAATTAAATCTCACCATAATGTTGGAGGTCTACCCAAAAAAATGAAACTTAAACTAGTAGAGCCATTAAAATTTTTATTCAAGGACGAGGTTAGGAAACTTGGATTAGAACTCAATTTAAGCAGAGAAATTATTTCTCGTCATCCTTTTCCAGGACCTGGACTGGCAATACGAATGCCAGGAATAATAACCAAAGAAAAAATAAATATTTTAAAAGAGGCTGATCATTATTTTATTCAAGCTTTGAGAGATCACGACCTATATCATAAAATTTGGCAAGCTTATGCAGCTTTACTTCCAGTTAAAACAGTCGGAGTAATGGGTGATAATAGAACTTATGAGTATTTGTGTTTGCTTAGAGCAATAACATCTGAAGATGGTATGACAGCAGATTTTTATGAATTTAAAAAATCATTTATACAAGAAATTTCAAATAAAATAGTGAATAGTATTAGAGGGATTAATAGAGTAGTTTACGATATAACTTCGAAACCACCGAGTACAATCGAATTAGAGTAAATGAATAAAAAGATTAAAAAAATTCTTAATAAAAAGAATAAATCAAAAATTATTTGTCTTACGGCATACTCAAAAAATGTTGCCACAATCCTTGATAAACATTGCGATTTAGTATTGGTTGGGGACTCATTAGGATCAGTTTTGTATAACTTTAAGTCCACTAAGCAAGTGACTTTAGAGACCATGATTAATCATTCTAAAAGTGTCAGACTTGGTATTAAGAAATCATTAATGGTTGTTGATATGCCTTATAATACATATCGAAATCCAAGCGAAGCTTTGAAGAATTCAAGATTAGTTATGAAAGAAACCAAATGTGATGCTGTTAAGTTAGAAGGGGGAAAAAAGATAATTCCTATCGTTAAAAGATTGATTAAAAATAAAATACCAGTTATGGGACATGTTGGAATACTACCTCAGACAGATAAAAAATTTACCTTCAAAGGGAAAAAACTAAATGAAAGTGAGAGATTACTTAAAGACACTAAACTTTTAGAAAATGCTGGAGTTTTTTCGATTGTATTAGAATGTGTAGAAACAAAATTATCAAAGAAAATTTCCAACCATATAAAGATTCCAACAATAGGAATTGGTTCTTCAGTGAATTGTGATGGTCAAGTTTTAGTAATTGATGACTTAACAGGATTGAGTCAAAGTAAATTAAAATTTGTTAAAAAATTTGTTGATATAACAAAGTTGATCGAAAATGGTGTGAAAAAATTTAAATCTGAAGTATTAAAAAAACAATTTCCTAAAGCTAAACATTCTTTTTCAAAATGAAACTGAATAAGATAGAGCCAAAATTTATTAAAAAAAATAATCCAAGAATAGGTCTAATAACTTTAGCTAGTGATTTTAGAATTGAAAAAGATTTTAATGATATAATTTATGGGAAAGATATAGATTTGTATTCAAATAGAATAAATTGTTACAATCCTCTTACTAATGAAACCTTGAAAAAGATGGCAGATGATATTCCCGAAGTGACCAAAAATATTTTACCAGATCAAAAATTAGATTGTGTTGCTTATGGATGTACATCAGGAACTATTGCTGCAGGTTATCAATCAATCTATGAAAAAGTAAATTTAGCAAAACCTAATACAAAAGTAACAACACCTATTACTTCTGCTATAAATGCTCTTAAAACACTTAAGATAAATAAGGTTTCAATATTTACTCCATATACCGACGAGATTAATCAATCGGTCATTAATTATTTTAAGAATGAAAAAATAGAAATTTCTGAACTGTCTTATTTTGATATAGCTTCTGATTTAGATATAGGTAAAGTTGATCCACAACATTTATTTGATGTGTTAGTTAAACAAGACTTGTCAAATAGCGATGCTTTGTTCGTATCTTGCACAGCACTCCCAGTATTATCAATTATAAATGACATAGAAAAAAAACTAGGTAAGGTAATTTTATCAAGTAATCAAACCCTAATTTGGGACACGCTTAAACAAATTGATAATCAAAATAAGGTTGATGGTTATGGGGTGTTATTTAATAGTTAGTTGATGAATTTTTCAATTGAAGAATACAAATCTAGATTAAAAAAAATTCAAAATTCAATGCAAGATAAAGGTATTGAAATTTTGATTTCACAAGATCCTTCAAATATGAATTATCTTACTGGCTATGATGCATGGTCTTTTTATTATGCACAATGTGTGATTGTTCATGCAAATGCTGATGAACCGATTTGTTTTGTCAGAGATCAAGATGCTGGTGGCGCTTATATAAAAACTTATTTGAAAGATGAAAATATTGTAAAGTATCATGAAAAATATATTCACACTTGGCCGCTACATCCTTACGATGCTTTAGTAGATTTAATAAAGGAAAAAAAATGGGATAAATTATCTATAGGCGTTGAAATGGATAGTCATTATTTCACCGCTTATTGTTATGAAAAAATAAAACAAGGATTACCCAATGCAAAATTGATAGATAGCAAACGATTAGTAAATTGGGTTAGGCTTGTTAAGTCAGATGCTGAAATAAAATATATGAAAGCAGCTGCGCAGATCACTCAACTTGGTATGAAAAAAGCATTTGAGGCTATTAATCCAGGTGTAAGGCAATGTGATGCTGTTTCAGAAATATGGTCAACTTTAGTCAAAGGAACCTCAGAATTTGGAGGGGATTATGCTTCAATAGTGCCAATGCTTCCAACTGGTAAAGGAACCTCTGCATCCCATTTAACTTGGTCTGAGGATAAGTTTGTTGAGGGAGAGGCCACAATCATAGAATTATCTGGCGTAAATAAAAAGTATCATTGTCCAATGGCCAGAACAGTTTTACTTGGAAAACCCGACCAAAAAAAAATTGACACAATGAAAAAAACTAACGAGGCACTTCAAGCAGGTATAGATAAAGTTAAAGCAGGAAATACGGCTGAAGATGTTGCACAAGCTTTTTGGAAGATATTAGATAAATATAAGATTGAGAAAACTTCAAGAACTGGCTATTCAATTGGGATAGGCTATCCTCCTGACTGGGGCGAACATACTTTAAATATATCAAAAGGTGACAAAACATTATTACAGCCCAACGTTACCTTTCATATGATTGCAGTAATGCAATTTGGAAATTGGGGAGTGGAAGCGTCAGAAGCAATTAGAGTAACTGATAAAGGTTCAGAATTATTTTGTAATTTCTCAAGAGAACTTCACGTTAAAAGCTAATTATTAGAGGTTGATATTTATTCTCACAAATGTTTTAAAGTTCCTTAAATTATGGCATCAAAAAAAGATTTCGTTAAATTTGATAAAGTCGACAAAAGTTATGACGGTAAAGTCTTAGTCGTCAAAGACCTTCAATTAGATATAGCTGAGGGAGAATTCATTACAATGTTGGGACCCTCTGGTTCTGGTAAAACAACTTGCTTAATGATGTTAGCAGGTTTTGAAACTCCAACTAACGGTGAAATTTATTTAGATGGTAAAGCAATATCCAGTATACCTCCTCATAAAAGAGGTATTGGAATGGTATTTCAAAATTATGCATTATTCCCACACATGACCGTGTATGAAAACTTAGCTTTCCCATTAAGAGTGAGAAAAATTCCAAAAGATGAAGCCGATAAAAAAATTGATAAAGCGTTATCAATGGTATCCCTACAAGGGTTTGCTGCAAGGATGCCAGGTCAATTATCAGGTGGACAACAACAAAGGGTAGCTGTTGCAAGATCATTGGTGTTTGATCCACAACTAGTTCTAATGGATGAACCTTTGGGTGCTCTGGATAAAAATTTAAGAGAAAGTATGCAATATGAGATTAAACATATTCATGAAAGCATTGGTGTGACAGTTGTTTACGTTACACATGATCAAAGTGAAGCTTTAACGATGTCTAATCGTATTGCAGTGTTCAATGATGGTAAAGTTCAACAACTCTCAAGTCCCGACGAATTATACGAGAAACCTGTAAATTCATTTGTCGCCGAGTTTATTGGAGAGAATAATACTTTCGGTGGTGAAGTTTCAGATATTTCTGGAGGAAAGTGTAAAGTAAAATTAGCAAATGCAGAAATACTAGCTAATCCAATCTCAGTCAAAGGTAAAGGAGAGCGGACTACTGTTTCTTTAAGACCAGAACGAGCTTTGATTAATCCAAGTACAAAAATGGATAATCTTCATAAAGGAAAAATAGAAGAAGTTATTTATCATGGGGACCATACAAGAGTAAGAATAAATCTTTTAGGCAACCCAGAGTTTATTTTAAAAGTTCCAAATAGTTCATCTAACTTAGATATCAAACTTGGCAACGAGATTAATATCGGATGGAACAGTGATGACGCACGGGCACTTGACCCAAAATAGACATTCCACAATTATTGAATAAGTAGATAAAAAGGGTTGTTGACTCTCTTCCCTGAAGTTGTTTTAATTAGTTTTTTAAACGTTTAAACGGAGGAAAAATGAAAAAACTAAGTAAAATATTACTAGCTATTTCTTTTGTACTTTCACTAACTACTTCAGCATTTGCAACAACAGTAACTGCAGTGTCTTGGGGTGGGGCTTATACTGAGTCTCAAAAGTTAGGTTATGGTGATCCGACTGCTAAAAAACTAGGCATTAACATTGCTTGGGTTGATTATTCAGGTGGTTTATCAGAAATCAAAGCACAAAAAGAAGCTGGAAAGATCACGTGGGATATAATGGACGTGTTCGCAATGGATACTATCACTGGATGTGATGAAGGATTATTTGTTGAATTTGATTTTGACAAAGACTTCCCACCAGCTCCAGATGGAACTCCAGCAAGTAAAGATTTCTTTACTGCAATGCCAAGTAAATGTGCTGTAGGAAATATTTTATATTCTTGGAACTATGCTTATAACACTAACAATGTTAAAGGTACTCCAAAGACTATCAAAGATTTCTTTAACACAAAGAAATTCCCTGGAAAAAGAGCTATCTACAAAAGCGCTTTAACTAACTTAGAGATCGCTTTAGCCGCAGATGGTATTAAGCCAGGTAAAGGCGGAGCAAAAATCTACAAAGCTTTAGAAACAGAAAAAGGTGTTGAAAGAGCGATGAACAAGATCAAAGAATTATGTACAGATCCAAAAGGTGGATGTGTATTTTGGTCTGCAGGTGCTCAACCACCAGAACTGTTAGTATCAGGTGAAGTAGTAATGGCTACTGGTTGGAATGGAAGATTCTTCAATGCAGAAATTGGAGAAGGTGCACCAATCAAACAAGTTTGGGACGGCCAAGGTCTTGACTACGAATATTTCGTACAAGTTAAAGGTGGACCAAACGATTCTAATGGTATGGCTAAAAAAGCTTTAGCTATGATGACTAGTTCTGAAATGTTAGCAGGAAGCGCTAAATACATCGCATATGCTCCTTGGAGAAAATCTTCAATTGGTATTATGGAAAAAGGTGAGCCTTGGTATAAAGATGGTAAGACTAACATGGTGCCACAAATGCCAACTGCACCAGCTAACACTAAAAACTACTTCCTAGTAGATCCACTTTTCTGGGCTGATAACGGAACAGAGCTTGGAGAAAAATGGGAAGCTATGAAAGCTGGTCTATAATTTAAGTTTTATAAAACTTAATTATATATTATAATTTAAGGGCGGTTATATATAACCGCCCTTTTTTATTTTATGAGCTCAGAAACAAATCAGATTTTAACTACAGATGGGATACCTTTAGAGGTTAGTCTTAAAAAAGCTGAGAGAAAGAATAAGATCAAAGCTTTTTTGCTAGTTGCGCCTTTATTATTTTTTTTAATAATTACTTATGTGTTCCCAATAGGTGACATGTTATTCAGAAGTGTCGATGATAAAATGGTAACACAAATGCTTCCTAAAACTTTTAAAGCAATGGAAAATTGGGACGGTCAAGAGTTACCTGAGGAAGAGGTGTTTGCTGCTTTTCATGAAGATTTCATAAAATTAGTAGAAGATAAACGTGAAGGTAAATTATCTACTCAATTAAATTATACAAAGAACGGCTTTAAAAGTATTATTAAAAAATTAAGAAGAAAATCAAAATCATTTGAAGAGGGAAATTATAAAGAACAAATAATGTCAGTTCATAAAAGATGGGCTGATGTTGAATACTGGAGAGCAATAAAAAGAAGGGCTCCTGAATTTACAAGCCAAAAATATCTAAAAGGAATAGATATGTATAAAAACCAAGAGGGAAAAATAGTAAGTGTAAGTGAGGATAGAAGAATTCATAGAGTGTTGTGGTTAAGGACTTTAGAAATTGCATTTTTTGTAACAGTCTTTTGTTTCTTAATGGCTTATCCAATAGCTCATTTGTTAGCTACTCTGCCAATGAAATATAGTAACTTATTAATGATCTGTGTGCTGCTCCCGTTTTGGACTTCATTACTCGTAAGAACTGCCAGTTGGATGATTTTGTTGCAACAACAAGGTATCGTAAATGATTTCTTTGTTGGAATAGGATTGGTAGCAGATGATAATAGGCCTGAGATGATGTACAACAAAACAGGAAGTTACGTAGCAATGACACAAATCTTGCTGCCATTTATGGTGCTACCTCTATACAGTGTAATGAAAACTATCTCACCAAGTCTGATGAGAGCCGGAAAATCATTAGGTGGAACACCATTTGTAGCGTTTTGGAAGGTTTATTTTCCATTAACAATTCCTGGAATAGGTGCAGGGTGTTTATTAGTGTTCATTTTAGCGATAGGTTATTATATTACACCAGCCTTAGTTGGCGGTGCATCTGGAACTTTAATTAGTAACCAGATTGCCTTTCATATGAAAAGTACCCTAGACTGGAGTTTTGCATCTGCAATGGGATTAATGTTGTTAAGTGGAGTGTTGGTGATTTATTGGCTTTATAACAAAATAGTTGGAATTGATAATATTAAACTAGGATAATTAGAATGGCATTACCAAAATATACTGAACCACATTATAGAATTTGGCATTATATTTACCTAACAATTTGTGCCGCTGTTTTCTTTTTTCTAATTGCCCCTTTATTTGTAATCTTCCCATTGTCTTTTAATGCAGAGGAATTTTTAAGTTTCTCTGATGGAATGAAAAGGCTTGATCCAGATGCTTTTTCTTTAAGATGGTACAAAGATATGATTTACGGGACTAAAAATCCTTGGGGATTAGCCGCTAAGAATAGTTTTATTATCGCAATTTTTGCAACAATAGGTTCGGTGATACTTGGAACAGTTGCTGCTCTAGGGTTAAGTAGCAGACATATGCCTTACAAAGGTTTAATAATGGCTGTTTTAATTTCTCCAATGATTGTTCCTTTAATCATTTCTGGAGTTGCAATATTTTTTTTTATGGCAAAAGCTGGTTTAGCAGCTACACACACAGGTATTGTTCTTGCTCATATAATTTTAGGAACACCATTTGTTGTTATCACCGTTACTGCTACACTCTCAGGATTTGATCACAGCGTAACTAGAGCTGCTGCAAGTTTAGGTAGTGATCCAGTAAATACCTTTATGAAAATTACTTTACCACTAATTTTACCTGGAGTTATTTCAGGTGGATTATTTGCATTTGTAACTTCTTTTGATGAAGTTGTTGTAGTTTTATTTTTAGCTGGATTAGAAAATACAACTATTCCGATACAAATGTGGACAGGCTTAAGAGAACAATTGAGTCCAACAATTCTAGCAGTTGCGACTTGTCTGATAATACTATCAACATTAATATTAGTAACCGCTGAGCTTTTAAGAAGACGATCTGAGAGGCTTAGAGGAATTAATCGATAGTAAAATAATCAAATGAAAATTAAGAATGTAGTAGTTATTGGATCAGGCACAATGGGTAGTGGTATAGCTGCACATCTCTGTAATGCCAATATCCCTGTCACACTTTTAGATTTAAAAACTGAAATAAGTCAAAATGCTAGAGAACGAATACATAAATCAAGACCGCCTCTATTAATTGATAAAACCAAAATTGATAATATTAAAGTTGGAAATATATCTGATGATTTCGACGCTGTTAAAGATGCTGACTGGATTGTCGAGGCAGTGGTAGAGAGAATTGACATTAAACATCAGATTTATGATAAAATTTTTGAAAGTAGGAAAGATGGAGCAATAGTTTCATCAAACACTTCCTCAATCCCAATCAAAGTTTTATCTCAAAATTTAAATAAAGATCAAAAAAAAGATTTTTGTATTACTCATTTTTTTAATCCAGTTAGATATATGGGTCTTCTTGAAATAGTTAAGAATGAAGACAATGATTTAAATAAAGTCAATCAATTAAAAGAATTTTGTGAAGTTGAGTTAGGTAAAGGAGCAATCATTTGTAACGATACCCCTGGTTTTTTAGGAAATAGGGTAGGTGTGTATGCAATGCAAATTGCAATGACTGAAGCATTTAAGATGAAACTTTCTGTGGAAGAAGCAGATGCAATCTTTGGAAGACCTATGGGTATACCTAAAACAGGAGTTTTTGGATTATATGATTTGATTGGAATAGATTTAATGGCAGATGTTTTAAAAAGTTTTATCAAAGAACTTCCAAAATCTGATGAGTTCCATGAGGTTGCTAAAGAAATTCCTTTAGTTAAAAAATTAATCGAAACTGGATATACGGGGAGAAAAGGGAAAGGTGGCTTCTATAGAATGAAGAAGACTGATAGTGGAAAAATTATGGAAGCTATTAATCTTGAAACTGGCGAGTATTCAACAAGTCAAAAAATAGATATTAAGTCTGATAAAGTAGATTTAAAGGCTCTAATTAATAGAAATGATAAGTACGGAGACTATGCTTGGTCAGTATTATCTAAGATAATTAAATATGCTTCATCTCTAGTTCCTGGGATTACCAAAGAATTTAATGACATAGACGAAGCAATGAGACTTGGATTTAACTGGGCGAAAGGACCTTTTGAGATGTTAGAAGAAATTGGTGTAAAAAATTTCTTTGATAAAGTTGATGAATATAAAGGTAATAATTTTTTAGAAAATTTATCTAATTCTAAAGATGAAAATTTTTATGGTGAAAGACAAAAGTACACATCAATTGAAACTTTAGGTAAGATCAAGAAAACTGCCTCAAGTGTTGATGGTAACAGTTCAGCTTCGATTTATAGATTTAATGATTTTAATATTGTTGAGTTTACGACTAAAGCTAATGCACTCGATTATGACTCAATGGATGCACTTAAGAAAGCAACTGATAAACCTTTAATAATAATTAATGAGAGTATGCAATTTTCTGCTGGCGTTAACCTGACCTATACTATGGAATTTGCTAATAAAAATGATTTTAAATCGATAGAAAAATTTATTAAATATTTTCAAGAAACTTGCAAACATCTTAAGTACTCTAAATACCCAGTTATATCTGCACCATCAGGATTAACTTTGGGAGGAGGTTTTGAAGTTTTAGTACAAAGTAATTTCGTAGCCTCACATACAAATATTGTAATTGGATTGGTAGAAACTATTGTTGGATTAATTCCAGCTGGAGGCGGATGTAAAGAAATGCTGGCTAGATGGTTAAATACTGAAGAGGCTAAGAAAGACCCAAAATATGCACCCTTAAAAGTATTTGATATAATTGGCTATGGTAGAACAGCTACGTCTCCAGTTGAGGCAGAACCTTTGAAATACTTATTACCTGAAAATAAAAGAATTATGAATAGAAATAGTTTGCTTGAGGTATCGAAAAAAATCTTAAATGAAAACAAGGACTTTAAAGCACCAAATGAGCTAAAATTTAATTTACCTGGTAAAGCAGTTATTGATGATATGAACAAAATTTTAGAAAAACTTTACAATGATAAAGTTATATTGGATCATGGTTTGACTGTAGCAAAAGAATTAGCTCACGTTTTAAGTGGCGGTGAAACTACCAAAGATAAAACTCTTACAGAAGATGATTTGTTTAAATTGGAACTTGATGCTTTTATGAGATTAATCGAAACTAAACAAACTCAAGACAGAATTAAACATACTCTTGCTACTGGTAAACCTTTGGTTAATTAAATAATCTAAGAGTGTTAATAAAGTCAGGCCTTAAAACATATTCAGATTTATTTAAGTGTTTAATTTTTTCTAAAGCTTCTAAGCCAAATATTACTTTTCCGATAGGTGTATACTCTCCTTCATACAAAGGTTCATCCTGAAGAATTATAAAAAATTGGCTGTCCTCAGTATCATATTTTAAAGATCGAGCTAATCCTACACTTCCTTTGGTGTAGTTAAAATCCTTATCAACTTCAGATTTGATTGTACCTAAACCAGATTTTCCAGTTCCAATTTTTCCATAATCAATGTTTCCTTTTTTTCCAAATTCTACATCACCAGCTTGTACAAGTTTCTCTTTAATGACCCTATGAAATGCTACATCATCATAGGCATTAGATTTAATTAATGTTTTAAATCTTTCTACTCCATTTGGAGATATTTCTGGATATAATTCTATAATTACATTTCCACATTCAACGTTTAAAATTGCTATGTTATTTGGATTTTCAAAATTAATTTTATTTGGGTCATAATTCTTAACAAACAAACATTTATTTTTAAGTAAAACATAAGAAGTAATTGAAAATAAACCTAAAATTACAACAAATATAAATATTATTTTTTCAGATTTTGAAGCTTTTATCTTTTCAATCATAAAATAAAATTTTCATCTATTTTTAGGAGTCCTTTTTTGATGTATTCAATCTTTTTTTGAAGAATAGGATCAACCGTTGCAGGTAAATTCCCACACATTAAATGAGAAAATACCTCAGCCATATCCTCAGATGCGGTAGATTGTGAGTATTCAGTAATAAAACCAGCTGTTTTAGAATATGTTTCTAATCCTATTTTTTTAGTACATGTCGAACATTCTGCATAATTGAACTCTTTAGGATTAAAACTAGACCAAATTTGCTCATTAAATATACCCTTGAAACTATCGTTTATTATGTGGAATACTTCGTGATGTAACACTCTTTCAAAATATCTATCGTTAAACTTTATATCTACAATTAAAGTTTTCATTACATTATCAGGTATCCCAGCAGTGTTAATACCTGAGATTGATAAGTCTTCACACATAACAATGTATTTTAAATTTATTTTTTTTAAAAAGTTTTGAGAATATCTATTAAGATTTTTTTCAATAATCTTATATTTCTTATCTAGGTCTTGTTTTGATGATTTGAAACAATTGATATTATTATCAACACCTATTGTAAATGCTTGTTTAGCATTCAAGTATCTTAATTTGTTTTCAGTTTTAAGATTATAAATCTCCAAGTTTGGAATTTTTATTAATTCGTAAATAGTATCTGCTTGAGCTGAAGAAATTAAAAATAAATACAATAAAATGAGCTTTAATAATTTCATAATTAGTATTATTGAAGATATTCCAATTTGTTAGAATGTGATAGAGTTTTTGTGATGAAAAAAAAAAGAAGCAAAGAACCCATTCAACCAGTAAGTGGTACCAAGGTTCCAAGATTTGCTGGCCCATCAACTTTCGCTAGACTACCAGAATTAAGAGATGTTGAGAACTGCGATGTTGCTATAGTTGGGATACCATTCGATGCAGGTACAAGTTATAGACCTGGAGCAAGATTTGGTCCTCAAAGTATTAGACAAGCTTCAAGACATTTAAGAACAAATTATCATCCAAATTATGATGTTGAGCCTTTTAAAGTTCAACAAGTTGCTGATGCAGGTGATATTACTTGTAATCCATTTAATATAGATGAAGCAATTAAGCAAATTGAGGAAGGAGCCTTGGATCTTCTTAAAAAAATTGGTGGTATAATTAGTTTAGGTGGAGATCATACAATTGCGTTTCCTTTATTAAAAGCAGTAAATAAAATTAATAATGGTCCAGTTGCTTTAGTTCATTTTGATGCTCATCTTGATACTTGGGACACTTATTTTGGTGCACCTTATACTCATGGAACACCTTTTAGAAGAGCACGTGAAGAAAATTTATTCATGGATGATGCTTCAATGCATGTTGGTATTAGAGGTCCGTTGTATAGCAGAGAAGATCTTAAAAATGACGAAAGTTTTGGATTTAAGATAATTCATTGTGATGAGTTTCAAACTGAAGGCACTGATAAAATTGCCGAAAGAATAAAAAAAAGAGTAGGAGATAACCCATTATATTTATCAATTGATATTGATGTTTTAGATCCTGCTTTTGCACCTGGCACTGGTACACCAGAAATAGCTGGCATGACTACTAGAGAAATGGTTAATGTAATTAGAGGCTTGTCTGGTATGAATTTAATCTCTGCAGATGTTGTCGAGGTATCACCTGCTTATGATCATGCTGAGGTGACATCACTTGCAGCTGCTACTATAGTTTATGAGTTAACAAATCTATTTGCAAAAAAGTAAAGAAAGGTTAGGAGTCTCCAATGGAAAATAAAAAAAATTTTTATATTAATGGCAAATGGGTAACACCAAAAAGCAAAGAAGAAATCAAAGTAATTGATCCTGCAACAGAAGAAAATTGTGCAGTTATAACACTAGGCAACAAGGATGATGTAAACGATGCCGTGAATGCTGCGAAAAAAGCTTACAGTTCGTGGGCGTTTTCACCAAAAGAGGAGAGAATAAAATTATTAGAAAAACTTTACGAAAATTATAAGAAAAGATGGGCTGACATCGCAAATGCGATTACAATAGAGATGGGAGCACCAAAAGATTTTGCAACAAAACTTCAAGCTGGCACAGGTGCTGCACATTTAAAATCATTTATAAGATATTTAAAAAATTTTGAATTTGAAAAACCATTAGGAGAACATGCGCCTAACCAAAGACTTATTTATGAACCAAAAGGCGTATGTGCATTAATCACACCGTGGAATTGGCCAATGAATCAGGTTTGTTTAAAAGTAATGCCTGCAATAGCATCTGGCTGCACTATGGTTTTAAAACCATCTGAACTAGCTCCGTTATCATCAATGATATTGGCTGAGCTTATTGATGAGACTAAAATTCCAGCAGGTGTGTTTAATTTAGTTAATGGTGATGGAGCAACAACTGGCGATGCATTAACAAGTCATCCTGATGTTAATATGATTTCATTTACTGGATCAACTAGAGCAGGTGCATTAATTTCCCAAAATGCTGCGAAAGATTTTAAAAGAGTAAGTTTAGAACTTGGTGGCAAAGGTGCAAATATAATATTTAAAGATGCTGATCCAGATGCAATAGAGAGAGGTGCTTTGAGATGTTTTAGAAACTCAGGCCAGTCATGTAATGCACCCACAAGAATGCTAGTTGAAAAATCAATGTATAATGATGCTGTGGAAAGATTAAAGAAGTATACAGAAAACTTTGAGGTTGGTGATCCAAAAAAAGAGGGAGAGCATATAGGCCCAGTGATTTCTGAAACTCAATACAACAAGATACAAACTTTAATTAAGAAGGGTATTGATGAAGGAGCTAAATTAGTAGCTGGAGGCCCAGGCAAACCAGATGGATTAGAAAAAGGTTATTTTGTAAAGCCTACTGTATTTGCTGATGTTAATAACAAAATGGAAATAGCAAGAACAGAAATATTTGGTCCAGTTTTATCTGTAATGCCTTTTGAAACGGAAGAAGAAGCTATTGAAATTGCAAACGATACTCCCTACGGATTAACAAACTATATTCAAACCAAAGATAAAGAAAAAGTAAAGAGAGTTGCTAGAAAACTTAGATCTGGGATGGTTGATGTTAATGGTGCTGGTATTGCTGTTGATGCGCCTTTTGGTGGATTTAAACATTCAGGGATTGGTAGAGAAGCTGGTGAACATGGTCTAGAAGAGTTTCTAGAAGTTAAATCTGTAGGTGGGTGGAGTTAATTAAGAGAAGATTTTTTCTTAATTCCTTCAAGAAATTTTAAACATTTTTTAAGTTCATTAAGTTCAATGAACTCATCAACTTTGTGAGCTTGTTCAATAGAACCTGGTCCACAAACAACTGTGCTGATACCAATTTCTTGAAACAATCCAGCTTCAGTTCCAAAGGATACAACCTCTCTAGAATTATCACCGGTCAAACTTGAGACTAACTCACATGCTTCTGAATTATCTATACGATCGAAACCTGTGACTTCACCTATTATTTTCTTAGTTATCTTTGAATTAGGAAAAACTTTTCTCATCTCTGGTAATAAAACTTCATTTGCATATTCATCTATTTTTTGATTTAGAAAGACACCATCTTCTTTGATGACTGGTCTTGTCTCCCATTCAACCCGACATTTGTCAGCTATTACATTGTGAGCTATACCTCCAAATATTCCTCCAACTTGTAATGTTGAAAAAGGAGGATCAAAAATTGAGTCCTTTGGAGCTCTTTTTTTTAATTCTTCCCTAAGCTCGATTAATCTATTTGCATATTTTGATGCAAATTCAACGGCACTAACACCTTTATGTGGCATTGAACTATGTCCAGCCAATCCCTCAAAAAAAGTAGTATATTCATAACAACCTTTATGTGCATCTATGATTTTCATTTTTGTAGGTTCACCTACAATACAAATTCCATCTTGAATATTTCTTTTTTTAAGTTCTTTAATTAATATTGGAGCACCCAAGCACGCTGTTTCTTCATCAAATGTAAAAGAAAAATGAATATCTCTATTTAAATCAACTTTAGAAAAAACTGGAGCAAACGCTAAAGTACATGCAATAAATCCCTTCATATCACAGGAACCTCTTCCATAAAGTTTATCTTCTTTAATTGTTGCTTTGAAAGGGTCGGTACTCCAACTCTTTGAAACAGGGACTGTATCAGTATGACCAGATAAGATTATTGGTTTAACCCCATTTGATTTTTTTGCTTTTATTGTTGCAAAAAGATTTACTCTTTTTTTTTCATCATCATATGTTTTAAATGAAGTTGCACCTAAATCATTTAGATATTTCTCACAATAATTAATTAAATCATTGTTATCCTCTCCAGAAATAGTTTTAAATCCAATTAAATCAGATAAAATCTTAATAGAATTTTCGTATAATTTATCTAAATTTACTTCTGTACTCATTAGTAATAATTAATATAAATATCTCATTTATGAAAGAACAAATTACTTACGACATATTTGAAAAAATAGACATTAGACTTGGGACAGTACTTTCAGTCAAAAAAAATGAAAAAGCTAGAAAACCATCTTTAGTTGTTGAAGTTGATTTTGGAAAAGAAATAGGTGTTAAAACATCTTCCGCCCAAATTACTCATTTTTATAATGAGGAAAATTTAGTTGGTAAACAAGTGATTGGTGTTTGTAATTTTCCAGAAAAAAATATTGCAGGTATAAAATCTCAATTTTTACTTTTAGGCTCGATAGACTCTGAAGGAAAGGTAACATTAGTACATCCCTCACAAAAAGCAGATAATGGTTTACCTATAGCATAAGTATGCATCCTGAATTTTTATCTATGGCACTATTTTGGATTGTAGCTGCTTATACACCAGGACCAAATAACGTGGTCGCATCTTACTCTGGTTTTAATTTTGGAATAAAAAAAACAATCCCTCACATTTTTGGAGTTACATTTGGATTTACTTCTGTGGTATTTGCTTTGACAATTGGTTTAGTTAATGTTTTTAAACTATTTCCAATTATTCAAACTATTTTGAAATATCTGGGAAGTTTATTTTTAATATACCTAGCTTATAAAATTAGTTTCTCAAAATCCTCTAACGAGAGTAAAAACGAAAATCCAATTTCTTTTTTAGATACTTTTATTTTTCAATTTTTGAATCCAAAAGGTGTTTTGATTGGAATTATTATTGTTTCAACATATGTTGAATATGGAGAAAATTATCTTAATTATGCGACTCAAGTTGTTTTATTTGCCTTTATAGTATCTTTATCAAGCATTACCTTTTGGACATTTGTTGGTAAATATCTTAGAAAATTTGCGACAAATGAGAAATTTATTAAATACTTTAATTATGTTATGTCAGTGCTTCTTCTTTTGAGCATAATTACATTTTATATATAAGATATGAAACCAGGAAATAAAAATTCTTACAAATCATTATCTGACCTAGAGGTTAACGGTAAAAATTATAAATATTATTCATTAAAAAAAGCTGAATTAAATGGTTTAGAAGGTATTTCAAAATTACCAAAATCATTAAAAGTTTTATTGGAAAATTTACTTAGGTATGAGGACGATATATCAGTTAACAAAAAACAAATAGAAGCAGTAAAAAAATGGGTTGATACAAAAAAATCAAAAACCGAAATAGCTTACAGACCGGCCAGAGTTTTACTCCAAGATTATACAGGGATACCAGCAGTGGCCGATTTAGCTGCTATGAGAGAAGCTGTAAAAGAAAAAAATAAAGATCCAAATACAATCAACCCACTATCTGCAGTCGATTTAGTTATTGATCACTCTGTTCAAGTTGATCAATCAGCTAAAAAAGACTCATTTGAAAAGAATGTAGATATCGAATTTAAAAGAAATGGCGAAAGATATTCCTTTTTAAAATGGGGTCAAAGCGCTTTTAACAATTTTAGAATTGTTCCTCCAGGAACTGGTATCTGTCACCAGGTTAATTTAGAGTATTTATCAAAAGTAGTTTGGTCAGAAGAATACAAAGGAGAAAAATATTTATTCCCTGATACTCTTGTTGGAACAGACAGTCATACAACCATGGTTAATGGTTTGTCAGTTTTAGGATGGGGTGTTGGCGGAATTGAAGCCGAGGCGGGTATGTTGGGACAACCTATTTCAATGTTAATTCCTGAAGTCATTGGATTTGAAGTAACAAAAAAAATGCCAGAGGGCACAACTGCTACAGACTTAGTTTTAACGGTTGTTAAAATGCTTAGAGATAGAGGAGTAGTTGGGAAATTTGTTGAATTCTACGGTGATGGGTTAAAAAATTTAACTTTAGCAGACAGAGCAACAATTGCTAATATGGCACCTGAGTATGGAGCTACATGCGGATTCTTTCCAATAGATGAAGAAACTTTAAAATATTTAGAATTTTCTGGAAGAGATAAAGAAACAGTCGCGATTGTTGAAAAGTATGCGAAGGAACAAGGTTTGTGGGCAAGCGATGAAATTGAGTTTACTGATAAAATCTCTTTAGATATGTCCACTGTAGTTCCAACTATTTCAGGCCCTAAAAGACCACAAGATAAAGTTCTTTTAACTGACGCATCAAGCAATTTTAAAAAAGTTTTTAAAGTAGCTACAGATAAAAATGATTATAAAATTTCTAAGGTAAAAGATACGGATTATGAAATTAAAGATGGTTCAATACTAATTGCAGCAATTACATCATGTACAAACACTTCTAATCCAAACGTTCTTATTGGAGCTGGACTACTTGCAAAAAAAGCTGTTGAATTAGGATTGAATGTTAAACCATGGGTTAAAACATCTTTAGCTCCTGGGTCTCAAGTTGTTACCGATTATTTAGAAAAGGCTGGTCTAAATACGTATTTAGATCAATTAGGATTCAATTTGGTTGGTTATGGATGTACAACATGTATCGGGAATTCAGGACCTTTAGCAGAAAATATAGTTGATGCTATTCAAAAAGAAAATTTATATGCAGTCTCTGTTTTATCAGGTAATAGAAACTTTGAGGGTAGAATTTCACCTCACATTAAAGCAAATTATCTAGCCTCTCCTCCACTTGTTGTAGCTTATGCTCTTGCAGGTCATATGGAATTTGATTTAATCAAAGACTCATTTGGAAAAGACAAAAACGGTAAAGACGTTTTTTTAAAAGATATCTGGCCCTCAAATAAAGAAATAGAGGATACATTGAAGATTTCTCTTAATGCAGATATGTTTGTTAAAAGATATTCAAATGTTTCCGAGGGACCAAAGCAATGGCAAGAAATCAAAACAGAGAAAAGTAGTATTTATAATTGGGATGAAAATTCTACTTACGTAAAAAAACCTCCTTTTTTTGAAAATCTTAGTGACGACCCGGAAGGTTTTAAAGAGATTAAAAATGCTAGACCATTATTGATATTAGGAGATATGGTTACTACAGATCATATTTCTCCCGCTGGTAATATTCAAAAAGATAGCCCAACAGGTGAATATTTTATGAATTATCAAATTCTTCCAAAGGACTATAATTCATATGGCTCAAGACGTGGAAATCATGAAGTTATGATGAGAGGCACATTTGCAAATATAAGAATTAAAAATGAAATGGCTCCTGGTACCGAAGGTGGTTTTACAAAATTATACCCTGAGGAAAAACTCATGTCAGTTTATGATGCAGTAGTTGAGTATAAAAAAAGAGGGACTGATTTAGTTGTAATTGGTGGTAAAGAATATGGCACGGGCTCTTCTCGTGATTGGGCTGCAAAAGGAACAAAATTACTAGGAGTTAAAGTAGTAATTGCAGAGAGTTTTGAGAGAATACACAGATCAAATTTAATTGGGATGGGAATATTGCCATTACAATTTACAGAAAATATGAACAGAAAAAATCTGAATTTATTAGGTTCTGAATTAATTAGTGTGGTAGATATTGAAAAAGGAATTAATCCATCTGACAAAGTAAAAGTTGAGATTAAATACGCATCAGGAGACGTAAAAATAATAAATACCCTATGCAGAATTGATACTAAAAATGAATTGGAATACTATAAAAATGGTGGAATACTTCAATATGTTTTAAGAAATATGATTTAGATATGGACGAAGATATATCAATAATAAATACAAACACGAGAAATGAAAAAATAAAAAATTTTTTTATCCATAATAAAAAAAAAATAATTTCAGGTTTAAGTTTTATCGTTATACTTTTAATTAGTTATTTTGCTTTTGGCGAATATCAGGATAGAAAAAAAATTAAGATTTCAGACTCTTTTAATACAATAACTATAAATTATTCTGAGAGTAATAAGGAAAAAACAGCTAAAGACTTAATACAAATAGTTAATGAAAGAAATTCAACTTATTCACCATTATCTTTATATTTTATAATAGATAATAAATTAATTAGTGAAAAAAACACAATCAATGAATTATTTGATGTTATTATTGACGAAACCTCATTGGATAAAGAGATAAAAAATTTAAATATTTATAAAAAAGCGCTTTATAATGCAAATGACAGCAATGAGAATGATTTATTGAATATTTTAAATCCAGTAATAAAATCAGAAAGTGTCTGGAAATCTCATGCACTATATTTAATGGCAGAATATTTTTACTCTAAAAATGAGATGCAAAAATCAAAAGAATTCTTTAATCAAATCGTAAATTTAGAAAACGCAAATAATGAAATTAAACTGGAGTCTCAAAAAAGACTCAATAGAGATTTAAGTGATTAAAATTTTTAATTTTTTTTTAATAATAATTTTTTGTTTTAGTTGTTCTCTTAATAAAAATTCTAAATTTTGGACTAAAGAAAAAATTAAAGAAATAAAAGAAAAAAAGTTTGAAAAAATTTTTGATAACCCAAAAGCCTTAAGTCAGGAATTAAACGCCAATATAAATTTGAATTTTAGCATAAATCCAAAAAAGTCTAAATTATCGAAAAAACTTACGAATAATGATGGCAGGGTAAATTTTGATGGTTCACTTAAAAAATTATCTAAATATAAATTTTCAAAAATTAAAAATTTTTACCAAGTTGAACCAGTCATATCTTTTTATAGAGAAAATATAATTTTCTTTGATGATAAAGGTACAATTTTACAATTTGATAAGAATTCTAGATTAGTTTGGAAAAAAAATTATTATACAAAATCAGAAAAAAAATTAGATCCAATTTTACAATTTGCAAATAATGATCAATTTTTAATAGTTGCTGATAATTTAACAAAATATTATAAATTAAATTTAGATACCGGAGATATTATTTGGTCTAAAAAGAATTCAGCACCATTCAACTCACAAATAAAAATATATAAAGATCGGTTTTTTGTAGTTGATTTTACAAATACTCTAAGGTGCTTTTCTTTAAAAAATGGAAAAGAGTTATGGAATTTTCAAACAGAGACACCATTAATTAGATCTCAAAAAAAATTATCAATGGTTATTCTCGAAAAGGTAATATATTTTAATAATTCTTTAGGTGATATAAGTGCAGTTGACTTTAATAGTGGTAGATTACTCTGGCAGTTGCCTACACAAAGCAATGTAATTTTTGAGTCAGCCTTTTCCCTAGAAACATCAGATATAATTGCTGATGAAAATAACCTATTTTTTTCAAACAATAAAAATCAATTTTTCTCTATTGATATAAAATCTGGAAGTTTTAACTGGGAGACTACTGTAAATTCAAACATAAGACCCACTTTGATTGAAAATTTTTTAATATCAGTTTCTCTAGAGGGTTATTTGATATTAATCGATAAAATTACAGGAAATATTATTAAAGTTACTGATGTATTCCAAAATTTTAATCCCAAAAAAAGAAATGAGATTTTTCCAACAGGATTTATTGTTGGTACAAAAAATATTTATCTTTCAACAAATATTGGAAGATTGTTGGTTATTGATATTAAATCTGGAAAAACAATTTCAACATTAAAAATCGATAATGGCAAAATTTCGCGTCCTTATGTTTTGAATAAAAATTTATATTTAGTAAGGGATGATGCTATAATTAGACTAAATTGATGTTTTTAAAATTATTAGATAAATTTGGCAGAAAAAAAGTTGTTCTAGATAGAGGACCCTCACATCCAAGATTTGATTTAGCGAAACCTTGGATGAATAGATATTATATAATCTTCAGACATAGACCGAAATGGTTTCCGTTTAATATACTTATTCATGAAATGTTAGCTGATGATCACGGTGAAGGAGTACATAATCATCTTTTCCCATATATTACGATTGTGATAAGAGGTGGTTATTGGGAAACAACTAAAGAGGGAAAATTTTGGAGAAAACCTGGCTATATTGGATTTAGATCTGCTAATGCACATCACAGAGTTGATTTGGAGCCTGGAACTAAACCAATGACAATTTTTATTTCTGGACCATTTGGTTTAAGGAAAGGTCCAAGATCAGAATATGGTATTGATTTTAAATCAAAAAAAAATTGATGTCCAAAAATCTAGAGGAAAAATTTAGATCGTTTTGTAATTCAAAAAATTTAGAAATTAATCAAAACCAAATAACGACAATTAAATTACTACAAGATTTTTATAATATAAATTTTCATTATTCGGTCTTCAATTTTTTTAAAAAAGAAAATTATAAAAAAGGCTTTTATCTTCACGGGAGTGTCGGTGTTGGAAAAACAATGATATTAGATTTTTTTTATGATCTTATTTCAAAAAAAAAACTAAGACTTCACTTTAATGAGTTTATGTTAAATTTTCATGATTTTGTCCATGAAAATAAGAATAAGGGAGATGAAAATATTATTAATTTATTTGTCAAAGACTTGAAATCAAAAGCTTTGTTAATATATTTTGATGAATTTCAAGTTACTAATATAGTAGATGCTATGATACTAGGTAAATTGTTTGATAAAATATTTAGTGAGAATATAAAAATTATTATCACCTCCAATATTCAAATTTCTGATTTATATAAGGATGGTCTACAACGTGATCAGTTCAAACCTTTTATTGAGATCATGAAAAAAAAAACTGTCGAACATGAGCTTATAATTGAAGATGATTATAGAAAATCAAAAGAAAACCAAAATGATAGATATTTCTTCCCACTAAACCAAGAAAGTAATTTTAAAATGAATAAATTCTTCAGAGTCATTTCAAAGGATAGAAAAAAAACTATTCAAAATCTTGATGTTAAAGGTAGAGAATTTATCATTAAAGAATTCTATGAGGGAGTTGTAAGATTTACATTCGATGAGTTATGTGACAAAAACTTGGGAGCTGAGGATTACCTTGAAATATCTAAAGTATCTAAATTTATGGTTATTGATAAAATACCAAAGTTTGATGACATAAACTCTAATCAACAACAGCGTTTCATAATTTTAATTGATATAGTTTATGACAAGAAAATACCGATTGCCGTCACCGCTGAAAAAAATCTAGATGAATTAACGTCATCTAAATCATTAAAAGAACCTTTTAATCGTACAATTAGCCGTCTTTATGAGCTAACATCCTCAAACTTTAATTTATGATACAAAAATTTAATAACTTTAAAGTGAATACCAATGGACAAAAATTATACGAATTCACTGATGAAACAATTAATTGGATAAAGAAAAATAAATTTAAAAATGGTATACTCAATTTAAGTATTCAACACACTAGTGCTTCTTTAATTATACAAGAAAATGCAGACCCCGATGTCCAAACTGACTTAATCAACTATTTTAATAAAATCGCACCAATGGATAATAAATTATATATTCATACAACTGAAGGTAAAGACGATATGCCTGCGCACATAAAATCCAGCTTAACTAATAATCAAATTTCCCTTAGTGTTGAAAATGGAGAATTATTACTTGGAACTTGGCAGGGTATTTATTTATTTGAGCACAGATTAAACCCACAGACAAGAACCATCATTCATCATTTTTTGGGGGAAGTTTAATTTTTTTTTAAACTTTGAAAAGCTTTAAGTGCAGAAGCCCTCGCTTCTTCATGTATCACTATCGGTTTTGGATAATTTTTTCCTATAATAGTATTTATTGATTGTTGATATTTCATTTCCATTTCCCAAGGTTTGTGAATAAATTTTTGAGGAACCTTGTTTAATTCTGGGATCCATTTTTTTACGTATTTTCCCTCTTTATCAAACTTTTCACCTTGAAGAATAGGATTAAAAATTCTGAAATATGGAGCTGCGTCAGCTCCACAACCTGCCACCCATTGCCATTGAGCTACATTATTGGCTTTATTAAAATCAAGCAAACAATTTCTAAAATGCTTTTCACCCTCGGTCCAATTAATTCTCAAATGTTTCACTAAAAAAGAACCAACCACCATTCTAATCCTATTATGCATCCAACCAGTTTCATATAACTCTCTCATTCCAGCATCAACAATCGGATAACCAGTCATCCCCGATTTCCATGCTTTTAAAAATTTTTCATTTTTTACCCAAGGAAATTTATCAAATTCTTTTCTGTAATTTCCTTTTAAAAACTCTGGAAAATAATTAATCAAACTATGAGAGAACTCACGCCAACCAAGTTCATTAATATATTTCCTATAACCAGTGCCTTTAGATTTAATTTCGTTACATTTTTTCCAAATCGTGCTTACATGTATTTGTCCGTGCTTTATATAAGGAGATAACTTTGATGTACCCTCTATAGAAGGAAAATCTCTAGCCGAACCGTATTCTTTAATTTTATCATTAATCAAACTGCTCAGAACTTTTTTTGAATCATTTTCTGATACTTTCCAATAATTCTCAAATTTCTTATACCAATTTTTTTTTGGTAAAATACTTTTTGGTTCAACACAATTTTTGAAGAAAGATATTACTTTCGTTTTTTTCTTTACAATATAATTTTTACTTGGTGGTAAACCTAAATATTTTTGTTCAGCATTTCTCCAGAAAGGGGTGAATACTTTAAAGGGTGTTCCATCATTTTTAGTAATTTCTTGAAATTCATTTAAAATATTTCCTTTAAAATATTTAAATTCAATCTCATTTTTTAAGAAAACATCTCTAATTTTTTTTCCTTTTGTGATTACATCAGGTTCATAAATTTTATTCCAATATATTGAAACGTCATCTTTTTTTTTAATTTTAGAAAATATATCTAATTCATCTCCCGCTAATATTTGAAGATTGATTTTGTATTTAGATAATTCTGATTTAAATATTTCTAAAGATTTAAATAGCCACCACTTTTGTGCTTCTCTTTTGTGATCAAAATCGGCTTTATTATAAATAAATAAAGCAATAACATTTTCATGATTTTGTGTGGCATATGAGAGAGCAGGATTATGTTCGATTCTAAAGTCTTCCCTTATCCAAGCTATTGCATTTTTTGTCATATAAATTTTATTTTCTACCTTTAGATAGCAGCTGTTTGTAAAGTTTAACATCTGCATTTCCTTCGCATCCAATGACAAGAATGTTAGAGTCTTCGTTTAAATTCAGTGATTTTCGTGCTTTAAGATTGTTAGCTAAACCTATAAGAGCAATAACTCCAGGGGTTGCACATTCACCCCCTATGATTGAAACTCTACTTAGTTTTCTATCTTTTAACATCGCGGTCGTTTTAGCAACATTATTATCAGTAACAGATATACAATAGTTTGAAGCTTTTTTAAGTATTTGCCATGGGACAAGTGACATTTCATTACATGACATCCCCCCCATAATACTTTCTTTTTTTATTCTTATTTTTTTCATTTTATTTGCTTTAATACTCTGAAGAACACAATCAGCTCTATCAGGTTCAACAACAATTATTCTTGGAATTCTTTTAAAATATTTTGCAACCCCAGCAACTACACCTGCTGCTAATCCTCCAACACCAGCTTGAACAAATATGTGAGTTATATAATGTTTTGTTTGTTTAGATATTTCTTTTATCATAATAGAATATCCAGCCATTGTAAGTTGAGGAACATATTTATAGTTTTTGGTAGAGACATCCTGAACAATCTGCCAATTATTCTTTTTTGAAAGTCTTTTACATTTCTCCAAAGAATTTTCATAATTTCCTTTAACCTTTATTACCTCGGCACCAAATTTCTCAATTTCACGAACTCTTGTTTGGCTTACATATTGACTTACAAAAATTTTACACTTTAAATTTAATCTTTTTGCTCCCCAAGCAACAGACCTACCATGATTACCGGCTGTTGCTGATGAAATAACAATATTTTTTTTTCCTTTAGATATTTTCTCTACTGCGTATGCTCCCCCCAATGCTTTAAACGACTTTAAATGAAATCTTTTAGACTCATCCTTGTAAAATATATTATTTAATTTTAAATTTTTCTTCAATTTGTCAAGTGATAGTAGGGGGGTTGCTTTGTAATTTTTCCAACCAGAAATTGATTTATACGCATTAGTGATTAATGAAGAGGGAAGATGTTTTAAAACATAACTTCTTTTAAAATCATAACGATTATTTTTTAATAATTTTTTATATTTCCAGATTTTAAGATTTTTTAAACTCTTCACTTTAACAATCTAGAGTATTTTGTCTTTCCCATTTGGTTATAGGTTTTGATTTATCAAATCTTTCTATATTGTTAAATTCTTTTATTTCTGTACTTCTAAGTTTTATATAGCTATTGATTACATCAGCACCAAAAGCATCATTCATTTCTTTATTTTGTTTTAATTGTTTCAATGATTGATCTAACTCATTAGGAAGTTTTGGAAGATTTGGATATTTTGCAAAATCTTCATACATATTACAATTAAGAGGCTTTCCAGGATCTATTTTGTTTTTAATACCATTTATTCCAGCTGCGAGAACACTTGCTTGAAGTAAATAAGGGTTGGCCGATCCATCCATTAATCTCAATTCAAATCTTCCTGGATCGGGAATTCTAATCATATGAGTTCTGTTATTACCAGTGTAAGAAATACTACTCGGTGACCATGATGCACCTGACTTTGTTGGCGGTGCATTAATTCTTCTGTAACTATTTATTGTAGGATTAAAAAAAGCAGATAAAGATGAAGCGTGTTTTATTACTCCGCCTAAAAAATTATATGCCATTTTACTAAGACCTAAGTTATTAGACTTGTCCAAAAATTTATTTTTCTTTCCATCCCAAACTGAAATATGGGCATGACAACCATTTCCAGTTAAATTCTCAAATGGTTTGGGCATAAACGTAGCTCTTAAACTATGTTTTTCAGCAATAGTTTTTACCATGTACTTAAAAAACGTATGTCTGTCTGCTGTCTTTAAACAATCTGAGTAATCCCAATTCATTTCAAATTGACCATTAGCGTCTTCATGATCATTTTGATAAGGACCCCATCCCATTTCAATCATACAGTCACAAATTTCCTTAATTAAATCGTACCTTCTCATTAGAGCAGATTGATCATAGCAAGGTTTTGATTGAGTATCCCTTGGGTCAGCGAGGGAATCTCCATCAGGAGATATTAAAAAATACTCACACTCCACGCCAGATTTCATAGTCAATCCTTGTTTTGAGAGTTTCTTAATTTGTTTCTTCAACATTATTCTTGGAGAGGCATCTACAGGTTTTCCATTCATCCAAAGATCTGATGCAAGCCAACCAACTTCTTTGTTCCAAGGTAATTGGATTAAACTATCTGGATCTGGAATTCCAAACATGTCTGAATCTGCAGGCGTCATATCTAACCAAGCAGCAAACCCTGCAAATCCTGCACCGGTTTCTTGCATATCTTTTATTGCATGTGCTGGTACTAGTTTTGATCTAAGCACTCCAAATAAATCAACAAAGCTTATCAAAAAATATTTAATTTTTCTTTCTTTAGCAATTTTGAATAAATTTTTTGGCATAACTTAAGTTAACACAATTATTTTAAAAAAGATAAAATTGTTTCTTTATAAAAAATTAAATTTACAACAATAATTATAATTACGGCTAATATTGCCCCATACTTTGCTTTTGGAAAAGCAACGCCTCTCATCTTACTTGGTCTAAGTTCCTCGTTATCTTTGTTCTCTTCTGACATATGATAAAAAAAGGGCGCCACAAAAGTTGTAGCGCCCAAATTTTTTAATTTAATTACCAATCAGTAATATTGCTTTTATGGTCATTTGGACCATGTCTTTTCCTTGCTAATCTTTCGAGCTCATCACTCTCAGATTTAGCAGTTAAAACATGCCAGCCAACCCATATAATAATAGCAAGTATTACCAACAAGCCTTCACTAGATCCAGCACCAGGATAAATAGCACCAGCAACTTCCTCTGCTGGTTTATTCAGGTGATCAATCCAATTTGTAACTGTCGCCATATTTTCCTCCTTTACCTGGTTGCTGATGCAACTGCTTTTTCGTCAGATTTAGCAGTTTCCATCATTTCATAGTCTAGTCCAGCTATTTCAGCTTCACGCGGAATTCTTAATTTACCCATTCCGTGTAATACTTTTGCGATGATATAGCCTGGTATTAATCCTAGAACAAAGAACATAATTATTGCTCCTAAGAACATACCCAAAGGATTTATTGATGCATAAGTAGTTCCGTCCCACATAGCTCCAACACTGTAACCAGATGATGGATAACCATTTAAAACAAAACCACAAATTACAAGACCTATAAATCCTGCATAACCGTGTACTGCTACAGCACCAACTGCATCATCAATCTTGAACTTACGTTCAACCCAATAATGTAATTTGTACGATAGCACAACTCCGATCATACCTATGATCATTGATTGAATCGGATGATATAAATCATTTCCGGCTGAAGCACATATAATACCCGCTAGTCCACTTGAGTAAGTCCAGAATGGATCACCTTTTGCAATCCAGTATCCAGCTAATAATCCTCCTGATAATGACATCAAGAAGTTAAAAGTAATACCGCTAAGTGTTGTAGGCGTTACATAAATGTTTGTAGCCGTCCAATAAGATATACCTTCCATGCCGTACTCTGGGCCAAGATCAAATATTGGAATGTTACATGCCGCATAGAATCCCCAAAAACCAGTATAAATTAGAAATAATCCAATTGTTACCAGCCAAGGATTTCTTGGTCCAATATTTCGTGGTTCACCACTTGATGAAAATTTTCCAATTCTTGGACCTAAAACCATTAGTACACCTAAAGCAAATCCACCCGCAATCGCGTGAATTACTCCTGATGCATAAGCATCATGGTATCCTAAAATTTTTAGCATCCAACCATCAAAGTGCCATCCCCATGCAGCATCAATTGTCCAGAAAACCGAGCCGATTGCTATTGCTAAAATTCCAAAAGCAAAAGTAGTTATTCTTTCAATTATTGCTCCAGAAACGATAGATGCAGCAGTCCAAGAAAATAATAAAAAAGCAGCCCAGAAAACACCATTAATGTGATCTCCAAGGTTAACTGCCATTATACTACTTGTTGCCACCTGAAATTTTGCACTAAACAAACTATCATCGGTGATTAAAGCTGTACTTTCGTTCATTATTGAAGGTGCTATCCCAGGTCCTGTTGGGAAAGCCCAGTAAATCCACCAACCAAATAAAAACCAAGTTACTGTTACGAGAGGTATCAGCATCGTGTTTTTCATAAGAGTATGTTGATGGTGTTTGTATCGAGAAGCTCCAACTTCATACATACAGAAACCGACGTGAATTAAAAACATCAGCACCACTGTTATCCAGTAGTAAAATTCCGTAAATATAGTAGTAAGAGCGCCTAACTGATCAGTCATATTCTCTCTCCATATTAGTTTTTTAAACCCTATAAAATTTCGAAAGTTGTTACAAACGAAACAATCTAATAAAACCTAATATTGACAATAGGTTTTAAAAAATAATCAACTTTAGATTGTGTAATTAAAATTTAAGATAAGCTTTTTTTAAATCAACAAGAGGATGTTTTGGCGACATTTGAAATTTAACTAAAAGTTCTCTTGCTATCATATCTCTGTCTTGTTGATTGTCTGGCAACTTAATTGATGATGGAATTGTAACCCATCCATTGGCATTTCTGCAAAATACAGCAGGTCTTCCTTCTTCATAACCCATATGGACATCTTCTAACCAATTAAGATCATCCCAACCCATCGCTTCTACATACTTTTTCAGAAATGGTGTCATTTTTTTATAATCTGGAAGAAGATTAACGTCATATCTATAACCAATTGACTGACCAATCATTTTTTCTCTTGCAGTTTCTTTTTTCTTACCTAACTGCATAGAAACTGCTTTAGATTTTTTTTTCTTTTTAGCCATAATACCTTTAAATTTTATGGAAGTTATCTACTCCAACAGTATAATTAGTTCCTGCTAGTGGAACTTTTGCTAAAGCTGATGCTTCGGAAGTAAGTGCCGCTAAATCCTCAGGTTCTAGAGAATGTATATTTGTTTTTCCACAAGCTCTAGCTAATAACTGAGCTTCAAGTGTCATTGAGTGTAAATAATTATAAACTCTCAATGCAGCATCATCAGGATTTAATCTTGCTCTTAGTTTTGGATCTTGAGTAGCAACTCCTACAGGGCATCTTCCAGTATGACAGTGATAACACTCACCAGCTTTTACTCCCATTTCTTTTTCAAAATTTGCCTCTGGAATATCTTTGTTACAGTTAAGCGCAATCATAGAACCTGTACCAATAGCTATTGCATCTGCACCTAAAGCTAGTGCTTTTGCCATGTCAGCACCATCTCTGACGCCACCAGCATAAATTAAAGTAACTTTTCCAGTTTTTCCAACATCGTCCAAAGCTCTTCTTGCTTCTCTAATAGCTGCGATACCAGGAATACCAGTGTTTGCAGCAGCGATGTGTGGACCTGCTCCTGTAGATCCTTCCATTCCATCTAAATAAATAGAGTCAGGATCACATTTTGCAGCCATACGAACATCATCATAAACTTTTGATGCTCCTAATTTTAATTGAATTGGAACTTTATTTTTTGTTAGCTGTCTAAGTTCTTCTACTTTTAATGCTAGATCGTCTGGACCTAACCAGTCAGGATGTCTAGCAGGAGATCTTTGGTCAATACCTGATGGTAGTGATCTCATTTCAGCAACTTGGTCGGTTACTTTTTGACCCATTAAGTGACCACCCATACCAACTTTTTGTCCTTGTCCAATAAAAACTTCTATTCCATCAGCTAGTTGAGCATGATGTGGGTTAAATCCATATCTTGATTGAATACATTGATAAAACCATTTTTCAGAGTATCTTCTTTCATCAGGTATCATTCCACCTTCACCTGAACATGTCGCGCTACCTGCCATTGTAGCACCTCTTGCTAATGCAGTTTTTGCTTCATAAGATAAAGCACCAAAACTCATACCAGTAATATAAACTGGAATATCTAATTCAATTGGATTTTCACATCTTGGTCCAATAACAGTTTTAGTTTCACATTTTTCTCTGTAACCTTCGATTACAAACCTTGTAAGTGTTCCTGGTAAGAAAACTAAATCATCAAATGTTGGAATCTTTTTCATTAATGCCATTCCACGCATTCTGTATCTTCCTAACTGAGATTTAATATGAATATCATCAATTACTTCTGGTGTGAAAATAGCATTGTGACCTAATAAACTTTTATTTCTGCCACCGTTAGAACTTAAATGAACGTCAGCTTTTCCGCCTACGTTACCATTAGTCTTTAATTTACCATTTTTTTTCTTTTTTTTCTTAGCCATTAAATTGCTCCTTTTTTCTCAGTAGGTTCTAGGTTATCGTAATTCCAAAGTTTTTTACCCGCTACAATTTTTTTCATTTTACTTACATCAAAGTTTTCGCCGATTTCAGCTACCTTTAATTTTCTCTTTAACCAATCTTGATCACTTTTAGTCAATTCGGCATCTACAGCATCACTACCATAAGAGCCAATTTCTCCACCTACGAAAATTGTCCCATCATACATCGAGTCGCCCAAATTTATACCGACATCACCTAAAATGATGATTCTTCCTCTTTGCATCATAAATCCAGTAAATGCACCCGCATCACCACCAATAATTATTGTGCCACCTTTCATATCAATACCTGTTCTTGCACCAACACTACCTTTACAGATTAAATCGCCACCTCTGATAGCAGCTCCAAAACAAGATCCAGCATTTTTCTCAATTACAACTTTACCTGCCATCAAATTTTCTGCACAAGACCATCCAACTCTCCCATTGATTCGAACTATTGGACCATCACATGAACCCATTCCAAAATACCCTAAACTTCCCTCAAAAATTAAATTTAATTTATTTAAAATACCAACACCTAAACTATGTTTTCCTTGAGGGTTTTTAATTACAATTGTTCCATAACCTTGTCCCATTAAATTATCTATTTCTTTATTTGCTTCTGCAGCGGTCATATCTTTAACATCAAGGTCAGTTCTTTTATTAAAATCAACATCATGGGTTCCAAAATAATAGAAATTTTCTGCTTCATCAGGATTGAAAAATTTTTGTTGTGTTCGTCCTGTTAAAACTTCAGTGTGCATACCCATAGCTTGAGCTTTAGTTTTTTTGGAAACACTTTTTATATTTGCCATACTTTAACCTCCCCATCGAATGGGTCATAAGTATCAATTTCTTGTGGTAAAATTGATCGAATTGCTATTTCCTCTGAACCCATTGCTACTAAATCATCAGACTCATATAAAACTAAAGGTTTAGCAGCCATAGTGTCTTTCGCCATACCTAAAGAGTCTTTTGTAGCTACAAAATAAGTAAAGACACCATCTAATCCAGTTAGAGACTCTTTCATGCCTTCTTCTAAAGATGCTCCATCTCTCATTTTTTCCGCTAAATAAACAGCAATAAGTTCTGAGTCACACTCTGACATAAATCTCATTCCTTTATTTTCTAGAGCTCTTCTATTATTCCAATAATTTGTAAGCTGACCATTATGAACAACTGATACATCGCTAAAAGGATAACCCCAAAACGGGTGAGCAGATTTGATATCTACACCGGACTCAGTTGCCATTCTTGCATGTCCAATTGCGTGAGTGCCAATAAGTTTATCTAAATTATATCTATCACAAACCATCTTAGCATTTCCAAGATCTTTAATTACTTCTAACGATTTACCCATCGAAAGTATTTCTACTCCAGGAATACTCTCAATCTTTTGTGAAAATTCTAATAAATCTTTTTTATAATATTCTATTTCATATCTTAATGAGTAGGGGAGTACTCTTTCTTCTTTGATAATTTTTGCACCCATTTCATTTAGATAACTATCAACAATTTTTTTTCTCTCATCGTAAACAGATACATCTTCAGCAACTGATGTACTACCTTCACCAACGTTTTCTCCAACTTTAAAACGCATGATAAAATTTTTTCCATCAGTATCTCCGTATAAAGCATAACCTGTAGAGTCCTCTCCTCTATGTTTCAGAGCTTGCAACATACCTTGAAGCTCATGGCCAACTTTTGAAGATTTCCCTCTATGAATTAATCCGGCAATTCCGCACATATACTTTTCCTCTTTCCGTATTTTTTATGGTAAGCAATCTAGATAAGTATCCAGATCCCATTGAGTTGTTGCTCCTAAAAATCTTTCCCATTCATCATTTTTATACCAATGAAAAACTTTATACATTTCATCAGGCATAGCTGATTTAATTACCTCATCTTCTGATAACCTTTCCAAAGCTTCTCCTAAACTTAAAGGAAGTTTTTTTACATCCTTACCAGCTTTTTGAGCTTCATAAATATTTCTAGATTCAGGATCAGCTGGTTTCATTTTATTACTTATTCCATGATCACAAGCTTTTAATAATGCAGCACCCAACAAGTAAGGATTATGCATTGAGTCAACAGATCTATATTCAAATCTTCCTGGCGCAGATACTCTTAATCCACAAGTTCTATTTTGGTAACCCCAGTCAGCATAAACAGGTGCCCAAAAACCTTGATCCCATAATCTTCTATAAGAATTTACTGTTGAAGATCCTAAGGCCGTTAAAGCAGGTAGGTGTTCCATAATACCTGCTATTGATTGTAAACCAATTTTACCTGGTAATTGCATATCTTTCGTATCAGGCATAAATGTATTAGTTCCACCTTCAACATAACCAAAAACTTCTTCAACTCCTGGTAAAGATTTGTGTCCAAGTTTATTTGTTTTAATTTTTCCACCTTTCCATAAAGACATGTTCGTATGACAACCACTTGCAGAAACTCCCATAAATGGTTTGGTCATAAAACATGCAATTAGATTATGTTCTCTAGCAACCTGAGCACATATTTGTCTATAAGTTGATAGTCTGTCTGCATTTCGAAGAACATTGTCATAGGTCCAGTTTAATTCTAATTGTCCTGGTGCATCTTCATGATCTCCTTGAATCATATCTAGACCCATAGCTTTTGCGTATTCAATTACTTTCATGAATACTGGTCTCAATGACTCAAACTGATCAATGTGGTAACAGAATGGTTTTGAAAACCCTTTTCCTGTAGGAGTACCGTCATCATTTTTTGTCAGCCACATCATTTCAGGTTCAGTTCCAACTCTTAATTCTAAACCATGCTTTTTCTGGAATTCATCCATAAAAATTCTTAAATTTCCTCTACAGTCAGAAGTTAAATGACCACCAGGATTATTTCTCTCTTCTCTGTTTCTGAAACATGTTACAAAAACTCTTCCTACTCTTTTGTCCCATGGTAATTGACAGAAAGTTTCTGGATCAGGGATACCAACTAATTCCATTGCTTCAGGTCCATAACCTATATAATTATTATGACGATCTAAAAATAAGTTTGCTGTAGCTCCGTATACTAATTGAAAACCTTTTTCTGCTGTTCTTTCCCAATGATCTGCAGGTATTCCTTTACCTACAACTCTTCCTGTTACAGAAATAAATTGATAATAAATATAAGTAATTCCTAATTCGTTAATTTTTTCCCTAACTTTTTTAACTTGTTTGTCTCTGCCAGGTCGGTTTACGTGCTTTTCTAGATCCGTCATTTTTCCCCTCAATGAATTATAATTTTATTCAAGCGTAACTGAAAAATTTATTAGTGTCTAGGCTAAGAGTTTAACTCCAAGGAAACGGACTGTTCGAAGTAGGGTGAAGTTCACCCTTCTCGTAACGGTTGAATCTAAACGGTTTTAATAAATCACTTTCAGCACCAAGAATTTCTTTGGCCACAAGTTCACCAACACCAATCATTTTATATCCGTGGTTAGCATCAGCAATCATGTATACGTTTTCAAAAAATCTATCAAAGATTGGAAATGAGTCTGGTGTCATGCATCCAAGACCACCTGATGGACCTTTTCTATATAACTCAGATTTTCCCTCAAATCTTTTTTGGCAATGAGCTAAAGCAGAGCACCACATGTCACTAAATGCATCAGTAGTTTGATACTCTGGAGACTCAATTCCATAAGGATCAACATTTACCTGATCAAAATGTTTTTTAACAATGTAAGGAGATGTTCCACCTTGAACTCCTAAACCCTCAATATCAGGTTTATAATAAATTCCCCAAATTTTATCTGTAATTAATTTTTTTGTTTTGTCAGAATATAGTGGTGCAGTTGAGTCTACGTGAACCACAGGTGGCTGTTTTCCATCATTTGTTTTTAAGTAATCTGGTTCAACACCAATAACCCCTTCTTGGAGCATCCAGTAAGTCCACATGTCAGTTACATGCATTTTACCATCTTTACCTTTGATATTTGCTGTTTTAGGAAGTTCAAGCATATTCCAAAAATCTCTAGCCCACGGTCCTGCTCCAATTACTACTTGCTCACAATCAATTGATCCTTTATCTGTTTCAACTCCTGTAACCGCCTTACTGTTACTTCCTCTTTTAAATCCTGTTACTTTTACACCTTTCATCACTTGAACACCATTAGAAGTAGATTTATTTTCTAAAGCTTTAATAGAGTCTTTATTAAATGCGTATCCACCCTTTTTTTCATGAAGAATTGAAGTTATGCCTTTAGCTTGCCAGTCATCAAATATTCCCTTCATATATTTCATGCAATCCTTTTCACCTTCTATAAAATCTGACTCATACCCAATTGCTTTTTGTTGCTCATAAATACTTGCTACGTCTTCATGCATAACCTCAGGTGATATTTGTAAATAACCAACTGGATTATATTTAAATGCTTTTGGATCACTTTCCCAAACAGAGACTGAGTGGGCCATCAATTCTCTCATTGCTGGTTGAAAATAATTATTTCTAACTACTCCACATGCAATTCCACTTGCTCCAGCAGCAGTGTCTTTTTTTTCAAGCACTACAATGTCACCAGGATTTTTGTAAGTTTCAGATAATTTCCAAGCAGTGCTTAAACCGTGGATACCCCCACCGATTATTACTACTTTTGCTTTTGTCGGTAATGACATATGCAAACTCTATTTTTCGTGCGACTTAAATATATAGTTTTTTATATATATAAAAAATATAAGTAAAACTTGTATAAATATTAAAAACTCAGATGTTTTAGTGTTTCTATATAATTATTGAACTCGTTAATAAAACTCTCACTTGGTTTAATGTGCTTTTTTCTTTGATCGTTTGAGGTCTTTTCTAAAAAGAAAAAACCTTTTTCACAAGCCTCATTTATCATCAAAGCTGACTTTGGACGTGAAGTTTTAAATAGTTTTGTCTTAAGTTCCTCAACAGTAAGATTTTCTTTATATTTATATGCATGCATTACTAAAAGCATCATGTGATAATGTGAAGGCGATTTTCTAAAAAAGTAATTACTAGAGGTATGAGAAAGTTTCATCTGATCTTCCCAAAATTCTAGTAAATCCTTCGCTGATTTTGGCATTAGGATCTGACTCGTGTTTTCTTCGGATCGAAATGCGGAAACCCAACTACTTTTGCAGCAATTCTTTTTTGATGACCATCAATTTTACCAACCTCAACTTCAGTCCCTTCCTTTGAGTACTGAGTATCGATTCTACATAAAGCTATATTTTTATTCAAAGTTGTGGATAAACAACCACTAGTTATCATGCCTACTTGAGATCTTCCAACGTGCACGCAATCACCATGTCCAGCCGCTTCTTTTCCAATAAGTTCTAAACCCACAAGTTTTTTTTGAGGATTTGCTTTTCTTTCTTTCAAAACCTCTTTACCAATAAAATCTTCTTCTTTAGTTTTTAATGGAACAGCAAAACCTATTCCAGCTTCAAAAGGATCTTGTTGACCATCAAATTCATTACCAAATAAAATTAAACCAGCTTCAATTCTTAGCTTGTCTAAAGCTGCAAATCCAGCAGGAATTAAGCCCTCATTTTTTCCAGCTTTCATAAGTTTATCCCAAACTTCAGAGGCATTACTCGGATGACACCATACTTCATAACCAAGTTCGCCAGTATATCCTGTTCTTGAAACAATCAATGGAATACCTTGAAGGTTTTCAATTCTACAAATAGTAAATCTGAACCATTCCAATTCATCTATAGATGGTTGTGTTGGCGGAGTAAAAATCATTTTTTTTAATATTTCTCTACTTTTTGGACCTTGTATTGATACATTGCTAATTTGATCTGTTGAATTTTTTACATTGACCTTAAAGTTTTTCTTTTTAGCTATTTCTTTAAGCCACTCACCACCATATTCGTCTCCACAAATCCATCTAAAACCAGTTTCACTTAATCTCAATAATGTACCATCATCAAACATCATTCCGTTTTCATAACACATCGCAGAGTAAACAACTTGGCCAACAGCGAGCTTTTTAATATTTCTAGTTAATGTATAATTCATTAATTCTTCAGCATCAGGACCTATAATTTCAAATTTTCTTAAAGCAGATAAATCAATTAAGACTGCTTTTTCTCTACAAGCATTGTACTCCTCAACAACTCCATGTTTGGTATAATCATTAGGTAGCCAAAAACCTCTAGCATCAATAAAATTTCTAGTAAGCTTAGAGGTTTTTTCGTGAAAGCCAGAGTTTCTAGTAAGTTTTTTTTCAGAGTCTGTTTTCATTCTAAATGCAAAAGATTTTGAAAATTCTTTTTTTTTGTCGTAGGTTCTAACAAAAATATCTGTTGGATTCCATGAATTACATGCATCGATATCACTAGGACAAGCTGTTGTCCCAATTGTTAAATCTTTTAAAGCTCTGAACATTACATAATCCCCAGGTCTTGCATATGACTCATCTGAAATTACTGAATTTAAACCTGTTGCTGAAGTATTAAAAAATAAATTGATAGCCTGCCATCCTTTTTGTTTTTGAACACCATATTTTGCCATTACATTATTTAAGTTTTCAGAGCAATTAGGATGACCAAAATAGCCAGCGTCTTCGTAATATTTTGAAGTACAAGCAAGATTAAATGTATCATGTTTTCCAACAGTATCTCTTATGACTTCAACTAATGGTTCATGATCGGTGTCGTAAAATTTTGAAAATAAACCAGGACCTGGAAAAGTATTTCCCATAAAGGTCCTCGTTGTTTGCCAATCAAGACCTTTTTCAACTTTTTTATCAAGTTTTTTAGTATCAAATGCCACAAAGTCAGAACATTGTCTGCCCGCTGGACTTATTACTTGAATAAAATCTCCCTCTTTAACTTCGAATGAAATTGCAGTTTGTCTCTCAATATTTTCCTCGTAATTTGGCTCATAAATAGGATCAGGAATTATTGATAATTCTTTATCATTAACTATTTTATATCTTTTAATGAATAACGTTAAATCGCTTGAAGGATTTTGCTCAGATACCAGCATATTGTTTTGTGGCGCTGCAAAAATAACGTAGCATTTGTCTTTAGATTTTATCTTAATTTTTTCACCACTTGGAGTTTGTTTATCAAACAAAATTGATGATTTTGATTTATTAATATCTAAATTTCTTTTTTTTAATTGTAGGTTTGTTATTAAAGAGCTTTCATCTTTACCTTTAAGCAACTCTTTTATAAAACTTTTTTTACAATTTTCTTTTTGATTTAAAATTCCAAGCTCAGATTTTCCATCTTTATCAAAACAAATGATTTCACAAATTTGATTTCCTTCCTCATTAATGATTTCTATTTCATCATCCGGAAATATTTGCAAACCTGTGAGACCACCAGCGTTAACGACATGTCTTTCAACTCCAGGTGGTAAAACATTCAGACCAGGTTCTTTAATATCTAAAGTAGTTTGCGACATTTTTATAAATCTCTCTACATAATATATATAAATCTTGTAGTTGACTATCATTTTACTTAGGCACATACTGAATGCACTTAATATTAAGAAAGGGGAATAAATGCGAAAAATAATATCTTTAATTTCTGCAGTTATAATCTCAGCAGTAAGTTTTGCTGGTTTATCAAATGCAGATAGCAAAAAACCCATTGTTATCCCAACTCATAACTGGTCAAGTCAAATTGTAATGGCTTACGTTATTGGTGGAATAATGGAAAGCATGGGTAATAACGTTAAATACGTAAATGCTGACTCACAAGCAGTATACGAGTCAATTAGAATTGGTGACGTAACTATCTCTCACGAGGTATGGGAATCTGCTTTTGGTAAATCATTTACAACAGCTTTAGATAAAGGTGGTTTACTTGACTGGGGTGATCATGAAGCTAGAACTCTAGAGGATATGGGATATCCTAATTGGGTTGCTGAAAAAGGTTTATGCCCAGGACTACCAGACTGGACTGCTTTGAAAAATCCAGACTGTGCTAAAAACTTTACAACACCTGACTCTCCAAATGGAAAAGGAAGAATGTTAGAAGGTCCACAAACTTGGCACGGTGACTTAATCCCTCAAAGGGTTGACGCTTTAGGTCTAGGGGATCTTTGGTGGGTTAAATTTGCTGGAAGTGCGGACGCACTTTGGGCAGAGTTAGCAGCAGCTGAAAAAGAAGGAAGAGGAACAATTATCTTTAACTGGACACCAAACTTTACTGATGGTGCTGGTTTTACATTTATCGACTTTCCCCCGTACACTGCAGGTTGCAGACCTGAAGATGGTGGAGATGGAAAATGTGGTTCGCCAGATGGTTATTTGAAAAAAGCAGTTAACGCTGATTTTCCAAAAACTCATCCAGATGCAGCTAAGATGTTTAAAAAACTTTCTTTCTCAACAAGTCAAATTGGAGCAATGGCAGCTTTAGTGGACATTGATAAAATGACTCACGAAGATGCAGCTAAAAAATGGCTGAAAGATAACGAGAAAGTTTGGAAAGCTTTTACTAAATAAGGTAAATAGCAATCAAATCTTTAAATCTCTCCCAACTATGTTGGGGGAGATTTTTTTTTAAACAAATTAAAATGATCAAATATTTATTTACTATACTAATAAGTTTATTGTTTTTTAATCAAACCTTAGCAAAAGATGTAAGTATAAATGAAAATATTGATCTCGAGTTTGTTTGTGATTTAGAGAAAAAAATAATAAAAAATTCAGAATATAATTATCAAACTTTTTTAGCTAAAGATTTAAATGAAAAGGGTTTAGATAGTTTTAAAATTTTATCTAAGAAACCAGAAACACTTTTAATCAAAGGATTATCATCATTTCTCTCAGTTTCATCAAAACTTAATGTCAAAGTAGTCAATAAAGATGTGGTTTTATTTAAATCAATTGATCAAGAAAAAAATTATTCTGAGTCAGGTATTATTACAAGGAAAACAGGTGAATTAATTCACGAAATAACGAAAAATATGAAAAGTGAAAACTCTGAAAAATATATTTCTATTTACTCATGCAATAAAGATGACAAAAAAGTATAATTTTTTTTTTAATAGTTTTGTGTAAAATATTATTATGAAAAAATATCTTTTAACAATAATTTTAAGTTTTTTTATCAGCACGATTGCAATAGCGCGAAGCACAGGATGCAAAGAAGGAAATTGCGAAAACGGTTTTGGTAAATGGGTTTACACAGATAAAACTACCTATGAAGGTGAGTGGGTAGGTACTAAGAAAAACGGACAAGGAGTTGAAACTTGGCCTAACGGATATATCTACAAAGGCGAGTTTAAAAATAGCGAATGGAGTGGCGTAGGTGTTTTAACTTTTCCTGATGGTTCAACTTATGAAGGTGAATGGGCAAAAGGTTTTATGAATGGCAAGGGAACTTTTACTTGGTCTGATGGCACTCAAAAAACAGGGATATGGAAAAATGGAAAGCTACAAGAATAAATGTCAAAAGAAAATTTTTTAAATAAAATAAAATATTTACCCGAGACTACAAAACAGTTTGGTGGCTTGGTGCTAATAATTCTAATAATATCATTTTCATTTTCTGTTCTTAACATAATGTTTGGTGGGGGCGATGAACTTGTTAGAAAAATGAAATTAGAGGAGGAGAGGATTGCTAAAGAAAAAAAATTAAGTGAATTAATTTCAAAATTACCTTCAGGAATACTGGTAACTTTTGATGGCACAGATCACTTCAGGTTAACAGACGAAGTTTATGAGCAAGTTTGTAAAGCAACAAAATTAATTCCACAACGTGCGATTATGGGGGCAAACTTTTTAAATTTTAGAGCGCATGAAATTTACACAATTAATGGTAACAAAATAGATGAAACTTTTGTTAAGTGGGATGAGGAGAAAAATAAGTGTTTTGCAGGCTTTACAGTGAGTGGAAATAATGTTGGAGTTGACGAGTCAATTACTGTCAGTGGTGAAGCATTAAGTTTTCTAAGTACCGGAATAGATACTAGGGTTTATTATATTAAAAATTTTTAAGGGGGAAGTAACAATATTATGGATTTAATTTTATCCTAATTTCATATAACTTAATTGAAATTTATGTCTGAGCCAGTAATCAAATGTGAAAACGTATATAAAATTTTTGGAGCAAATGCTCAGAAGATGCTTCAAGACTCAAATGGAAATGTTGATGCTAAAGTTTTTCAAGAAAATGGTTGCATTGTTGGAGTGAACAACGCTTCTTTTGAAGTTGCAAAAGGAGAAATGTTAGTTGTTATGGGTTTATCTGGCTCAGGTAAATCAACTTTATTAAGATGTATTTCAAGATTGACTGATGCAACGGGTGGTAAAATTTTCATAGAGGGCCAAGACTTATTACAATTAAATAATAAAGATTTAATAGATCTTAGAAGAAATAAAATGGGAATGGTGTTTCAAAGCTTTGCTTTACTTCCACACAAAACTGTTGTTGAGAACATTGCTTTTCCCCTTCAGATTAAAGGGATCAAAACTCAGGACAGCATAAATAAAGCAATGGATATGGTTAAATTAGTTGGACTTGAAGGTAGAGAAAATTATTTTCCTAGAGAACTTTCAGGAGGTCAACAACAGAGAGTAGGTATAGCAAGATCTTTAGCAGTTGAGCCGGATATTTGGTTTTTAGATGAGCCTTTTTCAGCTTTGGATCCTTTAATTAGAAAAGAGATGCAAGATGAGTTTTTAAGACTTCAAGATAAATTACAAAAAACAATTATGTTTATTACACACGATTTTGATGAGGCTTTAAAGCTTGCTGACAGAATTGCAATTATGAAAGATGGAATAATTGAGCAGTTAGATACACCAGCTAACATTGTTTTAAATCCAGCCACTGAATATGTCAGAAAATTTACTGAAGAAGTACCGAGAGAAAAAGTTTTATTGATTAAGGATGTTATGGATACATCAAAAGATAATTTAGGTGATTTAAAAGTCTCTCAAAATGAAATCATAGAGAATGTTGCAGAAAAAATTCTTACACAGGAAAAAATAGTCGCCGTAATTGATAATAATAATGAAATTATAGGCTCTATCAATCCAACAAAAATAATCAATACAGTTTTTGGGGGAAGAAAAAATAATAATTAAATTATGGAATTTTTAAAAAAATATCCGAAAACTTTTCAGTGGTTATTTTTATTAATAGTATTCTTTGCTTTATGCTTTGCGATTGATGTTCCCGAAACATATAAATTTATTAGGGGTCAAGCAGAATTTGTTAAAGATCCAAATCAAAGTAGTTATGTTTTTTTAGGTAAAGAGGTAAGATATTACGCTTTTGACGTCTTTTGGAGATTGCCACCATTGCTTGGATGGTTACCCATCTGGATTAATGACTCATTATTTTTCTTAATGAACGAATGGATGCCAATAGAAGTTTGGAATGAAGATACCCAAGAATTTAAAAGTCGGCCTATAGTTTTACAAATTAGTAGAAATTTAACTGCCTTTATGACTTTTTTAATAGAATTAATAAGAGAGATTTTATTGGGTGGTCTTGAAACTGTTGTTGCCTTCACCAGTTGGGATTGGATAGATAAAAACCCATGGGCTGAATTACCAGGATTACCTTGGACTATCGTTGCAGCAGGTGCAGCATTACTTTCTTATAAATTAAGCGGTAAAGGTCTAGCTTTGTTTGCAGGTTTAACTATGGTTTACATTTCTGTGTTTGGTCAATGGAAACCTTCCATGCAAACTCTTTCATTTATATTAGTCGCTGCTCCATTATCTTTTATTTTTGGACTTGGATTAGGAATAGCAGCTTTTAAAAGTAAACGCGTAGAAAAAGCTTTATATCCAATATTGCTAGTGATGCAAACAATGCCACAATATGCTGTATTGGTTCCAGCATTAGTTCTTTTTGGAGTAGGTGATCATGCAGCTGTGATTATTACTATGGTTGTAGCAATACCACCGATGATATTATTAACTCTTTTAGGTCTAAGAGCAGTGCCTCCAGAAGTTATTGAAGCTGGAAGGATGAGCGGGTGTAATAATTTTCAATTAATGTTTAAAGTATTAATTCCAACTGCTAGGAGAGATATTTTAATCGGGGTTAACCAAGTCATCATGGTGTGTTTTTCAATGGCAGTTATCTCAGCTTTTATTGGAGCAAAAGGTTTAGGGTTTAATTTATTGTTAGCTCTAAACCAATTAAACATTGGACTAGCTTTAGAAGCGGGCTTATGTATCAGTTTAATTGCAATTCTTTTAGATAAAATGTCTTTAGCTTGGGCAAATAAACAAACAGATTATTTTGGTAATCTTACTTTCTATCAAAGAAACAAAAATCTTTTATTTTTTGGGGTTATATTTGTTGTTGGAATAATATTAGCTTACATTGGAACTTTTTTATTCAAAGATACTTTCAATTATTTATTTGAAATTCCACATAACAAAGGAATATCAACTGCTGATTTTTGGAACAAAGGAGTAGATTGGATTTTTGAGACTTTCTTTATTTATATTAAAGCGTTCAATACGTGGTTGATACAAGATGTACTTCAGCCAATGAGAGCATTGTATTTAAGAATGCCTGCAATCGCTACGATAGTTTTAGTTGTTGGTGCAGGATATTTAATTGGTGGCTTACGTTCAGCATTGGTAGTTTGTGCTTTGACACTTTTTATTGCATTCAGCCCTTGGTGGGATAGAGCTTTAGTTACAGCATATATGGCAACTTTTGGAGTTGTTGTTTCTTGTATCATTGGATTTACAGTTGGAACTTTGTGTTTCCAAAACAAACATTCAGCAAACTTTATGCTGGGCGTTTGTGATATTTTTCAAACATTCCCATCTTTTGTATATTTAATTCCAGTAATGATGTTATTTGGTATAACAGATACTTCAGTACTTATCGCAGTTATAGTTTATGCAACGATACCTGCTACAAGATATACAATCGAGGGATTAAGAAGTGTTCCAGCTGGTCTACATGATGCTGCAACGATGTCGGGTGTAAATAAATTTCAAAGATTGACTAAAATTGAATTTCCTTTAGCGTTCCCACATATGATGCTTGGTATAAATCAAACAATTGTTTTTGCTTTATTCATGGTAATTATCGGGGCATTTATTGGAACAGAAGATTTAGGTCAATATATATTAAAAGCATTATCAGATAAAAAAGGTGCTGGAATTGGATTAACACTTGGTATCTGTGTAGCTTTCATAGCTTTAATATTTGATAATTTGATTAGAGCCTATGTCCAAAAAAGAAAAAAACATTTAGGTATTGATTAATCTTATATTATTTGTCTAAAAAAGTTTTTGAAGAGTCGTCCATAGCAGTTGCCCATGGCGTATGATGAATAGGAGCAACTGAGCCAGTTACAGGAGATGAAAAAGATTTATTTCTATATGTTGAAATATCTTCTACTTTATGATGTTCCCATTCTTTAAAGTGTTTTCTTATTAACTCAAAATCAATTTTTGGATAATCAGACATTTCATGAAGCTCTTTTGTATATTCAGTTTGAAAATCAATCATTTGATCAGGGTTCTCTAGCTTTTCTTCCATTGCAACCCATTTATTAATATCTTTTTCAACTTGATCATTACTAGGTATTTTGATTTTATTCATTATAACATCTCTTGCGTACCAAGCTTGGCAATCAAACATATTAAATGTATGGAATTGATCTTGCATGCCAAGATATAAAAGTTTGTGATTATCTTGCCAAACCACCCCTTTATATAATTTTGGTGGATAAAGTCTGTTTCTAGTTTTTAATTGTAAATTTTCCTCTAGAAATGGAAAATGATGAAGATAACCAGTGCAAAGAATTATAACATCAGCCTCTTGTTCAGTGCCATCTTTAAAGATTGCTTTTTTTCCTACTAATTTGTCAAGATAATGAACCTCTTTCATTCCATTAGGCCATTTGAATCCCATTGGGTTATGTCTATAACCAATGGTAACACTTTTAGCTCCATATTTATTACACTGAAGTGCGATATCTTCTGCTGAATAACTACTACCTAGTACTATTACATTTTTATTTCTAAACTCTTCTGCATCTCTAAAATCATGAGAATGCATTATTCTTCCAGGAAATGTATCCATTCCTTTGTATTCTGGAATAAATGGAACAGAAAAATGGCCAGTTGAAACAACAACAAAATCAAAATTATCCTTTAATACTTTATTGTTAACTTTATCTTGATAACTAAGTTCAAATTTATCGTTTTTAAAAATAGTATTTATAACTCTCGTGTTAAATTTAATCTTTTTTTTTAAATTTCCTTTACTTACTCTTCCAACAATATAGTTATATAAAACTTCTCTAGGTGGAAAGGATGGTATTGGCTTTCCAAAATGTTCATCAAAAGAATAATCAGCAAATTCTAAACATTCTTTTGGTCCATTTGACCAAAGATATCTATACATACTGTTAGGTACAGGGTCCCCGTATTGATCAGATCCTGTTCGCCAACTATAATTCCATAAGCCACCCCAATCTTCTTGCTTTTCAAAACAAACAACTTCAGGGATTTTTTCACCATTTTTTTCCGCTAGTTCAAAAGACCTTAACATTGATAGTCCACAAGGTCCCGCACCAATAATTGCTACTTTTGTCATTAATCTACTAAATTAAATAATTAATTTTGTATTTTACTAACAAAATGATGACAATTACAATAAAATAATTATTTGTTATGAAAAATATCTTAGTTATTGGTGGAGGTGCAATGGGCTCTGCATTTACAATCCCAAGTTTAGAAAATAAAAATAATGTTACAATTACTGAGCCTTATAGCAAAAGATTTATTAAAGATTTATCTTCTAAAAAAAAGTTTCATTCTGCTCTTAAGATAAAATTACCAAAACAATTAAAGTTTAGAAAATTTTCTAAAAATTTATTAAAAGAAAATTTTGATCTAATAGTGATAGCCTTAAGTCTTGCAGGTATAGACTTTATTGGTAAAGAATTAAAAGATTTAAGAGTTAAATCACCAATTTTGGTTTTAACTAAAGGTTTAAAATTTGAAAAAAAAAAGAATAAGATCTTAACAATTTCAGAACAGCTTCAGAAAAACTACAATCTAAAAAATATTTCGGTACTCAAAGGACCTTGCTTGGCAAAGGAACTAGCCAGAAAAAATCAAACTAGTGTAATTATAGCAAATAAAAATATTAATATTGCAAAATCTATAGGAAGAAAAATTTCTACAAAATATTATTTAACAGAATACTCCCGGGATGTAGTAGGAGTAGAGGTCTGTTCAGCAATAAAAAATATATATTCAATGATCATTGGAGCTGGTCAAAGCCTTAACTCTTCATCTAATCTATTTCAAAAAGCAGTTCTTGAAATGAGATATTTAAATAGATATTTTAAAGGTAAAGATGAAACAATTCTTGGGCTCGCTGGAGTGGGTGACCTTTACGTTAGTGCTGCTGGTGGTAGAAATAGTAAAATGGGTGGTTTTTTAGGTAAAGGATTTACATTTAAGACTGCAAAAAAAAGATTTATGCCTAAAGAAACTGTTGAAGGTGAAGAACTCGCAAGAGAGATCACACCATTTATTTTAAAAAAAATTGATAAGAATAAAATTCCACTAATGATTAATTTACTTAAGACAATTAAAGAAAATAAAAAACTTAAAATAAAAGTTTAGAATAGACCTTCTATATCACCGTCTTTATTTAGCTTAATAGAGTCAGCTGCTGGTACCCTTGGAAGTCCGGGCATCGTCATGATTGCTCCACAAACAACAACAATGAACTCCGCGCCAGATGATAACCTGACCTCTCTAATTGGTAGCGAATGACCAGTCGGAGCACCTTTTAGATTTGGATCTGTCGAGAAACTATATTGAGTTTTTGCAACACATATAGGTAATTCATTATAACCAGCCTCTTCAAAGTTTTTTAGTTGATCTCTAATTTTAGTATCTGCAATAACTTCATTAGCTCTATAAATCTCCTTAGCTATGGTTTTTATTTTTTTGAAAAGTGGAGTGTTACTTTCATATAAAAATTTAAATTTAGCTTCATTCTTTTCACATAAATCTGTTACATGATTAGCTAAGTCCTTTGTTCCTTCACCACCGTCAGCCCAATGTTTACAAATACTAGCTTTAATTCCTAGCTTTTTACAAAATTCTACTAAAGCATTAACTTCTTTATCAGTGTCTTTTATAAAATGATTTATAGCTACCGCTACAGGTAACCCAAACTTTTTCACATTTTCAATATGTCTTTCAAGATTTATTAATCCTTTTTTTAGTGCATCTACATTCTCATTCTTTAAATCATCTTTTGCAACACCACCATGCATCTTCAAGGCTCTAACAGTTGCTACTATAACTACGCAACTTGGTTTTAAATTTGATTTCCTACATTTGATATCTAAAAATTTTTCAGCTCCTAAATCTGCTCCAAAACCTGCTTCAGTTACAACATAATCAGCTAGTTTTAATCCAGCTTTAGTTGCAATTACAGAATTACATCCATGAGCAATATTTGCAAATGGTCCACCATGAATTATCGCAGGATTATTTTCCAGTGTTTGTGTAATATTAGGTCTGATTGCCTCTTTAAGTAAAACAGTCATTGGTCCATGTGCATTTAAATCTTTAGCGTAGATTGGTTTTTTTTCTCGAGTATATGCTACTGTAATATTTCCAATCCTTTTTTCTAAATCTTCAAGATTATTAGCAAGACAAAAGATAGCCATTATCTCAGAAGCAACTGTGATATCAAAACCATCTTCTCTTGGAAAACCATTAGCAACACCGCCAAGATTAATATTAATTGATCTCAAAGCTCTGTCGTTCATATCCATAACTCTTTTCCAAACAATTCTTCTGACATCTATGTTTAATTTATTCCCCCAATAGATATGATTATCAATTAAAGCAGACAAAAGATTATGTGCTGATGTAATTGCGTGAAAATCTCCAGTAAAGTGAAGATTAATTTGTTCCATTGGGACTACTTGAGCATATCCTCCTCCTGCAGCACCACCTTTCATACCAAAGGATGGACCTAGACTTGGTTCTCTTAAGCATACAATAGATTTTTTCCCAATTTTATTTAGTCCATCGTTTAATCCTACTGAAGTGGTTGTTTTACCTTCCCCAGCAGGAGTTGGAGTTATTGCTGTAACTAAAATCAATTTACCGTCCGGCTTATCTTTTAATGTATCTAAGTATTCCAAGTTTATTTTTGCAATATGTCTGCCCATCGGGCTGAAAGCTGAACTTTCGTCTGGAACATTTACTTTCGCTAAGATTTCTTTTATTGGAAGCATTTTTGCTTCACGAGCAATTTGAATATCTGATTTTATGTCGCTCATTGAATTTTATAAAAAATAATAAAAAACTGGTCGATTAGTATCTCTTTTTAAAGCCTTTGGAAATATCTAAAAATTATATATAAAAAAAATATGAACTATTTATACTCATTATTATAAAATTTATTCATGCAAAAATATTCAGTTTTTAGTCTTGTTAAAAATGCCCTTTCAAATCACGAAAATTGGGACTTAGCTTGGAAAGATCCAACTCCTAAGAAAGAGTATGATGTTGTTATTATTGGTGGAGGCGGACATGGTTTAGCAACAGCATATTATCTAGCTAAAGAACATAATATTACCAATGTTGCTATAATCGAAAAAGGTTGGATTGGTGGAGGTAATGTTGGTCGAAACACTACAATAATTAGATCAAATTATATGCATGATGACAATGCATTATTCAGTGAATTTGGAATGGATCTTTGGAGAAGAATGAGTCAAGATTTGAATTACAATGTGATGTTTTCTCCAAGAGGAATAATAAATCTTGCTCACTCAGATGCACAAATGAATACTTATGCTCGAAGAGGAAATTCAATGAGATTAAACGGTATTGATGCAGTTCTCTTAAATAGGGAAGAAGTAAGAGAAATTATTCCTATGGCTGATTTTTCTGAGAATGTACGATTTCCAATCTTTGGGGGATTAATGCAACCTAGCGCGGGTACAGCTAGACACGATGCTGTAGCTTGGGGTTATGCGCGTCAGGCAGACGATATGGGTGTAGACATAATTCAAAATTGTGAAGTAATTGGATTTGATGTGTCTGCAGGAAAAATTAATGGAGTGAGAACTTCTCGTGGAGACATTAAAGCAAAAAAAATTGGATTATGTGTTGCAGGTAGTACAAATATTTTAGCTGAAAAATTAAATATGACATTGCCAATTGAGACTCATCTACTACAAGCATGTGTATCTGAGCCAGTAAAACCAGTTTTAGATAAAGTAGTTACTTTTGGTGCTGGTCATTTTTATATAAGCCAGTCTGATAAAGGTGAAATGGTTATGGGTGGTGATCTTGATGGCTACAATAGTTATGCACAAAGAGGCAATCTTCCAACTCTTCAACATGTTCTAACTGAAGGGATCGCAATGATGCCTTTCCTAAGTAAATTAAAAATGCTTAGAACTTGGGGTGGGATAATGGATATGTCTATGGATGGCTCACCAATAATAGACAAAACCCATATTGAAGGTTTGTATTTAAATTGTGGTTGGTGCTATGGTGGATTTAAAGCAACACCTGCATCTGGTTGGACATTTGCACATACGATCGCGCAAGATAGAGTTCATGAATTAAATGCCGGCTATAGTTTAAATAGATTTAATACTGGTCACTTACTTGACGAAAAGGGACTTGGGACCAAAACCTGGATTTCATAAATGCTTCATATAAAATGTCCACATTGTGGAATGAGATCACAAAATGAATTTTCATATGGTGGCGATGCAACTGTCAAACGACCAGAATTAGGAAAAGAAATATCCGATCAAGATTGGGACAATTTTGTTTATAATAGGAAAAGTTTAAGAGGGAAGCATTGGGAGCTATGGCAACATTTATCAGGTTGCAGACAATGGATAAAAGTTCAGAGAGATACAGCTACTCATGAAATTTTTAAAACTCTAAAAGCAAACGAAGAAATTTCATAATGACACAAAGTTTTAGATTAGAAAGTGGTGGATTAATAAATAGAGATAAAAAAATTTCTTTTAAATTCAATGGTAAAAAGTATTTTGGTTATGAGGGCGATACCCTTGCTTCTGCATTAATTGCTAATGGAGTTCATCTTATTGGAAGAAGCTTTAAATATCATAGACCCAGAGGTTTCTTTGGTGCCGGAGTTGATGAGCCGTATGCGATAGTTCAATTATATAGAAATGGTGAGACAGAACCAAATATAAAAGCTACTGAACAGGAACTTTTTGAGGGTTTAGAAGCAAAAAGTGTAAATTGTTGGCCAAGTGTGAATTTTGATGTGGGAGCTATAAATAATTTTTTAAAAATATTTCTCCCAGCTGGTTTCTATTACAAGACTTTTATGTGGCCAAAAAGTTTTTGGTATAAAATTTATGAACCATTTATCAGAAGAGCTGCTGGTTTGGGTACAGCATCTATAAAACATGACAAAGAAAGATATGAACATAAATATGAATATTGTGATTTGTTAATAACAGGCTCAGGTCCTTCGGGATTAGCAAGTGCCTACTCAGCCGCAAAAAATGGTGCAAAAGTTATTCTTGCTGAAGACAAATCAAGATTTGGAGGAACTTTATTAACTAGTGAAGTAAATATAGGGAATCAATCAGGTAAAGAGTGGGCAGATAGTATCATTTCAGAGCTAAAAGAAATGCCTAATGTTACTGTAAAAAACAGATCTCAAGTTTTCGGTTATTACGATCATAACATGTTAGTAATGTCTGAGAGAATTAGTGACCATTTACCAAAAACAAAAAAATTTCATCCAAAGCAGAGACTTTGGTATATTAGAGCAAAGGAAGTATTAATCTCATCTGGATCAATAGAGCGACCCATTGTATTTGGTAACAATGATACTCCAGGCGTAATGTTGTCTTCAGCTGCTAAGGAATACTTGAAAGTGTATGGAGTATTAGTTGGAAAAAAACCGCTTGTTTTTACAAATAATGATAGTGGTTATGAAACAGCAATTGAATTTAAAAAGAATGGTATTGATCCAATAATTTTAGATACAAGAAAAGAGCCTCAATCAGAGATTATCGAAGAAGCAAAAAATATGAATATCAATATTAAAAATTCATATGTAGTTGTAGCTGCTCAAGGATATAAAAAAGTAAAATCAGCTGACGTAGCTAAAATTTCGGATAATAAAGAAGAACTTGGATCAATTGAAAATATTGAGTGTGATTGTATTTGTGTTTCTGGGTTTTGGACACCTACAATTCATTTGGCATCACAATCTGGAAATAAAACAAAATTCAATGAAGATATTGATGCATTTGTTCCCGGCATATCTAAACAAAATGAAAAAACCTTAGGGGCTGCAAACGGAATTTACACTTTAGAGGAGACATTAAAAGACTCATTTGAAAAAGGAAACCTATTATCAAAAAAAATAACAAATAATGAGAACAAGATTTCTTTTCCTAATGTTGTTGAAAAGAAATCTACAGTACATGATAAATTTTGGTGTGTGCCCTTACCAAAAGGAAAAAACTACAAAAGATTTTTAGATTTCCAAAATGATGTTGCAGTTTCTGACATAGAGATAGCTCTTAAAGAAGGGTATAGATCTATTGAACATGTAAAAAGATATACTACACTTGGTATGGCCACTGACCAAGGTAAGACAAGCAATCTTAATGGTTTACAACTAGTGTCGAAAATTGAAAATAAAGTTGTACCAGCAGTTGGGCACACAACCTTTAGACCACCTTACTCACCAGTTTCTATTGGAGCAATTGTTGGAAGGGAAGTAGGAAAACATTCAAAACCAACAAGAAAATCTCCAATGCATTCATGGCATGAAAAAAATAATGCAGTCTTTGTTGATGCAGGTGTATGGTTAAGACCAAGGTATTACAAACGCGGTGAGGAAAATTTATTTGAGGCGTCAAAGAGAGAGGCTAGAAATGTTAGAACTAATGTTGGTGTTTGTGATGTAACCACTTTAGGTAAAATTGATATTAAAGGACCAGATGCAGCAGAGCTTCTAAATAGAGTTTACACAAATGCATGGTTAAAATTACCGATTGGCAAAGCAAGATATGGTGTGATGTTGAGAGAAGATGGAATTGTTATGGATGATGGAACAACAACAAGAATATCAGAAAATCATTACCATATGACCACAACAACTGCTCAAGCTGCTAATGTTCTATCGCATCTAGAATATTATCTACAACTTGTTTGGCCAGAATTAAATGTAAATGTAGTTTCAACGACAGAACAGTGGGCGGGAGCAGCGATTGCTGGACCAAAATCAAGAGAAGTATTAAAAAAACTTTTTCCAAAGTCTGATGTTTCGAATGAGGGTCTTCCTTTTATGGGTTACATGGAAGCTGATTTATTTGGAGTAAAAGCAAAAATTTTTAGAATTTCATTTTCTGGTGAACTTGCATACGAAGTAAATGTTGAGTCAGACAATGGATATTTTATGTGGGAAAAAATAATAGAAGCTGGAGAAGAGTTTGGAATTCAACCATATGGAACCGAGGCACTATCAACCTTAAGAATTGAGATGGGGCATGTTGCAGGTTCAGAGCTTGATGGTAGAACTATTCCTTATGACAATTCACTTGAGGGACTATTGAGCAAAAAGAAAGATTTTATTGGAAAAAGATCTTTATCAAGAAAAGCTTTTGCAGTTGAAGATAGACAAAAAATTGTTGGTGTTGTCCCATTAGATAAAAAAACAAGCATCCCAGAGGGATCTCATTTAGTTAAAGACTCAAACGCACCACTTCCAAACCCAAAATTAGGTTATATTTCAGCTTCATGCTGGAGTGTTGAATATGATAATCCATTTTCTTTAGCAATTCTAAAAGATGGTAAGAATATGATAGGAAAAAAGTTGTTCGTTATGTCTCCTCTAAAAAATAAAGTAATCCCAGTCGAGATAGTGTCTTCACATTATGTTGACCCAAAAGGTGAACGAGTTAGATCATGAGTTTAATTTCTGCACTAGCCAATGTTCACCATCAAGGACAATTTGGAGACTTTGAGGATAAAAAAGGAGATGACCTTTTAAAAATCTCAGAGAAAAAAAATTTATTAATTGTGCAAATTGTACAGTTCAAAAATTCTAAGATACTAATTGAAAGTATAGATATTGACGGTTTAAAACTTAAAGACTCTTCTTTAAATGTTAGTTTTAATAATAACACAAGAATTTTATGGAATGGTCCTAAAAATTGGTTATTGGTCTCTTCCAAAAAAAATTTAATCGACGATATTTCTTCAACATGTAAAGAAACAGATTTTGCGGTTACTGATTTATCTCACTCAAGAGCTGTAATTGATATAGAGGGCAATTATGTAATAGAAGTTTTAAAAAAAGGATCACCATTTAATTTTGATGAATTAAAGAAAAATAATTCAATAAATTCTCTTTATAATAATATTGCGTTCACAGCAGACTTACTTAATGATAAACCATTTAAAGTAAGATTATTTGCTCTAAGAAGTTTTGGAGAGTCGTTATACCATTCTATTACTGATGCAGCATTAGAGTTTGGTTATGAAAATAAATAGCTTAGATTAATCTCTAGTAGCTATATAAACTCCTATTGACGTTATCAAAAAACCTAAAAGATCAATTGTTGTTAAGCTTTCTTCTAAAAAGAACCAAGCCATTAAAGCAGATGTTGCTGGAATAAGAAAAAAAATTGAAACAGTCTTACTTGCAGAATTTTTTTTTATCAAAAACATTAAAATTGTAAAAGCACCAAAAGACACAAGAAATATTTGATGACCCATTGAAAGAAGAAATGTTTTTGTGATGGCTATATATGGTTTTGCAAAAAATATAACAACAATAATATGAAAAAAACACCCTCCTACAGCTTGATAAAAATTACTAACTGATAGAGGTAAATTATTACTTATTTTTTTTTGCCAGATTGTTGATGCTGTTATTGAAATTAGCGCTATTAATGTAGCAACTAATCCCAGCAATGGAATCTTTGATCCTAAATCTAAACCCAAAACTAATGTTGCTCCAAGAAATCCAAGCAAAACACCAATCCATTGTTTTAAAGTTACCTTTTCATTTAAGATTGGTCCACTAAGGATATTTGTCAAAATTGGTTGAAGAGTTACAATTAATGCTGCAATACTTGTAGGCATGCCAATAGAAATTGAATAAAAAACTCCTCCTAAATACAGACCGTGGAATAAAATACCACTAAGGACTGACTCAATTAAGTTTTTTCTTTTTATAATAATTGAATATTTAGAATAAAGTGAGAACAATAAAAACCCAACTGCTACAAAAAAAAAACGAAAAGCCAAGGCAGCAAATGGATCACTATTATCGATGATTGGTTTAGTAGTTATAAATGCAGATGACCAAAGGATAATAAAAATAAAAGGGAAAATTCTTATCATGTAAAAAGTGACTTTAACTAAGACGAATTATCACAATATGCTATCAATATTAAAGCTTATTTTGGACAATCTATTAATTGTAAACACTCATTAAATCTAATAATTTAATCCCATGATTTTGAGAATTTTTAAAATTAGTTTTTTCCTTTCTTCATTTTTGTTTTTAACTGGTTTTGTCCCTATACCGGCTGTATTGGGTCCAGCAATCACAGTAGCAACATCGGGAAATTTGTTTAAAGCAACTGCTCAATTAGCAATCAATAATGAATTTAAAAAAAAAACAGGAAAGAGTTCTCTTAACTACATCACCGAAGAAGTATCTAAAAACAATGAGGAAAATCGCATTAATAAAGATTTTAAAAACCTAATTGAAAAAAGAGTTAAAATAGTACACCAAAAACTTGTTCAACAAAATAATGAACCAAAAGTTGTAAAAAATTTTAAACTTTTGGTTGAAAAAAGAGTTCAATTAACTCATCAAAAGTTAATAGAACAAAAAATTAATCAGTAAGATTTAATAGAATTAATTTTTTTTGGTTAGTTTCTTTACACCATAATTCGTAACTTTCACACATTCTCCATAAGTGATCGAACGCACGTTGAGAAATTTCTAGAGGAAAATGACTTTTAGTGTAATAAAGTTCCGGGTATTGAATTAATTGTTTGATCATCATTTCTCTTTGTATTTTCAGTAATCTCATTGTCTCCTCAGGAATTTTTTCATTTTTTTTCTCTAATTCCTCAAACCAATTGTCATGAAATTTACCACTACTTACTTCTTTATAAGTTTCAGATCCAATAAAACCATCTATGGCATCTATATTAGAAAAACCATTATTTTTTTTTTTAATTTCTGAAACCTCTAAATATATTTTTTCTGCTACATATAAAATATATGGTTTATCTTTAGATTTCATTATTTACGATATTTTTTCATTGCCGCATTGGCTAATATCAAATTTGGATCCAAAAAAATTTTTGAAGTTTTTATTTTTTTAAAAGATTTGAATGCAAATATGGCTATCGGTAATTCAGTACACCCTAAAATTATCTTTTTACATTTTTTTTTAATCAAATAATTTATAGCTGGTTTAATAATTTTGCTGGCAGCTTTTACGTTTCCCATTTTGACAAATTTTATTGCTTTATTTACGGAATTTTTTTGTAAAGAAACATTTGGAAAAACAAGATTATAATTTTTATCAAAAAACTTATTGTAAACACCAGTGTTTAAAGTACCCTCTGTTGCCAATAGTCCAATTGATGAATTTTTCTTACATGTTTTTTTTGTGTGAATAAATACCTCTTTGGGCATGTTTATAATTGGTAATTTTATTCTATTTCTTAAATCATCATACCAATAGTGTGCTGTATTACACGGAATAACAATAAACTTACATTTACTTTTTTTAAGTATATTACATCCATTTAATAGACTTTTTAATACCAATGAGTATTTTTTTTCAATTTTTTTATTTTTTTTCCGATTTGATAAATTCTTAGTTTGAACACCTATTGACTCTGGTCTTCCAGGAATATTTGATTTGTTGAAAAGAAGAAATAATGGATATTCTTGATCAATCTTTCCTCTATAAAGAATCGCAAGTTTATTACAAAAGTCTAGGCCAGCTTGTGTGCCCATGCCACCTAAAATTCCAATCATTCTATTTTTATTTTATTGATTTTAAATTTTTCTTATTGGCTACAAATATACAAATATTGTCAAATTGTAAATCTTATAGCCAATAGTCTATTTAATGAAAATTATGCAGTTTTTAAGTTAACTGCTGAAGGACCTTTGGGACCATCTTCAACATCGAAAGTCAAAGCTTGACCCTCATCTAAACCGTTCATACCAGCATCTCTTACAGCTGAAACATGTACAAACACATCTTTTTCTTTATCATCTCTTTCAATAAAACCAAAGCCTTTGGTTGGATTGAACCACTTTACTTTTCCTTGTAGACTCATATTTTTCTTCTTACTTTTTTGTTTGTTAATTTATTACTTATATTTAAGTAATAATGACTTTCTTTATAATTTAATCAGTTTTGTCAACAAAATAGATCAATACTTAAAATTTAGTTTTTAAGTGTTGTTTATTAACTTTGATAAATAAATAGAATTTTTATCCTCTTTATAGTGAGCAAACGGTTTACAAGGCTTAAATCCACATAAATCAAATAATTTTCTTGCTGGTTTAAAGAATATTCCTGCTCCGGTTTCTATGCTAATTCTTTTAATATTTAATTTTTTAGCTTCATCAAACAAATGATCTATAAGTTTTATTCCATTCCCTTTATTCCTAAAATCATCATGTAATCTTATTGATTTAAATTCACCATGATCTTTTTCTAAAATTTTAAGAGCACCACATCCTATTAATTTATCATCATCCCACAAGCTCCAAAACTTAATAGATGGTACTTTTAAACCTTCGATATCCAAAACATGAGCACTTCCCTCAGGAGAAGCAGCCCTTAGTTCTATAAAATGTTTTTTTAAAAGTTCATTAACATCTGAATTTTCGAAGTTTCCCTCAATAGTTTTAAACATTATAAAATTTTTGTTAAATGACCCATTTTTCTTTTATCTTTTATTTCTTTTTTTTGGTAATCGAAAAAAAACTCATTATCGTTTAAATTTATATTTTGTCTATATGGGGTAATTTGATTACCTATAAGATTTATCATTTCTGCATTATGTAATTTCTTTAAGGGGATTTGTTCTAAAGAACAAACTGCTCTTATATGATTTTCAAACTGACTAATATTGAAAGCATTAATAGTTAAATGGCCAGAATTATGAACTCTGGGTGCAATTTCATTCACATATAGATTATCATTTCTATCAATAAAAAATTCTACACAAAGTGTACCAATGTATTTTAATTCCTCGGAAATTTGCTTACTCCACTCTCTAGATTGATCAACAAGTTTATTGCTAATATCAGCAGGGATTTTAGATTTCTTTAAAATTTGGTTCTCATGAATATTTTCGATTGCCTCATAAATTTCGTATCTGTTGTTACCAAATCTTGTAATTATAACCGAGATTTCTTTTTTTAATTTAACTAGTTTTTCAAGAATATATTCTTTTGAAAAATCTATATTTAATCCATTTAACTCATTTGGTGATTTAATCGGATATTGACCTTTTCCGTCGTAACCCATAGTTGCTGTTTTTAAAATTCCTGGCAAAAAATCACCAAGGGTCTCTAAATCTGATTTTTTTTCTATACTTACATATCTTGTAGTTCTGATATTTAATTTATTCACAAAATCTTTTTCAGCTAAACGATGTTGTATTAATCTATTTATCGATGGCTTTGGATTTACTGTTTTGAATTTATTTATTTCATTTAAAGTTTCATAAGGAATATTTTCAAATTCATAAGTAACTATACTTACCTTTTTTGCAAAATCGTTAATTTTATTTTTATCTTTGTAATCACCAAACATGAATTCATCACAGAAATTTTGTGCAGGTGCATCTTGATCATCTGAGTAAATCAAAGTTTTGATATTTAATTTTTTTGCCGCAACTGACAACATACTACCTAATTGACCACCACCAAGAATTCCTAATCTAATTTCAGACATTGAATTATTTTGGATTTTTTTTAACTGATTTTGTTTGAGAAAATCTCCAACTTCTAAGTTTAGATTTAACGCTAGGATTATTATTAGAAATAATTGAAGCAGCAAGTATAGCTGCATTAATTGCTCCATCTTCTCCTATCGCTAAAGTCCCCACAGGAATTCCTTTTGGCATTTGAGCAATAGATAACAAGCTGTCTAAGCCTTTGAGTTTTTTACTCTCAATTGGAACACCTAATACAGGTATTTGAGTAAGCGCTGCTATCATTCCAGGCAAATGTGCTGAGCCTCCTGCACCTGCAATAATTACCCCAATATTATTTTTTTCTGCATCAGATGCGTACTTATACATTCTCATTGGAGTTCTGTGTGCAGAAATAATCTTTGTTTCCATGGGAACCTTAAGTTTTTTTAAAATTTGTTTTGCTAATTTCATTGTTTTAAAGTCAGATTGACTGCCCATCACTATTGAAACTTTCAGATTTTTTTTATTCATGAATATATTTATTGAAACTTTATTTCAAAAAATTGTTGAAATTTCAATAAATTAATAGAATTTCAAATTCATATTGATATGGTTTAATAAATCAAACTCATGAAATATAAAATTGATAATTTGCAGTATTGTAATTGGACAAGAGAAGTTTTTGAAATTAATAGACAAGCTGAGCTAGATGCTGTTCATGTAACAATTGTCTATCATGAGGATTATAATGAATTTTTAAAAGAAATTAAAAAGTGGCAAAAACTTTTTGAGAAAAATTCAGATTTAATTTTTCAAGGCACAAATTTCAAAGATATTGAAAAAGCTAAATTAGAAAAAAAAACTGCAATTTTTTTTGGATTCCAAAACTGCTCACCAATTGAGGATGACATATCTTTAGTAGAAAAAGTACATAAACTTGGATGTCGTTTTATGCAATTAACTTATAATAACCAATCTCTTCTAGCAACTGGCTGTTATGAAAAAATTGATAGTGGAGTAACTAATTTTGGACGTGAAGTCATTAAAGAAATGAACAGAGTTGGAATAGTTATAGATATGTCCCATTCTGCTGAAAAAAGTACGTTAGACGCAATTGAAATAAGCGATAAACCAATTGCAATCACACATGCTAACCCAAGCTTTTGGCACGGTGCTAAAAGAAATAAATCCAATGAGCTATTAAAAGTTTTAAGTGATAGTGGAGGAATTTTGGGTTTTTCTTTATATCCTCACCATCTAAAGAATAATAGTAATTGTACTTTAGATAGCTTTTGTGAAATGATTGCTAGGACGTCAGATATAATGAATATCAAAAATATTGGTATTGGATCAGACTTATGTTTGAATCAGCCTGATGAAATTGTAGAATGGATGAGGAACGGTACCTGGTCTAAAAATAAAAATTATGGGGAAGGCTCAAAGAACAAACCTGGCTTCCCTAAACAACCAGGTTGGTTTGAGGATGCTAGAGGTTTTTTTAATATAGAGAAGGGATTAAGAAAAGTTGGATTTTCTGAGGAAGAAACTAATGGGATATTAGGTAACAATTGGTATAATTTTTATAGAAATATTTAGAGTATGAAAGTCGAATTAAGAGATCCAAACATAATAATGAAATTGTCTAGACTAGGGTCTTTTCACCAATCTAAATTATCATTTCTAAGAAGTTTTTTAAATGAATTCAAAGACTGGGAATACAACAGAGATTTATTTAATTTAGATCCTGGTGGATATGGAGAAGTGATATATTCCTTCAAAAAAAATAAAAGAGTTTACTCATTAGTTTGTTTTGCTAACAAGATAGATGATAATGATAGATCAGATAGAGTTATTGCAACAAAATGGGATGCTGCTTTTACTTTGCATGATGGGGTTCCCTCAAAAAAAGATATTGAAAGATTAAAGAATGAAGTTCCAAGACAAGAGGTTGGTAGACTTTCATATAAAGAATTAACTTTATCTAGAGCAAATAAATCAGTTAGAGTTTTTAATCACGTAGTTGAAAATTTAAGCGAAGGTAATCAGCCAGATTTAAATTTATTAGAAAAAGTTGGATACTTATATAGAACTACCGCTGTTTATGGTTCCGGAAAGTTTGGTTTAGCAGATAGATTTAGAATTAAAAATAGGGCAGAAATTAATGGACCATTTAGATTAGAGATGATGTTGGTCTATTTAGTAAGGCAATTCACTTTTGATCAAGTTAATCATGTAGCAAAGCATAAAAATCCAAAGAAAGCTGTTAACTTAGACCCGAAAATTTGTAGAAACCTTGGCATTGGAAATTCAACTGGACTAGGAATGGCACCTTTTATTGTAAATCATCCTACCTTGTTAAATAATTGGATCTTATCAAGAGAAATCGCATTAAAAGAAATTAGAGAAATTAAAAATGTAAATTCAAAAGATTCAGATTTATTCAAAAAATGTGTCAAAGGTTCCTTAAAAAATATTACAAGTTGGAATTCTGAAAGTGAATTTCAAATAAAAAAAATAAATTCACTACTTTTTAATGTAAAAAAATTTTTAGAATTTATCGAAAATCAATTAGATTTTACAACTCCGTATCCTTTCAACCAAATATATTTATGGTTAGAGAAAGAAACTTGTGAAGAAACTATTGAGTATATCGTGTCTATGATGATGGAACCTTTTGATAAAATTGTTCAGCCATTAATAAAAAAAATGAGCTCAGATGAGGAAAAGTATTTTAGAATTCCCACAGAACGAACAGTTTTAGATCTTAAAAATATTTTAAAGCAAAGATATCCAGATATTCTTAAGATTGATTTCAAAGATAAATCAAATTTAAGAAATTTTTGGTTTATTTCTAAAAATAAGGAAGAGCCTAGGTATGCAGATCGTTTTGAGGAAGGAGGTGCAGAATTAGAGCAACCTCTTGCAATTGCTAGAGATATTAAAAAACTAAATGATCAGTTAATTTCATGTAAAGATGATTTAACTATTGATAGATTTTTGATGAATAATGCAGATTTAAGACATGTTGTAAGACGCGCATTTATTGTTGAAAAATTTCCATATGCTGAAATTCAAGATAATACAATTAATGAAAACGTTGTCCCAATCGATATGCTACGATTAAAGTTATCTTTTTTTGGTGCACTAAAATTTGATCCTAGATCAGATAAGTGGTTAAGAATTTGCATGTTTCAAGGAGCACCACTTCCACATGAATTAAAAGATTATAATCAGCATTGGGTCTATCGTTGATTAAATTTTATGAAATCTTTGAGTGAAATTGAAACAACCTCTAAACGCGCAAGTAGAGCATTAGGTTATTCTTGGGGAATAAGTGAAGAAGTTGGAAAAAGTGTAAGATTACTAGAAATGTTTAACTTTGAGGGAATTAAAAATTTAAATAAATATTTAAAAGAAAAAAAAGACAAAAAGTTTGAGAATCTTAATCTAATTAATGAAAATAATGAATGTTCTGAATTTTCTTACTGCCCAATTATTTTAGGTGTAAGTTTTTTAGATCAAATTAAAAAAATTGAAAAAATTAAAACTATTAATTTTTCCAAAATTGCATATCCATTACTATTTTTACCCTTTCTTAGTAGAAGCTCAGAGGTTATTGGTAAAAAAATTTTTTTTAAGTTTGAAAAAAACGAATTTCTATTAAATATAAATGTTAATATTTCCACAAACTTGTTAAATAAAAATTGTCCAAATATTGCAAACAACGTAGAGGTAAAAATTTTAGAAAATAATGACAATTTTACCGAACAAGATTGGAAAAGTTTATATCAATTATCAGAAAAAACTTTTGTTGAAGAAACAGAAAGTTTAAAAAAAGGTGCTGCAGGGGCGGGTTTAACTGATAATGACTGAAGATGATAATATAAAAGATCAGCATAACACAAACGCTGATGAGTTAAATGATATCTGTGATGAATGTAAAAAAACTGATGAAAGTGTTACCCAAAATTTAATTTTGACTGGATTTAAAATTTGCAAATCATGCAGGGTTTCGAAAACAATCTTTCCAATTTAGATACTATTTATTGGTAAAGCATTCATTCTACTCATAACAAAAGATATTGATAAAAAAGCAATAATTAAAAATGATAAAAATATTATGCCAAACGCTTTAAAATTAGATTTTAAATTTAAAATTTGTTTAGTTGAAATAATTAAACTTGCAAAAATCCAGAATTGAGTAAGAAAAATGATTGGTATCATTAATTCGGGGGTTAATGCAAAAAATCTTAGTAAACCTGGGGAATGAGCAAAACCAACCGCTACCAGAACTTTTTTAAAAGGTACTTTTGTTTGTTTATCTGGAAATAATTTTACACCAATCACATAAATAAAAATTGCCCAAATGAACCATGTTAAAATTGCCGTAAGACCAGACATACCTATAGCTGTTTTTACCACAGTATTTGCAGCCACAGCTCCAGCTACACCATCTAATATCATTATTAAACCCGCAAAATATATCGCAGCTTCACCAAAATTTTTATTATCACTATAAAGTGTTTTATCTAATTTTATAGATTTAAAAATTATATTTAAAAATTCAGCAAACATTTATTTTTTTTTATTTTTTTGTTCTTTGTAAGATACAATTAATGGAAATAGTAATAATGCAATAGCGATGATAATGCAAACTGCAATAATGAAACTCTTTGTCATTTATGATTAAAAGGGGAGCACAAACTCCCCTAAAAAAATAATTAACCTGATACTACTTCTCTTGTGTTAGCGTTATAAGATTCCTTAAATGGAATATCAACTATAACAGCATCAACAGGTGTTCCTGGTTTTTTTGAATATTTTTCTGGTAAATGAACTTTAAATTTCTTTCCAACTTTACCTTTAGGAAAGCCATTGGCATTTAAAGTTCCATCAAATGGAACATATCCCATAGCAATATTAGTTTTCTTTTCAGGATGCCACCACGGTGATGTTACAAAACCAACTGGATCACCACCATCTGCGTTAGATATCAACCAAAAATCTGGTGCATAATCATCAATTGGTTTTCCTCCTAACTCAAGACCAACCAACTGTAACTTATATGGTTTTTTTCCTGCTTTGATTTCAGCCTTCATTTTCTCTAGAGCTTGTTTGCCTACATAATCAGAAGTTTTTTTCCATTCTCCTTTACCCGATAAAGAAACTTGATAACCCAAATTACATTGAAAAGGATTGTGTTGTTGATCCATATCCTGACCCCAAGAAAGAATCCCAGCTTGAATTCTTCTGTGGTGTGCAGGCGCAATAACCATTAGCTTGTGTTTTTTCCCAGCTTCAAGAACAGCATTCCACATCTCATCAGCATATAGAGTTGCATTCCTTAAATATATTTCATATCCAGCTTCACCTGAAAAACCTGATTGAGAGATAACACAACTTCTTCCAGCAATTTTAACTTCAGCCAAACCATAGAAAGGCATATTTTCTAAATCAACCTGATCACCTAACAAATCTTTCATAAGCGCTTTTGATTTAGGCCCTTGAATTTGAACAGGACATGCATCTATTTCTTCGATAGTGCAATTAAATTTACCGTCTGCATTAACACCTTGTAAATACATTCCAATGTCCGAGTCTGATAAAGAAAACCAAAATTCATCTTTTGCAATTCTTAAAAGTATTGGATCATTTAAAACTCCTCCGTAAGCGTTACATAAAATTACATATCTTGCTCGCATCGGAGAGATTTTTGTTGCATCTCGAGTTATCACGTAATCAACAAATTTTTCTGCATCAGGACCCTTTACTTGGATCTGTCTCTCAACAGCAACATTCCACATAGTTACATGATTTACAATTGCATCATACTCAACCATTGCACCCCCATCTTCAGGTTTCACATATCCTCTTGGATGATAAATTCTGTTATAAACAGTTGCTCTCCAACAACCTGCTTGCATAGATAGATGCCAATATGGTGACTTTCTTACCCTTGTTGAAATTAACATTTCAACTTTTGTAGGCCCACTTTGTCTTAAATTGTATGGTACTTTTCGATCTGATTGATCAACAGAAGTAACATGCTTTAGTTTAGTATAGTCAAATTCTTTAGACATAACCATTCTCCTTCAACCACTTGTTTGTTTCCTTCAAGCCGCCGAATGTATAAATGTGGAAGAAATCAGTATGCGATTTAACTTTCCCAATTAGATCATTAGGGTCTTTAGGTTTTAATAAATCTAACGCCTTAGTAAAATTAGATTTAAGAAAATTTAAGGAATTTTTTGCTCCAACAATATTAGCAAATTTAATTAAGCTTGATATTTTGAGAGGCCCAGTAATTCCAACATGCACTGGTACGCTTTGTTTAGAAACAAAATCTATAATAGGCTGGGGATCTAATAACCACTGTGTTACTATATAATCAGCATAAGGCTTTTTATCTATCATAGCTTTTTCTAAATCTGAGTCGGATATATCAGGACTCCCCTCTGGGTGTCCAGCAATTCCTATTGTCATCTTCTCAAAATAACCAGTCTCTAAAAGTTGAAACGAGCTATCAAATTTTCCCATCGGTTCTCTTCCGCCACCAATTACTAAAACTTGTTTAACTCCACCGTCTTTACACCTAGAAACATAATCTTTTAGTTGCTTTTCATCTTGCATTGATCTTGCAGGAAAATGAGGAACAGGATTAAAACCTTTTTTAACTAACTCAACTGCCTGTTGAGCTGTCTCTCTATAATCCCCACCAGGTAACATTGTTATGTAAATATCATTTACAGGCGGAACAGTGTCGAGATCTGTTGTTGGGCTTATTTCTAGAGAAAAATTCATTTTATAGATCATTATCTTTTTTGAAAAAGCTGTCAAAGAATTTTATCAAATGACGCAATGATATTTGTTGCTTAAAATCGAGTGGATTGTTAACTATCTTAAGTCATGAAGATTATATTAATTATGGGTTTGCCAGGCTCAGGTAAAACGACTTTAGCCTCTGAGTTAGTTCCATTATTAAAAGCAAAGTGGCTCAATGCTGATGAAGTGAGAAAAGAAGCAAATGATTGGGATTTCTCAGCAGAGGGAAGAACTAGGCAGGCGAAAAGAATGTGGGCAAAAGCAAAAGAGTTTAGAGATCAAGGTAATCATGTTGTTGCAGATTTTGTTTGTCCAACCCCTGCTGCAAGAGCACTGTTTCCAGCAGATTTTATTATTTGGGTCGATACTATTAAAGAAGGTAGGTTTGATGATACTAATAAAATGTTCGTAAAACCAGAGAAGTATAACTATCATGTTACCACTCAAGATGCTAAAAATTGGGCACCAAAAATATTAAAGGAAATAGTATAATGTCTTATAAATGGGACAATAAAAAACCAACTGCACAGATGTTAGGAAGGTGGCAGCCCTTTCATGATGGTCATTATACCTTATTTAAAGAAATAATTAAAAAAACTGAACAAGTTTGCATACAAATTAGAGATGTACAAGGTGTTGATGATAATCCATTTGACTTTGAAACAGTAAAAAAAAATATTGAAGATAAACTTAATCCAGAATTCGAGGGACGTTTTAAAATTATGTTAGTACCCAATATTACAAACATTTGTTATGGAAGAGGCGTTGGTTATAAAATAGAGGAAATTGTTTTACCTGAGGAAATACAAAAAATTTCAGCCACCAAGATAAGAGCAAAGATGAGAGAAGACGGTAAACTTAAATAGTTTTTAATGAATATCAAAATCATTAATCAGAATAAAGATATAGCGAGAGTTATTATTAATGAGCCAAAAACATATAACTCTTTATCTTACAAAAATTTGAAAGATTTAATTAATGTTTTAAAAAAATTAGACAAAGATAAAAAGGTTAAAGTTATTATCCTTGAGGGTGCTGGAAAAGGTTTTAGTGCAGGTCATAATTTAAAAGAAGTAAAAGACTTAAAGAAAAAAGAAAGATATAAAAAATTATTTAATCTTTGTTCAAAGCTAATGCTTCAAATAGTTGAGGGTAAAAAACCTGTTATTGCAAAAGTTCATGGCGCAGCTTATGCAGCAGGATGTCAATTAGTTGCGAGCTGTGATTTAGCTTACAGTACTAAAGATGCTCTTTTTGCAACACCAGGAGTAAATATTGGATTGTTTTGTAGCACCCCAATGGTTGCAGTTAGCAGAAAGATTAATAGAAAACCTATGATGAAGATGCTTCTTACTGGTGAGCCAATTAATGCAAATTACGCAAAGGAAATTGGTTTGATTAATGATTGTTTTTCAAAATCAAAATTAAATAGCGAGACGATGAAAATTGCAAAAAAAATTGCATCAAAATCAAATTTAACAATTAAAATTGGAAAACAAGCTTTTTATAAGCAGTTAGAAATGCCACTTAGAAAAGCATACTCGTACACCAGTCAAATGATGACATACAATATGATGGCTATGGATGCAAAAGAAGGCATTTCAGCTTTTTTGGAAAAAAGAAAACCTAAATGGAGAAATAAGTGAAAGTAAAAAATATTCTAACAATTATCTTAATCATAATTGGTATATATTTTATCTTTACCTTTAGGGATCATAATTTTAATAGATCTATTGATGCTTGTATTGCAGGTAGTCAAAAGTTGGATCAACCAATGACTATTGAAGAAGCTAAGAAGTTTTGTGAAGAAAAGATAAAGAGTAATAAGTAAATAGAGTGGAAAATATAAAAGAAATTTTAAAAAAATATAAAAATATTGCTCTAGTAGGTGCAAGTAAAGATTTAACAAAAACATCTTCAATTGTAATGAAATACTTACAAGATTACGGTTTTAAAGTTTATCCTGTAAATCCATCCATGAAAGGAGAAAGTATATTAGGTGAGAAAGTTTTTGGAAATATTAAGGAGATTGATGGTCCAATAGAAATAGTTGACGTATTCAGGCCTTCAAATGAAGCAGCTGAAATTGCAAAAGATGCAATTAAAGTAAAAGCTAAGGTTTTATGGTTACAATTAGATATAAGAAATGAAGAGGCAAAAAAAATTGTTGAGACAAATGATATTATATACATTGAGAACAAATGTACGAAAATAGAGTACGAAAAGTATTTTAATTAATGAAAAAAATATTTGTTGTTTATGGTCATTATGATGAAAAATCTTTTAATGCGGCAATTCGAGATACTTTTAAGGAAACTCTAGAAAATAACGGCCATCAAGTAGATATAGTTGACTTATATAAAGAAAAATTTGATCCAGTTTTTTCTGGCGAAGAACCAGACAATAAGATTTTGGATCATAGAAAAAGAATAGAAAGTTCGGATGCAATAGTATTAATCGCACCTATATGGAATTTTAGAATGCCAGCAATTGTGGAAGGATGGATTGATAAAGTTCTTGCACCACCTTGGGCATTTAGATTTAAGAAATTATTTGGAAATTATGGTTATCCTCTTGGAAATTTAAAAGGAAAAAAAGCTGTAGTTTTTTGTACTTATGGCTCCCCGCAATTCGCTGTAAGAACATTTTTTTTAAATATGCCAACAAAAAGATTAAGAAGAGGTGTTTTCAATATATGCGGCATAACGGATGTGGTATATCGAAGATACTTTGCAGTACCATTTGTTGAGGATAAAAAAAGAAAAAAATTTTTAGAAGATGTTAAAAAAACTGCAAATAATATTTAAAGTTTTAATAATTCTCGTCTTTTCAATTTCAATAACAAAAGCTGAATTACTCAAACCTAATAGCAATATAAAACCTTCAAAAGTTGTAGAGATCCAATTAAATGGACTCAAAAAAAATGACATAAATTATAAAGATAGCGGGATCGAACAAACGTGGAATTTTGCCCATCCCAGCAACAAAAAAAGCACTGGCCCCTTACCAAATTTTAAAATGATGATTAAAGGCAACTCATACCAAATGCTACTTAATCATTTAAGCCATACAATTACGAAGGTAGGAGGTGGTGACAAATGGGCACAATTTGAGGTGATAATTTTAGATAAAGATAAGATTTACCATAAGTTCAACTGGCAAGTGGAAAAATATACTGCTGACGGACCTCTCAAAGATTGTTGGTTGACCACAATGGTTTCTAGCCCAATTGCACTAGGAAGTTCAATCTGATTATCCATAATACAATTTTGTTTCGCTATGAATAAAAATTTAGTAGGAATCGTTTAATGAAATCTAAAGCAAAAGTTGTCGTAGTCGGTGGAGGAGTAGTTGGAGTAAGTGCTCTTTATCATTTAGCAAAAAAAGGCTGGTCTGATGTTGTTTTAATTGAAAGAAAAGAATTAACTTCTGGCTCAACTTGGCATGCAGCAGGATTATTACCTCTTTTTAATATGAGTTATTCTGTTGGTCAACTTCACAAGTACGCAGTAAATCTTTATAAAAAATTAGAAGAGGAGACTGGTAAGAATGTTGGTTTCAGTGTTGTTTCAAATATCCGTTTAGCTAGTACAAAAGATAGAATGGATGAGTACCATCAATATGCTGGTGTAGCTAAAACAATTGGTGTTGATGTGAAATTTTTGACACCTCAACAAGTAAAAGAAATTTGGCCGCTTTGTCATACTGATGATTTAGTTGGAGCAATTCAACATCCTGAAGATGGATACATTCAACCCGCTGATTTAACTCAAGCGCTAGCTACAGGAGCAAGGAACAGAGGAGCAGAAATTTATAGAAATACAACAGTATTATCTATGAGACAAAATAAAGAAGGATGGATTGTTGAAACAGATAAAGGATCAATTGAATGCGAGCATGTGATTTCGTGTTCGGGAAATTTTGCAAGACAAACTGGTGAAATGGTTGGATTAGATATTCCAGTCATACCTGTTGAACATCAATACATTGTGACTGAACCACATCCAGAGATACAAAAAAGAAAAAAAGAAGGTCTTCCAGAAATGGGTGTATTAAGAGATAGTGATAGTAGATGGTACATGAGAGAAGAGGCTGGTGGGTTAATACTAGGTCCTTATGAAGATGGTGCACCAGCATGTTATGTTGAAGGTCCTTCAAAAGATTCTGAATATGAATTGTTTCAAGAGGATTTAGATAGACTTGCTCCACATATCGAAGGAGCAATACATAGAGTTCCAGCATTTGGAGAAGTTGGAGTGAAAAAAGTTTATAATGGTGCAATATGTTACACACCAGATGGTAATCCTATTGTTGGTCCAGCCTGGGGACTTAAAAATTTTTGGATTAATGAGGGACATAGTTTTGGAATAACTGCAGCAGGTGGAGCGGGCTGGCAATTAGCAGAATGGATTATTGATGGTGAACCGACGATTGATATGCTTGGTGTTGAACCAAGACGTTACGGAAATTATGCAACAAAATCTTATCTCAAAGCAAAAAATGAAGAAGCTTACAGTCATGTATTTATTGTTCATTATCCTGATGAGGAGAGACCAGCTGCAAGACCTTTAAGAACATCTCCTTGTTATGAAAGAATGAAAAATCTTGGTGCTGTCTTTGGACAAAAATTTGGATGGGAAAGACCAAACTTTTTTGCAACAGATGGCATGGAACAAAAAGATCATTGGTCATTTAGAAGATCAAAATGGTTTGATGCAATTAAAAAAGAATGTGAGAATGTTAAAAAAAATGTTGGACTTTTGGATATGACAGCCTTTGCAAAATGTAGAATTAAGGGTCCAAAAGCAGAGGAATTTTTAGACTACTTAGTGGCCAATAAACTTCCAAAAAAAATTGGAAGAATTAATTTGTGTCATGCGCTAAATACTAAAGGTGGTGTTCACTCTGAGTTTACAATTATGAAAGAAGCTGAAAATAGTTATTATTTGGTTTCAGCTGGAGCGAATTTAAGATTAGATCATGACTGGATTCAAAAATGGATGCCTACTGATGGTTCAGTTATATTTGAGGATTTAACAAATAGTACAGGTGTGCTTGTTGTAGCTGGTCCTAAAGCTAGAGATCTTATGCAGAAAGTTTCAACTGATGATTTTTCAAATGAAAACTTTAAATGGTTAACAGCAAAAAATGTTAATGTTGGATACGCTCCGGTAAATGCTATGAGAGTAAATTTTGTTGGTGAACTTGGTTGGGAATTACATCACCCAATTGAATATCAAAACCATATTTTTGATAAATTAATGGAAGCAGGTAAAGATCTCGGTCTTAAACCTTTTGGCATCAGAGCGATGAACAGTTTAAGAGTAGAAAAATCTTATAAACTTGTGGGAACTGAACTATCGATTGAGTATTCACCTTATGAATCTGGTCTAGATAGATTTATTCATCCAAACAAAGGCAATTTCATTGGACTTGATGCACTAAACAAATGGAGAGAAAAGGGTTTTGATAATAAATTAGTAACACTAGAGGTTCATGACACAACAGATTCAGATGTTTTAGGTAACAATCCAATTTATAAAGATAATAAAGTTGTTGGAAGAGCAACCGGTGGGGAATATGGATTTAGATTAGATAAATCTATTGCTTTAGCAATGGTAAAACCTGATTTAGCAAATGTTGGAGAAAAACTTAAAGTTGATATTCTTGGAAAAATGTATGAAGCTACAATAGTAGAGGAAAGTCCCTACGATGCTGAAAATAAACTATTGAGAGCTTAATGAAAATTTTAGTCGCAGTAAAAAGAGTCATAGATTACAATGTTCAAATTAGAGTCAAAGAGGATAATACTGGTGTAGTAACCGATAATGTTAAGATGTCTACCAATCCACCTGACGATAATGCAATCGAGGAGGCGGTAAAGATCAAAGAGTCTGGAAAAGCAACTGAAGTAGTTGCAGTAAGTGTTGGAGAAGAGAAAGCTCAAGAAACTGTTCGAAAAGCATTAGCGGTTGGAGCTGATAGAGGCATTCTTATTAAAGCTGATGGTATTTTAGAACCTTTAGCCGTTTCTAAATTATTACAAAAAATTGTTGAAAAAGAAAAACCAGATTTAGTTTTTATGGGAAAACAAGCAATTGATGATGATTGTAATCAAACAGGTCAAATGTTAAGTGCTTTACTAAATTGGCCTCAAGCAACATTTGCTTCAAAGATTGAAATTAAAGATAAAAAACTTGAAGTTACAAGAGAGATTGACGAAGGATTAGAGACAATAGAGATTAATATTCCTGCAATTGTAACTTGTGATTTAAGACTTAATGAACCAAGATATGCATCTTTACCGAATATAATGAAAGCTAAAAAGAAACCTATTGAACAAATAAATGCGTCAGATTTAGGAGTAGATATATCACCAAGAATCGAGCAAATTAAGGTTGAAGAGCCACCAAAAAGAAAAGCTGGTATAAAAGTAAAAAGTGTGGCTGAGCTAGTGCAAAAATTAAAAAATGAGGCTAAAGTAATATAATGTCAGTTTTATTAGTTGCAGAACATAACAACAAAGAGCTTAAACCTTTTACGCTGAATGCCGTAACTGCAGCTTCGCAAATGAATACAGATCTTCATGCTGTAATTATTGGTAATAACTGTGGAGATGCAGCAAAAAAATTATCAGAGTTACCATTAGTGAAAAAAGTAATTCAAGTAGAAGCAGCTCATTATGAAAACTTTGTGGCAGAAAATTTTGCACCAGTAATTGTGAAATTGGCAGAGAAATATTCACATGTTATTTGTTCAGCTAATACATTTGGTAAAAATTTGATGCCAAGGATTGCAGCTTCTTTAGACACTTCTCAAGTCAGTGATATTATTAAGGTAATTTCTGCAGATACATTTTTAAGACCAATTTATGCTGGAAATGCATTTGCAACTGTAAAAAGCAAAGATCCAAAAAAATGTATAACTATTAGACCAACCTCTTTTGATCCATGTGAGAGTTCAGGCGGATCTGCGCCAATTGAAAAAGCTGAGCCAAGTGAGGAGTTTAATAATACAAAATTTGTAAAAAGAGAGGAAATTAAGTCAGACAGACCAGAACTAGGAACTGCAAGAGTCGTTGTTTCTGGTGGAAGAGGAATGCAGAGTGGAGATAATTTTAAGTTAATTACTTCTGTTGCTGATAAATTAAATGCTGCTATTGGAGCGTCAAGAGCAGCTGTGGATGCTGGATATATAAGCAACGATCACCAAGTGGGTCAAACTGGAAAAGTTGTAGTTCCAGATTTATATATTGCTATTGGTATTTCTGGGGCCATTCAGCATTTAGCTGGAATGAAAGAAAGCAAGGTGATTGTCGCAATCAATAAAGATGGTGAAGCTCCAATTTTTAGTGTAGCAGACTATGGTCTAGAGGCTGATCTTTTTGAAGCAGTACCTCAATTTATTGAGGAACTGAACAAATTAAACACTATACAAAAATAATATAATCTGTAAAAAATTGTTATGTCCAGAGAGTCAATGGAATATGATGTTGTAATTGTTGGTGGAGGACCATCAGGATTAACAACTGCTATTAAACTAAAACAATTAAATTCAAATTTAAATATTTGCGTTTTGGAGAAAGCATCTGAGATCGGTGCTCATATACTAAGTGGAAATGTTTTTGAAACTAGAGCACTAGACGAATTAATTCCAAACTGGAAAGATTTAAATCCACCTATAAAAACAAAAGTCACTAAGGAGAAATTTTTATTTTTAGGAAAAAAAAAATCATTAAGTTGGCCAACGTGGTTGTTACCTGCTGTCCAAAAAAATCATAAAAATTATATAATTAGTCTTGCAAATTTATGTAGATGGCTTGCTGAGCAAGCAGAAACACTTGGTGTAGAAATATTTCCAGGATTTCCAGCTAGTGAGATTTTATTTAATGACGATGGCTCTGTTAAAGGTGTAGCCACTCAGGACATGGGTGTAGACAAACAAGGAAATAAAAAAGATAGTTTTGAACCAGGTATTGAACTCATAGGAAAGGTCACAGTTTTTGCTGAAGGTTGTCGCGGTCATTTAGGAAAACAATTAATTAAAAAATTTAATCTTAATAAAGACAAAGATCCTCAACAATATGGAATCGGATTTAAAGAAATTTGGGAAATTGATGAAAAAAATCATGAAGAGGGATTAGTGATGCATACAGCTGGATGGCCTTTAGATAATAACACTTATGGTGGGAGTTTTATTTATCATGCTGAGAACAAACAAGTGTTTTTAGGATATGTAATAGGTTTAGATTATCAAAATCCTCATCTTTCCCCTTTTGATGAGTTTCAAAGATTCAAAACACATCCATCAATAAAAAAAATTATAGAAGGTGGAAAAAGAATTTCTTATGGCGCTAGAGCTTTAATTGAAGGGGGTATTCAAAGTTTACCAAAAATGTTTATGCCAGGTGCATTACTTATTGGATGTGACGCGGGAACTTTAAATATGCCAAAAATAAAAGGATCTCACACTGCAATGAAAAGCGGAATTTTAGCTGCAGAGGCTATCAATGAACATATTCAGTCTAAAAAAGATTTATCATTATATGAGGAATTATTTAAAAAAAGCTGGTTATATAAAGAACTGTATCAAGCAAGAAATGTAAAACCTAGTTTTAATTGGGGTTTAATTTTAGGAATAATTTTTACAGGAATTGATCAAATTTTATTTAGAGGAAAACTTCCATTTACATTAAGACATAAGCATTCCGATCATGAAACTTTGAAACCTGCAGATAAAATGCCAAAAATTGATTATCCTAAACCTGACAACGTGATTACTTTTGACAAAACAAGCTCAGTATATTTGACTGGGACTAATCATGAGGATAATCAGCCAGTGCACTTACAGCTAAAAGATAAAGATTTACCTATAAAATATACTCTTGAAAAATATGACGAACCAGCTCAAAGATATTGTCCAGCAGGAGTTTATGAGGTTCAAAAAGAAAATAATATAAACAAATTTGTTATAAACGCTCAGAACTGTATACATTGTAAAACTTGCGATATTAAAGAACCTTCTCAAAATATAGTTTGGGTCACTCCAGAGGGAGGTGGTGGACCAAAGTATGGAAATATGTAATTAGCTATCCAAGAAAATTAGCAAAAATTATTACTATTCCAATAATACCTAGCCAAATAATAAGATTTTTTAAAAAAACTTTTTTATTTTTATTTGCATAATAAAAACCTGGGAAGACCAGTGCAATTACTAATAAAAGATATATGACCGATAAAATATTTTCACCCATAATCCAAATTTATATTATGAAAGATCTATTGCAAATTTTTTGAGTGTTTCGATTGGTAAAACTTTCAATGTATTTTCATGAGTTCGTTTCAAAAAAATCGGGCAACCTTTTCCAGCTTCTACCGCTCTTGCATACCAAGTTGCGCAAACACACCAGCCATCTCCATCTTTTAAGCCTGGAAACCCAAACTCTGGGTGAGGTGTGATTAAATCATTTCCAGCTTCTTTACACCATTCCAAAAATTCGGTTGTAACTTTTGCACAAACAGTATGTAACCCATGATCATTTTCATCAGTATTACAACAACCATCTCTATACCAACCAGTAAGAGGATTATTGGAACATAATTCTAGACTTTCTCCAAGGACATTTTTTTGAATTTTATTTTCCATATACATTATATATATCCTCATCAATTGACGCATTAAATGAGATAGAACGTCTTTCCTCCTCAGTACCTTTGAATGGAAAAACTGTATGCATCAAATAATTAGGAAATAAATAAAAATCACCAACTTCTGGAGTAATATTAAATGTTGAAGGACAAGTAAACATTCTTGCTCCATGTATTAATTGTAAGTTTCCACCTCTATATTTTTTTGATTTTTTTTGCTGAGTGCTTTCTCCTAATGATTTAGGAACTTTAAGAAACCCAGCTCCAGAAATATGTCCACCATGCCAATGAGTTGGATTATATTCATTTTGAAATTGTCTAACAACCCAAGTTTTTAATAAATTAAATTTTGATATTTTTTTTCCTTCATTTAATTCCGTATAAATCTTACAAGAATTTCCCAAAAATTCTAACCAACCTGATGATTTAACAAATTCTACTTCTAATAAAAATTCTTGAGTTACGTCACCAACTAACGCCTCACCATAATTTAATTTTTTTAATTTTGACTCATCATTGATAATTTTATCAATATACTCATTTAACTTATTTAGTATTTCATCCGGTATTTTGACTTTTAATATTGCTGGACCTAATACTCTTAAATTTTGATATTTAATCTCCATTTAATTAAATCTTTGTTGGGTTGGGTTGACCTTTATAAACTTTTTCTGGGTCAAATTTTTTTTCTTTTTCAGTAAATTTCATCTTAACTTCTCTACCATTATCAATCGGCCCAAGAGGTATAGATCTATAAAAACAAGATCTATAACCTACGTGACAACTAGCTCCGTTTCCAATATCGACAGTAAGCCAAACTGAGTCTTGGTCATCATCAATTTTGATTTCAGTTACTTTCTGAATAAAACCACTGGTTTTACCTTTATGCCAAATAGTTTTCCTTGATCTGCTATAGTAGTGAGCTTCCTTTGTTTCAATTGTTTTTTTTAATGCTTCAACGTTCATATAACCATGCATTAAAATTTCTTTTGTTTGAGAGCACATTGTAATGACAGGTATTAAACCATCATTATCAAATTTGGGTGAAAGGAGATTTCCCTCTTCAATTTCAACCACATTTTCTCTTTTTTTGAACATATTCGGTGATTATGTAGCACATATAGAGATATAATAAATATTTTAAAAATGCACATTTATATGTATAAAGCCCTCCATGAAGTTAGTTAAAGACATAGATAATAATCAAAATCCAAAGAAAATATCTGACAAAGAAGCAGAAGAGGCTTTTAAAACTATTTTGTCGTGGATGGGTGAAGATCCTAATAGAGAAGGATTATTAGAAACTCCAAAAAGAGTTGTTAAAGCATTTAAAGAGTATTTTAAAGGTTATAAGGAAGATCCTATTCAAGTTTTGGATAAAACTTTTGGCGATGTGGATGGGTATGATGACATGGTTATTCAAAAAAATATTTCTGTTCAAAGTCATTGCGAACATCATATGGCACCAATAATTGGTAAAGCTCATGTAGCTTACATACCTAATGAGAGAGTTGTTGGATTAAGTAAATTAGCAAGGGTAGTAGAGGTTTTTTCTAAAAGATTACAAACCCAAGAAAGATTAACTATGCAGATTGCGAATACACTAATGCAATCTCTAGATGCTAAAGGAGTAGCAGTCACAATAGACTCAACTCATCAATGTATGACTATGAGAGGTATTAAAAAGGAACAAGCTACAACAGTCACAAATTATTATTTAGGTCAATTCAAAGAAGATTTAAGTTATCAAAATAGATATTTAAGGTTAATAAGCAATTCAAAAGATTAAAAGTGTCAGACCAATTTAAAGCATTAGTTTTAAATCAAGAAGGTGACAACTTTACAAGAGAAGTAAAATCATTAGACAAAAGTTTTTTAAAACATGGTGATGTAACTATCAAAGTTGATTATTCAGATCTTAATTTTAAAGATGGAATGATTTTAAAAAATGGTGGTAGGTTAGTAAAAGAGTTCCCTCATATCCCAGGCATAGATTTTTCTGGAACTGTTATAGAAAGTGAAAATTCAAAATTTAAGTCAGGAGATGAAGTAATTTTAACTGGTTTTAGAGTCGGGGAAATTTTTTATGGTGGATATTCTCAAATAGCAAAAGTTAATGGTGACTTCTTAGTAAAGAAACCAAGAGATTTAACGACTAAACAGGCAATGATCTTGGGCACTGCGGGTTTTACATCTTTAATGGCAGCATTTGCAATAAAAGCTCGAGAAGAAATATTGCTTGGTGCAAAAGTAAATGATGTCTTAGTTACAGGTGCAACTGGTGGAGTTGGAAGTATTGCAGTTATGATATTAAATAAGATGGGATACAATGTTACTGCGGTCTCAGGAAAAGATTCTAAAGCGGATTACTTAAAATCATTAGGTGCTAAAAGTGTTATAAATCGTGCTGAATTTGATAAAGATCCAAAACTTATAGATAAAGGTTTATGGGATGGAGTAGTTGACACCGTCGGTGGTAAAATTTTAGCTAATGCAATTGTTCAAACTAATCCAAATGGGATTATTGCAGTATGTGGTAATGCAAGCACAAATGAACTTAATACAAATGTTATTCCTTTTATGTTACGTGGAATAAAACTTTGGGGAATGGACTCAGCTAATTGTAGCATCAAAAGAAGAGAATTTATTTGGGGAGAAGCAGCTAAATTAATTGATTTTAACTTAATGGAAAAATCTATTGAAACTGTAAGCTTGGAGGAGTTAATTGAAACTTATCCTAAAATATTAAAGGGTGAAATTTCTGGAAGAGTTTTAGTTGATTTAAATAAATAATGGACTGGGATAAACTTAAAATTTTTCATGCAGTTGCAGAAGCAGGAAGTTTTACTAATGCAACTATAAATTTAAATCTTAGTCAATCAGCAATAAGTAGACAAATTCAATCTTTGGAACAAGATTTAAAAGTTCAATTATTTGAAAGACACGCAAGAGGTCTTACGCTCACCGAAAATGGAGAGTATGTATTTAAGACTGCACACGAAGTTATAAGCAAACTCAAAGAAGTGGAAACTTCACTAGGAGATCAAAAAAATAAACCAACAGGTAAATTGACAATTACAACAGTTAGAAGTTTTGGAACTCATTGGTTGACACCTAGAATTGAGGAATTTATGCGGTTAAATCCCGAGGTTGAAATAGAATTGATTTTTGAGGATAAAGAGTTGGACTTGAGCACAAGACAAGCTGATATTGGTATTTTTATGAGAAGACCTAAACAATTAAATTATATTCAAAAAAAGCTTATAGATCTAAAATATTATATTTATGGGTCTAACAAATATTTAGAAAAATATGGTATGCCAAAAACTGTGAATGACTTAAATAAACACAAATTCATATCATTTGGTAAAGGAGCACCTTCCCCAGTTTATAATCCAGAGTGGGCATTAAAGTTAGGGATGCATGATGGAAAAAAAAGAAAACCTATAATGAAAGTTAATAGTGTTATGGGACTTTTACTAGCAGTGGAGTCTGGAGTAGGTTTAGCAGCACTACCTGAATATTTAGTGAGTAATTCAACTAATATTATTAAAGTTTTACCAAAGTCTGAGGGACCAATCACAGAGGCACACTTCGTTTATCCACAATCCTTAAAAAACACAGCCAGAGTTCAGGCTTTTAGAAACTTTTTATTCAGCAAAATAGGCGACTGGAAGTCTTAGATAACCTGCGACATCTTTGCGATTGATAATCATTCTCAATGAGAATAGTTCTCATTCTCAATTAAATCATGCGGAAGAATGGAGAAATAACGAGAAAGATATCAATTTTTGCGTTGATAGCATCTTTATTTGCCTCATCAGTTGTGATGGCAAATGAGGTAAATGTTTTTAATGCAAGACATTATAAAGCAGATGGTGAGCTTTATTCTAAATTTACAAATATGACGGGCATCAAGGTCAATTTGATAAACGGAAAATCAGGTGCTTTAGAAAAAAGAATCTTAAGTGAAGGTGCTGACTCTTCTGCTGACTTATATATTACAGCTGACGCTGGAAGATGTGGAGCAATGGATGCAAAAGGTGCACTTCAAAGTGGTTTAACATCAGCAGCAATCAAAGATGCTGTACCAAAAACTTTTAGAACGAATAAATGGGTTGGGATAGCAAAAAGAGCTAGAATAATTTATTATTCACCAGAGAGAGTTACGGGTGCTGAATTATCTGGAATGACTTATGAAGGTTTAGCTGATCCTAAGTGGAAAGGTAGATTAGTTATAAGAAAATCTAGCAATATTTATAATAAATCTTTAGTAGCATCACTAATTAAAAACAATGGAAAAAAAGCTACAGCTGAATGGGCTGAAGGAGTTGTGGCAAACATGGCAAGAACACCAACAGGTAATGATAGAGCTCAAATTATGGCAGTCGCAGCAGGAGAAGCTGATATTGCTGTAGCTAATACTTATTATCTAGCACTTATGTTATCTGGTAAAAAGGGTCCCGAACAACAAGAAGCTGCAAAAAAAGTTAAAGCTTTTTTTCCTAATCAAGGTGATAGAGGAACTCATATGAATATTAGTTGTGCAGCATTAGTAAAAGGTGCTCCTAATAAAACTAATGCTATTAAACTTGTAGAGTTTTTATTAACACCAGAGTCTCAAGAACATTATGTAAATAATACCTTTGAGTTTCCAATGATTGATAATGTCTCAGCAAATCCATTAGTGGTAAACAATATTGGTTTAGATTTTAAACAAGATCTTAAAACAAAAGTTTCTAGTTATGGAGCTAAACAAGCAGATGCGTTAGAAGTAATGACAGCTGCCGGCTGGAAGTAAAATGGTTAAAAATAAAAAGAAATTTATTTTGGATATTGATCTTAATAAATCCTCTAAGGGATGCACTCCATGTTATTTGGAATGTAAAAAAATCAATAAAAAAATAAATGATAGAAAAATTTCAGAAATTAAAACTAAGGAGGTTCCGCATATCCTAAAAGTATTTGATTTTTGATTTTTTTCTGGGTGTCCACACTTTTTTTAAAGTGTGGACACAAATACTTTCAATATTTATAAGGCGGAATATAAATTATGAGAATAAATTTTTGGTATATATCTTCTCTTTTCATTTCTATTTTTGTTATTATTCCAATTCTAACCGTATTTTTAAGTTTTTTTGAATCCACATCAAATTACTATGAAATTTTAAAAGATACTTTTTTATTTGAGTATATTTCTAACTCCATAATCTTATTGATAAGTGTTCTATTATTAACTTTTTTGATTGGAACTGGAACTGCATACTTGGTATCTTTTTATGAATTTCCATTAAGTAATTTTTTTAAATGGGCATTGATACTATCATTTGCAGTTCCTCCATATATTTATGCTTATTCATTAACAGCCTTTTTTGAAAATTACGGTACAGCATATTCTATTTTAAAAAACTTATTTGGAGATAAAAATTATAATTTATATATTCCAAAATTTGATGGAATGATTGGAGTCATACTATCTCTTTCTTTTTCATTATTTGCATACGTATATATTTTAGCTAGAGCTTCGTTTTTATATCAATCACAAAACTTTATTGACCTAGGTAAAAACTTGGGTTTTACAAATTTTAAAACATTATATTCAATTATTCTTCCTGCAGCACGACCAGCAATAGTTGCTGGCTTATCTTTAGTTGCAATGGAAACACTAGCAGAATTTGGGGCAGTAGATTTTTTTTCAATAAATACACTAACTACAGGAATATATAATTCATGGATAACGTTTGATGACCTTGCTTTCGCAAATCAATTATCATTCTTCTTATTATTGTTCATATTTGCCTTGTTTATATTAGAAAATTTATCAAGAAATAAGGCGAAATATCACTTTAATGCAAAAGGAGGTTTTAAACAAAAACAGAAGTTACAACTAAAGAGGACCAAATCAATAGCTGCCTTCCTTTTTTGTTTTCTTGTTTTCTTTTTAAGTTTTTTATTTCCTTTAGGTCAAATGTTGTATTGGACAATTAAATTTCCAGAAAATTTATTTGATCTACAAATTATTAATCTTTTGAGTAATACACTTTATTTAGTTATTTTATCAAGTTTTGTATTGATAATATTTTCTTTAATCTCAAACTATGGAAATAGAGTTACAAAAAATAAAACTTTAAATATTTTATCAACTTTATCAATTTCGGGATATGCAATACCTGGTGTAATTTTAGCAGTCGCATTTATAACTTTCATAGCTTGGTTCGACGAGAGTGTTGTTAAAAATCTAGGATTATTTTCTATCAAGAAAATATTTATTGGCTCTATTTTAGGATTAGTTCTCGTGTATTTTGTGAGATTTTATTCTTTGGCCTTTAATGGAATTAAATCTGGATATGAAAAAATTAATATTTCAGTCGACGAAAGTTCTTATTTACTAGGTTATTCAAAACGAAAAACATTTATGAATATTCATATACCCTTCTTGAGAAACTCTTTATTATTTGTTTGTATATTGATTTCTTTAGAGATTATAAGGGAATTACCTATTACTTTAATCTTGAGACCTTTTAATTTTGAGACTTTTGCAACTACAGCATATATATCGGCATCCGAGGATTTATTAGAGGCTGCTGCCGTCCCATCATTATTTCTAATTTTAATTGCAACTTCTTTTATTATAGTTACATCTAAATATATATTAAGAGATAATAATGAGTAAAAATTTTTTTGAAATAAAGAATGTCGATTTTAATATTGATGGAAAAACTAAAGTTAAAAATGTTTCTTTTTCAATTGAGAATGAGGGTGATGTAATTTGCCTTTTAGGCCCATCTGGTATTGGAAAAACTACCATACTTAGAACGATCGCTGGTTTAGAGAGAATTAAAAAAGGTTCAATAGAATTAAACGGAAAGATTCTTTCTTCAGATAAAATTAATATTGAACCTGAAAATAGAAATGTATCTCTCGCTTTTCAAGATAATAGTTTATTTCCACATTATGATGTTCAAAAAAATATTTTATTAGGATTAGAGAAAAATAAAGAAAAAATTGAAAAAAAAATTGATTTAAAAGAAATTATAGATTTATTAGATATATCTAATATTCTCAACAAATACCCACATGAGATAAGTGCCGGTGAGGCACAACGAGCTTCATTAGCAAGATCTTTAATGACACGACCAGATTTGTTATTGTTAGATGAGCCTTTATCAAATGTAGATCAAAGTTTTAAAGAAGAAATTCAAGTTAGACTAAAAAAAATTCTTAATAAATTAAAAATTTCGACAATAATTGTAACTCATGACTCTTATGAAGCATTTTATTTAGGATCAAAATGTGGAATTATTTTAAATCAGGAACTCAAACAATTTGATGATCCATATAATGTTTATCATTTACCAAACTCAATAGAGGTAGTTAATTTTTTAAATAGAGGAATTCTAATTCCTGCAGAGGTTACAAGTCCTAAAAGTTTAGAAAATAAAGATCTTGGAACAATTACTGGTAATTTTAACAAATCTTTTCCAATAGGATCAAAAGTAAAACTTTTGGTTCAACCAGAGGACTTACATCACGATGACCAAAGTAATTTAAAGTTTGAAGTTATAGATAGAAAGTTTAGGGGCACAAATTTTATCTACACTCTTAAAACACCAAGTAATTTATTAATTCCAGTTTTTGTTCACTCTCATCATATTCACCAACACGAGGAGAATGAAAAATTTGGCCTAAAAAGACCAATTCATATTGATCATATTGTTTGCTTCTAATAGAAACTCTCTAAATGAATAATAAATTTAGAGTTTTTTTAAAGGGTATTTTTGATGTTAGCCCACTGATGATTCCAGTTGTTCCATTTGGTTTAATTTTTGGAGTTCTTTCAATCGATATTGGATTTAGTCCAATAGAAACAATGGGAATGTCGTTAATAATTTTTGGTGGAGCATCACAAATTATTTTACTTCAATTATTTTCTGGAGGAGCTTCATCTTTAGTTATAATTAGTTCAGTTGGAGCAGTAAATTCAAGACATCTTTTATATGGCGCTGTTGTTTCAGAGCATTTATCAGATTTAAAACTTATTTGGAAAATTGTAATTTCTTATTTTTTAATTGACCAGGCTTTTGCAAGATCAAATGAATATTTAAAAATTAATAAAAATAAAAATAAATATTTTCATTTATTAGGTGGTGGTGTCACTTGCTGGGTTATTTGGCAGACAACTACTTTTTTAGGCATTATTTTAGGAGCGATTATTCCTGAAAAACTTGGTTTAAGTTTTGCAGTGCCACTTACCTTTTTAGCACTATTGGTCAATGATTTAAGAAAATTAATAAATGTGATTGTGATAATCGTTTCAGGATTAGTAGCAACATTTGGATTTGATTATGTGCCTTATAAAGCATACATAATTGTTGCTGGGGTAACTGCTTTACTGACAGCAGCAATTTTAACTAAGTTGAATAAAAAAAATGAGTAACTGGCTATTAATTATATACTGTGGTTTGATAACTTTTTTGACAAGGTTTTCAATGATAGCATTATTAAAGAAAGAAATGTTCAATGACAGAATAAGAGAAATTCTCTCTTTTGTACCTTCAGCAATTTTTCCTGCAATTATATTTCCTGCTATTTTTTTGGACAACTCTGGAGATTTTCAATTAGAAAACAATCCAAAAATAATGGCAGCAATAATTGCAATGTTAATTGGAATAATAAGTCAAAATATTATTGCGACAATTATCTCAGGGCTAGCTTCTTATTGGTTTTTAATTTTTATGGTATAAAAAATTATGAAAAAAATATTAGTTTCAATTTTCTTTTTATTTTCATTAAGTGTAAATGCAATGGAAAAAGAAACAACTTTTAAGAAAGAGTTGTTTGATAAAGCTCAATCAGATGGAAAAATTGTAGTAATCAGTTCTTGGATAAAATATTGCCCATCATGTGCTGGTCAAATGAAAATTCTTCAGAATGCAAAAAATAAAGGTGAATTATTAGACATTAAATTTGATAATATTGAATATTTTTCATTCGATGTGACTAAAAAGGAAATCTCTGATTTTTTTGATGTACAATATCAAACAACATTAATAATTTTTAAAGGTAATCAAGAAGTTTATAGAAGTATTGGTGAAACAACCGAAGATTTAATTTACGAAGCATTAAAAGCCTCAATTTAAATTAAGCACCTAAATTAATATTTTTTGCAACATTAAAATCAATTTCAGTGGGTTTTTTTAGTTTTAGATTGTTCATTAACTCAACATATTCATCTACACTACTAACCTGTAATCTTGGATTTTGTTTTTTTTCTTTACCAATAGTACTCACTTTCTCTCCTTTATAATCGTGAGCAGGATATAAAAAAGTTTCATCAGGAAGTTTTAATAGTTTATTAAAAATTGAGTTATATGCATCTTTTGAATCTCCATTTTGAAAATCAGTTCGACCTGTTCCATTTATCAGCAATGTGTCACCAGAAAAAAGATAATTATCCATCAAAAAACTATAACTATCTGAAGTATGACCTGGAGTATACATAGCTTTAATTTTTAAATTTTCTAAATTTATATATTCATCATCTTTTACTTTAATTTCAACAGCATCTGCTGGTGTATGATCGCCCATTATTGTGGAGCATTTCGTAATGTCTTTTAATTTTGAAGCACCTGTTACATGATCAGCGTGTATATGTGTGTCAATTACTTTTACCAATCTTAAATCTAATTCTTTTAATAAAATTATGTAATCACTTACGTTTTCTAAAACTGGATCAATTATCAAAGCTTCTCTTCCTTTAGATGAGGCAATTAAGTATGTGTATGTGCTAGATTTTTGATCAAATAGTTGTTTAAAAATCATAACTAAACATTATCATATAAGAATGGAATCCACTACATTTGATTGGTCTTGTTCACACACATGGAAACAGAGTGCTAAAAATACTGCGTGGTGTTTACTTGGGTGTTCGATCGGAGATTTTGGAACAATTTTATTTTTTCAATTGACCAAAATACCATTCCCGGTTTTAGCCATTATGATATTAGCAATTATCAATGGGTTGATTACAAGTATAATTTTAGAAACAATTATTCTAATCCGTCAAAATTTGGAATTTAATAAAGCTTTTAAAACAGCATTGGGGATGAGTTTTATTTCAATGATAAGCATGGAAACCACAATGAATTTAACCGATTATTTTTTAACTGGTGGAGCAATATTAACTTGGTGGGTTGTACCTTTAATGCTTATTGTGGGTTTTTTAACACCATGGCCATATAATTACTGGAGATTAAAAAAATATGGCATCAGTTGTCATTAAAAATTGGGACAATAAAACTTGGTTATCTTCACAAAATTATATTAATTCATTTAATAATTTTTTAATCAAAAATACCAAAATTAATTCAAATTTTAAAATTTTAGATA
>CACHCA010000005.1 GCA_902578265.1 uncultured Pelagibacteraceae bacterium
ATCCAATTATAGTTAATTTTCTTAAAGATAAGTCAATAAAAATTTTACTTCAAAAAGAAAAAATTATTTTTGGTGATGATAAACTTGACATTACAGAGGAAATTTTAAAAATATTTAATGAAAAACACAAAAAAATAAGATTTGAATAAGATAAATTAAAATGAATAAAAATAAACTCTCAAAAAAAGATATAATTGAATTATTACCACACAGAGAGCCAATGTTACTTATTGATGAATTAATTAATATAAAGCATCTTCATTCAGCCACTGCAATAATGAATGTTAAAAAAGACTCATTTTATGTGGATGGACATTTCCCAGGAAATCCTGTTTTGCCAGGTGTTCTAATTGTTGAGGCATTTGGTCAAGCAGCAGCTGCTTTAACTGCTCACGGGATCGATAAAAAAGAATATGATAATAAGTTAGTTTTTTTGATGAGTGTTGAAAAAGCAAGATTTAGAAATCCTGTAATACCAGATTGTAAACTTGAATTGAATATTGAAGCTATAAGATCGCATGGTAGAGTTTGGAAATACAAGGGAGAGGCATTTGTGGACGGTAAAAAAATGTCAGATGCCCAATGGTCAGCTACTATTGTTGATAGGAAATAATTAGCAATAATTCTTGATAAGCTTTTAAAATAAGTTTTGATATTAAACTTATTAATGATAAATCCTTTTTTCAAAAATACAGGACCATATAGCATAAATTTTTTACTTAAGACAATCAATTTGGAGAATTACAATTTCTCTGACGATAAAATCACAGATATTAAAGATCTCAATTCGTCTCAAAAAAATGAAATTACTTTTTTTCATTCAAAAAAATATGCTGATTTAGCAAAAAAAACCAAAGCCTCTTATTGTTTAACGTCAGAAAATTTTCAGACACTTTTACCGGATAATTGTAAGCCTATTATTACGAGCAAAGTTTTATTGCATACTGCTCAAATAACAAAAATTTTCTATCCGGACTCTATTACTGATGATTATGATAACACTGTAAAAGATATAGCTGAGACAGAACTTAAAGATAAGATCAAATATGGAAAAAATGTTCTTATTGGTGAAAATGTAAAAATTGGTGCAAATTGCTTAATCGGTCATAATTCAATTATAGAAAAGAATGTTAAGATAGGAGATAATTGTTCTATTGGATCAAATGTAATTATTAGAAATTCATTAATTAAAAACAATGTTCACATTTTAGACGGTTGTGTGATTGGAAAAAAAGGTTTTGGTTTTTTTCCGAATAAAGACAATAACTTTAGGTATCCTCAAATAGGTATTGTAATAATTGAAGATAATGTAGAAATAGGCTGTGGATCTACAATAGATAGAGGTTCTCTTTCAAACACAATTATAGGAAAAAATACTTATTTAGATAATCAAATACATATAGCTCACAACGTTAAAATTGGCGAGAATTGTATTATTGCTGGACAAGTAGGTTTTGCTGGAAGTTCAACTTTAGGCAACAATGTTATGATTGGGGGTCAGGCAGGCATTTCAGGACATCTTAAGATTGGCAATAATGTGCAAATAGGTGGAGGCAGTGGGGTTATAAAAAATATTCCTGATAATTCTAAAGTGATGGGTTATCCAGCCAAAGACTTAAAAAATTTTATCAGAGAAAATAAATGATAGATAAAACAGCTATAATTAACGAAAATGCAAAAGTTCATTCGAGCGTTAAAATTGGTCCGTATTCTGTCATTGGTCCTAATGTTGAAATTGGAGAGAATACAGAGATCCAATCACATGTTAGCATTACTGGAAATACTAAAATTGGAAAAGGAAATAAGATTTATCCATTTGTCTCAATTAATGATCCACAAGATTTGAAATATAATGGTGAAGAAACAAATTTAGTTATTGGAGATAATAATAAAATAAGAGAGTATGTAACAATAAATCCTGGAACAATTGGTGGTGGGGGCAAGACTGTAATTGGAAATAATTGTTTATTTATGATTTCATCTCACATAGCCCACGATTGTCAGGTCGGTAATAATGTAATTATAGCAAACAATGTGCCTTTAGGTGGTCACGCTATTATCGAAGACAATGTTGTTATTGGTGGTAATTCTGCTGTTCAACAATTTACAAGAATTGGTAAAATGGCAATGATTGGAGGAATGACTGGAGTGCTAAACGACGTTATTCCTTATGGATTATCAACAGGAAACAGAAATTCACTGCAGGGATTAAATCTAATAGGCTTAAGAAGAGCTAAATTTGAAAATAAGGATATTTTAGGATTAAATGAGGCATATAAAGTGATTTTCGCTACTAAAAATATCAATGAAAATATAAGTAAATTAAATGGTTCATTTCAGAAAAATCCATTAGTTAAAGAAGTAATAGAATTTATCACTAAGGATAAAAAAAGATCTATTTGTACCCCATTTTCATAAGATGATAGGATTAATTTTTGGTGATACAGATTTTCCAAATAAAATACTTAAAACAATTAAGAAAAGAAAAATAAAGTACTTAATAATAGATTTATCCACATCTAAGAAATATAAAAAAGATAAAAAATCTCATGTGGTTTCTATAGGTCAATTTGGTAAAATAATAAATACTCTTAAGGAAAATAGCTGTAAAAGAGTCTTATTTGCAGGAAAAGTAAACAAACCAAACTTTTCTAAGTTAAAACTAGATTTTAAAGGGATTTATTATATTCCAAGAATTATTAATGCATCGAAGCTTGGTGATGCTGCAATTTTGAAAGAAATTATAAAGATATTAGCTCAAAATAATATAAAAACAGAAAATTCTCTTAAATTTAATCCAGAGCTTACACTCAAAAAGGGGAATTATTCAAAGATTAAGCCAAACAATGCTGATCAATTAGATATTAAGAAGGCTGTTAATACGTTAAATAATTTAAAAGAATATAATTACAGCCAAGCTGTAGTAGTCAGAAATAAAAAAGTAATTTCAATAGAGGGAAAAGGTGGAACAAAAAAAATGCTTGAAAAAAGTAAAAGTAAAAAATTTCGAAACCATGGTGTTTTAGTTAAGTTTCCAAAAAAGAAACAGGATCTCAGAGTTGATTTACCTACCATTGGTTTAAAAACGTTAAAACAAAGTAAGACAGCTGGATTAAAAGGCATTGTGGTAAAAGGTAATCAACATGTATTTTTAGATAAAAATAAATGTATTAGTTTTGCTAATAAAAATAAAATGTTTATCTCAGTTAAATGAAAAAAATTTTTATATTAACTGGTGAACCCTCAGGAGATAAATTAGCATCAACTGTAATTACAAAGCTTCAACAGAGTCACTCAGATATAGAATATTTAAGCGTTGGGGGTTTTCATCTAAATAAACTTGGCATCAAATCAATATATGATCTTAAAGAAATAACTTATATTGGTTTTACCAGTGTTATTCTAAATTTATTTAAAATTAGAAATAAAATTAACGAAACTGTAAATAAAATAATTGAATTTAATCCTGATATTCTTTTTAGTGTAGATAGCCCAGATTTTACCTTAAGAGTTGCTGAAAAAGTAAAAAGTATTAATCCTAATATTCAAACTATACATTATGTTGCACCACAAGTATGGGTATGGAGAGAGGGTAGGGTTAAGAATTTTAAAAAGTTTTTAGACCACGTTTTATTACTATTCAATTTTGAAAAAAAATACTTTGATAAAGAAAATATTAAAAATACTTTTGTTGGTCATCCCTTACTCGAAAATAAAGAAAATATTAAAACAAATTTATCAAATATGATTAATGAAAATAAAAAGATTATATCTTTATTTTCCGGAAGCCGAACATCTGAAACGAATATTCTTTTACCAATCTTAATAAATTTTATTAAATTAATGAATGAAAAATTTAACAAATATAATTTTATTTTTCATGCGACTGATTTAAATAAAGATTTGATAAAAGACGAGATTAAAAAAAATAATTTTGATAATGTTGATGTGATATCAGAGGAAAATATAAAATCACAAATTTTATCAAACACAATATTTGCTGTGGCGAAATCTGGAACTGTTTCCCTTGAAATCTGCAATGCAAAAGTTCCATCTATTATAATTTATAAAATGAATTTTATTAATTTTTTTATTGTAAAATTTTTAGTTAAGACAAAATTTGCAAATATAATTAATATAATTAACCAAAAAGAAGTAATTCCAGAATTAATTCAAAAAGAATGTAATTCTAAAGAAATTTTTAAATCTGTAGTATACTTTTTAAAAAACCCCGAACTTATGAAAAAACAAATTCTCGATGTTGATAAAACTTTAAATGAGATCAAATCTAAAACTTCTTCATCATCAGAAGCCGCAGAGGTTGTTTCAAGCTATCTTAGCTCTTAGTCGTTTTTGAACTTCTTCTTTTCCTAAGGATAAAATTATATCATAAATACCAGGTCCGAACTTCGAACCTGTTAAAGCAATCCTTAATGGTTGCCCAACACCTTTAAAATTTGTGCCGTGTGATTTTATGAGATCGTTCACTATTGGTTCTAAAATTTCTCTAGATGGCACGTCTATTTTTTCAAATTGATTCTTAAAATCAGAAATTACTTTTCTTGCTTTATCGTCAATTAATTTAAGATCATCATTATTAAAATCGACCTCATCTTTTATAATATATTGAGCATTATTAAATATATCCTCCAAAGTTTTTGCTTTATTTTTCAAGAAAGTAAGAGATTGTTTAATCTTATCTTTTTTATCTGATTGAATTTCACTTTTATATAATTTGCAATATTCATTTAATTGATTGAATAAATTATTTTCATTAATATTTTTAATATAATGTTCATTCATTGATAAAATTCTACTCATATCAAGTTTAGAGGGAGATTTACCAATTCCCTCAAGATTAAAATATTTAATACTTTCATCTAAAGTAAATATTTCTTTATCTTTATAAGACCATCCTAATCTTAGTAGATAATTTCTTAAAGCGTCAGGCATAATACCAATTTGAGAGTAATCATCTAATGTAGATGCTTTATCTCTCTTTGATAATTTCTTTCCTTCAATTGTGTGTATTAAAGGAATATGTGCAAATGAAGGTAACTCCCATTTCATGGCTTGATAAATTTGTATTTGTTTGAAGGTGTTTATTTTATGATCGTCACCTCTTATAATATGTGTCATATTCATTTGATGATCGTCCACGGATGCTGATAAATTATATGTAGGAGTCCCATCATTTCTTAAGATAATAAAATCTTCAATAGTATTATTTTCTATTTCGACATCACCTTGAACCAAATCTTTCAATATTGATGTTCCATCAATCTTACTTTTAAATCTTATAACAGGTTTAATATCCTTGGGAGCATCATTTTCACTTTTATTTCTCCATTTTCTATCGTAAATATAAGGAACCTTTTTTTGCCTTGCTCTTTTTTTTTGTTCTTCTATTTCTTCACTTGAACAATAACATTTATATGCATGACCATTTTTAAGTAACTGATTTGCAACTTTAATGTGATCATCTAATTTTTTTGATTGAATATATTCTTCTCCATCATAGTTGATACCGATCCATTTAAGCGATTGTATTATTTGATCTTTGAATTCATCTTTAGATCTTTCTTTATCTGTATCTTCCACCCTTAAATAAAATTTGCCATTATGATTTTTGGAGTATAACCAATTAAATAAAGCTGTTCTAACACCACCAATATGCAATGCACCAGTAGGTGAGGGAGCAAATCTAGTTGCTACTTTTTTCATTAAAATGGTTTAGACTATTTTTTTAGAAGTTTCTATATAAAGATACTAATACACCCTGAACTTTTACTCTATCAGGTCCAAATATTTTAGTTTCATAATTTTTGTTGGCACTTTCTAAAGCAACAACTTTACCTTTTTTTCTAATTCTTTTTAACATTGCTTCATGCTCATCAATTAGAGCAACAACAATTTTTCCATTATCAGCTGTATCTGTTCTTTTAATAATCACAGTATCACCTTCATGAATTCCAGCTTCAATCATCGAGTCCCCTTGAACTTTTAAACCAAAATAATCTCCATTTTTCTCTAAATTACTTGGCAAAGGTATTCTTGAAACCTCATTTTGAATAGCTTCAACAGGTGTTCCAGCAGCAATTTTTCCCAAAACTGGTACCTCAGCATCATCTGATGATAAATTTTCCTCATCTAAACCACCTTTAATAACACTTGGTGAAAAATTGTTATAAATGTCATTTGCAGAAGCCGTTTCTGGCAATTTAATTACTTCTAATGCTCTTGCTTTATGAGCAAGTCTTTTAATAAAACCTCTCTCTTCTAATGCACTTATAAGTCTATGAATTCCAGACTTAGATTTAAGGTTTAAAGAAGCTTTCATCTCCTCATAAGATGGAGAAACACCAGAGCTTCTCAACTTCTTGTTGATAAATAATAGCAGGTTTTTTTGTTTTTTTGTTAGCATAAGAACAAATATCGTACAAAATCTGTTCTACAAAAGTTCTCTTCAATTCACAATAGTAAAAAAACCCAATAAAATAGGGACTATTTGACTAAAGAACAGAGAAAATAGAATTATTTTCCAAATTTTTCAAAAGTGATTCACCAATTAGAAAAGTTTTAATAGATGTTTTATTTGAGAGTTCTAATAGTTCATCTTTTGTTTTTATTCCACTTTCAGAAATTAATGGACCTTTATGATTAACCAAAACATCATGAATATCAAAAGTTGTATTTATATCAGTTTTAAGAGTTTTTAAGTTTCTATTATTGATACCAATTAATGCATCTTCAAATTTTAAAGCTTGTTTTGCTTCTTCAACTGTATGCACCTCAACTAAAACAGACATATTTAATTTTAAAGCTTCCTCATATAACTCATTTGCAAGGCTTTCACTTACACCAGCTAATATAATTAATATTGCATCTGCTCCATAACTTTTTGCTAATGGAATTTGAAATTTATCCACAAAAAAGTCCTTACAAAGAATTGGTAAATTAATATTCTGTTTAATTTCACTTATATGTTTCAAATCTCCTAAAAAAAATTTTTCTTCAGTCAAAACAGACAAACAAGTAGCTTTATTATCATTATATATACTAGCTATTTTTACAGGGTCGTAATCATTTATGATTATACCTGCAGAAGGACTAGCTTTTTTGATCTCAGCAATAATTGAAAATTTATTTTCCTTTATATTTTTTTCAATATTTTCTTTAAAATTAATAAACATTTTATTTTTCTCTATTAATTCATTTAATGAGCTTATTGAAATATTTTTTTTAGAATTTTCTATTTTTTCTATTTTCTTTTTAATTATTTTTTCGAGAACATTTTCAGGCATTTTGAATAGTCTTTAAATGTTTGATAACTTCATTTGATAAAATATGCTCTCTTGCATTTTTATACGCATCGATAAAATCTTCATGTGTTTCATTAACAATCAATCCCGCTGCAGCATTTAAACATACTGCTTTGGAAAAATCATTATCTTCACCTTTAAATATTTCGATCATTTTATTAGCATTAAATTTTGCATCGTCACCAATAAGATTTTCAAATTTATCTGCGTTTATATTTAATTCTTTTGGATCAATTATGATTTCCGATATAACGTTGTTTTTTAATTGAATAACATTTGTTTTAGCGTAGGGTGAGATTTCATCTAAACCATCTTCACTATTGACGATCCATGCAAATTTAATATCTAAACTTTTTAAAGCGTTTGCAAATATTTTTAATAACTTTTTTTCAAAAACACCAACAACTTGCCTTTTAACTAAAGCTGGACTACTCAAAGGACCAATCATATTAAAAATTGTTCTTTTTCCAATTTTTTTTCTTGTAGGTCCAACGTATTTCATTGCACTATGGTAATTTGGTGCAAACATAAAACCAAAATTATTTTTTTCAATTTGTGACTCAATATCATTTGGTTCTAAATTAATTTCTATATTTAAGGCCTCTAAAACATCGCCAGATCCACATTTGGAAGATACTGCTTTATTTCCATGTTTTGCCACTTTAACACCCATACTGGCAAGTAATAATGCAGAAGCTGTTGAAATATTGAGTGTATTCATTCCATCACCACCAGTGCCACATGTATCGACGCAATTTTGTACATTAACTCTTTTTGATTTATTTCTTAGAACGTAAACACCCCCAGCAATCTCATTTGAAACTTCACCTTTAGTTGATAAAAGTGTTAAAAAATCAAATATTTCCTGTTCATTTGCCTTACCCTCCATTAATAATTCAAAAGCTTTCTTACTTTCTTCAAAAGATAGGTTTTCTTTATTTTTAATCTTTTCTATGAATTGTTTCATTATTTTTAAATTCTAATAAAATTTTTTAAAATTTTAATACCTAGTTTAGTTTTAATACTTTCAGGGTGAAATTGCACTCCATGAACAGCATATTTCTTATGCTGAACACCCATAACCAAACCATCTTTGCTCTCAGCTGTAATTTCAAGATGTTTTGATAGTGTTTTTTTATCAATAATTAAGCTGTGATACCGCGTCGCCTCAAATGATTTTGGAAGATTTTTTAAAATTCCCAACTTTTTTGAGATAATTTTGCTTGTTTTACCATGCATAAGCTTTTTAGCTTGAACAATTTTAGAACCAAATACCTGTCCTATAATTTGATGACCAAGACAAACACCAAGAATTGGAATTTTTTTATACAAAGATTTTACTATTTTTAAACAATTGCCTGATTGATCAGGATTACCTGGGCCTGGTGAGATTACGATCTTATTATATTTCCTTTTTAATATCTCATTAGATGTAATCTGATCATTTCTTATTACATCTACCTTAACTTTTAATGAAGATAAATAATGATAAAGATTAAAAGTGAAACTATCATAATTATCTATTAGAATTATTTTTTTCATTTTAGAGCATTAATTAAAGCTTTTGCTTTATTTACAGTTTCCTCATATTCTTTTAAAGGTTTACTATCAGCAACAATTCCAGCGCCAGCTTGAACATAAAATTTATTTTTTTTAGCAACAGCCGTTCTTAAAGCTATACATGTATCAAATTCTCCGTTAGCCGAAAAATAACCAATTCCACCAGCATAAACCTTTCTCTTAGTTGTTTCTAATTCGTCGATTATTTCCATAGCTCTAATTTTTGGGGCTCCTGAAACAGTTCCTGCAGGGAAACCAGCTAGAAGTGATTTAAACTTAGAAAATTTATTATTATACTCACCGATTACGTTTGATACTATGTGCATTACATGAGAATATCTCTCAATAATAAAGCTTTCAGTAACTCTTACTGTATTAATCTTTGAAACTTTACCAGCATCATTTCTTCCTAAATCTAATAACATTAAGTGCTCTGAAAGTTCCTTTTTATCATTAAGTAGATCTTTTTCATAAAAACGATCCTCTTTCAAAGTTTTGCCTCTTGGTCTTGTTCCAGCGATAGGTCTTACAGTAATTTTATTATCCCTTAGTCTCACTAATATTTCAGGGCTTGCACCAATAATTTGAAAGTCACTAAAATTGAAATAAAACATGAAAGGCGATGGGTTAGTCACTCTAAGTTTTTTATAAATATCAATTGGTTTTTTTGATAATTTAGCTTCAAATCTTTGACTTAAAACTACCTGAAATATATCTCCAACTTTTATATATTTTTTTGCTTTATCAACCATTCGTAAAAATCTATTTTTTGAGGTATTCGATTTAACTTTAATATTTTTTGATTTTGATTGTGGCTTATTACTTATATTCTTAATCGATGATTGAATTAGTAATCTAAAAAGATCTGACCTTACCTCATCATATTTTTTTTGATAATCTTTAATTTTTTCGTCCTTAAAGATATTTCTAATATAAAAAATCTCTTTTTTTAAATTATCGTGAATAACAAGTGTTCTTGGTCGTAGAAGTCTTACATCAGGAATATTTAGATCATCCTTACAATTATTGGGGATTTTCTCTATATATCTTATAGAGTCATATGAGAAATATCCTGAAATTAAAGAACAAAGTTTTGGTAAATTTTTGGGAGTTTCAAATTTAAATTCTTCAATAATTTTCTCAATCAAATTTTCAGGTTTATATTTAAGTTTAATTTTCTTTTCATTTTGAATTAAATAAGAAATTCTATTTCTGAATTCCCATATCTTGTCAGGATTTTTACCAAATATAGTGTATCTTCCTTTGATTTTTCCTTTCTCTACCGACTCAAATATAAAGCTATTTTTTTCACTTAAAAAATTATCTATTAAATTTAAAATTTCCTCATCATTTTGAATTTTTTTTGAAGTATATATGATTTGATTTTTATTGCTTCTATGTCGAAACTTAAAATCTTTGAAGCTTCGATTTATGTTCATTGAAAGAAATTTTTAACTCGTTCTATTGTTTTTTGATTCAAAGTAACATCATATCTGCTGTTGAGATATAAATCATATGATTTTAACATATTATTTTTTAAATTAGAATTTTGTTTAATCTCATATTCTTTTTTTTTATCATTATTTTCAATTGTCGCATTTTGAAAGTTCTTTATTTTAGCCAAATAAATGTTACTCATCTCGTCATTTATAAGAGTAAATGAATTTACAGGTAATGAGTAAAGAAGTTCCACAGCTTTAATATCAAATTTTTTATTATCTTTTATAGAATTTAGTAATAAATTTTCGATTTTATTGCCTCCCATTTCTACAAAGTTCGTATTATTGAAATTTTTTTTATCAATTTTTTCTATTAAATCTCTATTATATTCATACTTATTCTTTTCATACATTAGTCCCAAGACCTCTTCCCTAATGACTGGATCATCTAAATTTGGTGAGCGTTGCTCTGATTTTACTATTTTGTAAAGAATGTAATCATCTTTAAATTCGATGATATCAAACTTATTATTTCTAGCTTCAAATATTTTTTTTTCTAAATCGTTTTTGTCGTAAGTAAATCTAAAATCTTTGATTTTTTTTGACTTTAAATCAAAGTTTGTAACAATAGACTCAAAAGGAAGTTCATTTAAAATATCAATCTCTATTTGGTCAATTTTATCAAAAAAAGCTTGATTAAATTCATCTACCCCAACTAAATTTTTAGGATTAATTATGGAATAATTAAAATCAATATATTCCACTTTTAAATCATTCTTATTATTCTCTAAGAATTTTTTTATATCGTTATCTGTAAAGCTATCTTTTTTTTTATAGAATTCATTTAAATTTATATAATCTAACTCTAATTTTCTATTTTCCTCTTCATAAAGTTTATTTACTAAAAATTTTGGAGAAACAGTCCCAGCGCCTACAAAACTAAATAAGTTTTTTTGTAATTCACGGTTTTTTAAACGAAATTCAAATTGAGGTGCTGATTGATTATTTTCAAGTAAAAATTTTTCATACTTAAGTCTTTGAAAATTTTCCTGCTCGTCTAAAAAATTTTTATTTTTTTTTATTAGTTTAAGCAGTGTTTCTTTTGAAATAATTAAATCGTATTTCTCAATTTCTAATTCTAAAATTTTAGTTGAAATCAAACCAGATAATAATTCTTCAATAATATTATCACTCAAGTTTTCTCTTATTGTATCTGTAGGAATTCCAGAGTTATTTAAATAATCAATAAATTCTTCTGTAGACACATTAGACTGATTTATTTTTACAATTGTATTTGTGTTTCCACTACTGAACATACTTCCCATTCCCCAAAAAACGAAAGGGATAATCATTATAAAAACAAATACCCCTGCTAGCTTAGTTTTTGCGAAATTTCTAAAACTTCCAATCATAATTATATAAATTTATTGATCTATAAAAAGCAAACCTATAGATTAAATTTAAGTGGATGACAAATAAATATATGTATTTTATTGCAAATTGGAAAATGTTCGGTGGTTTGGGTACATTAAATTCAGTAAATAAAGTAATAAAATTTTTAAAAACTTTTAAAAAATCAAAAAAAATAAAAATAATTTACTGCCCACCAAATACTTTAATAAATTTAATGTCGGAAAAATTTATTAAAACCAGTGTTGAAGTAGGTGCTCAAAATTGCCATGAGAGTATGAGTTACGTTCCTTTAACTGGATCAGTTAATCCATCAATGCTAAAAAGTGTAGGGGCTAAATATGTTATAATTGGTCATTCAGAAAATCGACAATCAGGAGAAACAGATAAATTAATTAATTTAAAAGTTAAAGCGGCTATTAAGGTTGGTTTAAAAGTGATATTTTGTATTGGTGAAACTTTAAGTCAGAAAAGAAAAAAAATTACAAAAAAGATATTATCAAAACAAATTAAACTGGGTTTAAATAAAGTTCAAAGGACCAAAAATGTAATAATTGCATATGAACCAGTCTGGTCAATAGGAACAGGTGTTATCCCAAAATCTAGAGAATTGTTAAAGACAATTGATTTTATAAAAGATAAAGTTGGGAATAATAAAATTTTATATGGTGGATCCGTAAATCCAAAAAATATTCTTGAGTTAAAATTAATCAGAAATATAGATGGATTTCTAATTGGTGGAGCCTCTCAAGAAGCGAAAAAATTCATTGATATAATTAAAAAAACATATAATTAAGCCTTCATGGAAAATATATTGCTAGTGCTTAATATTATTTTGGCATTGATTTTAGTTTTATTGGTTTTAATGCAAAAATCTGAGGGAGGTGCTTTGGGAATTGGAGTTTCTCAGGAAAATTTGATGTTTTCAAAAACAGCGGGAAATTTTATGACCAAAGCTACTGGTATTGTAGCAACCTTGTTTATTATATGTAGTTTAGCACTTACAATTGTCTCTAGAGGTGATTTGACACCATCTAACTCAGTTTTGGATCAAGTTGAGGAAGATACGCCAGCAATTCCAGAAAATAATAATTAATACTTTTCAATTACTTTTTTATTAGTTATAAGATACTTCCATGGCGCGATATATATTTGTCACGGGCGGCGTGGTTTCATCTTTAGGAAAAGGACTTTCATCAGCTTCACTCGCATATTTGTTAAAATCACAAGGATACAAAGTCAGATTAAGAAAAATGGATCCATATTTAAACGTGGACCCTGGAACAATGAGTCCATTTCAACATGGAGAAGTTTTTGTAACTGATGATGGTGCAGAAACTGATTTAGATTTAGGTCACTATGAAAGATTTACAAATATATCATCAAAACAATCAGATAATATTACTACTGGGCGCATTTATAGTGATGTAATTAAAAGAGAGAGAAAAGGAGGATATCTTGGAAAAACTGTTCAAGTTATACCTCATATTACAAATCGAATTAAAGAATTTATTAAAAAAGATATTACGAATGAGGATTTTGTAATATGTGAAATTGGAGGGACTGTAGGTGATATCGAGAGCTTGCCATTTGTAGAAGCAATAAGACAATTTTCAAATGAACATGGTAAGTCTAAAACATTATTTATTCATTTAACTTTTGTCCCTTTTTTGAAATCATCAGATGAAATCAAAACAAAACCAACTCAACATTCAGTAAAAGAACTTAGAAGTATTGGTATACAACCTGATATTATTATTTGTAGATCTCAACAATCTATACCATTAGATCAAAGAAAAAAAATATCTTTGTTTTGCAATGTGCCAATTGAAAATGTAATTGAGACAGTAGATGTAAGAACAATTTATGAAGCACCCATAAGTTTTTATAACCAAAAACTTGATAAACAGGTTTTAAAATATTTTAAACTCAAATCTAAAAAAAGAGCTAATTTAAATCCATGGAAAAAAATAACTAAAATCGTTTTAAATACTAAAAAATCTGTAAATATTGCAATAATTGGAAAATACGTAAATTTGAAAGATGCATATAAATCTTTGGATGAAGCTTTGGTACATGGTGGTATTGCAAATAAAGTGAAAGTTAATTTAATAAGGATTGAATCTGATTATCTAAAGAATAGTGAGATCAAAAAGAAACTAAAGAATGCTTCAGGATTATTGATACCAGGTGGTTTTGGCAAAAGAGGAACAGAGGGAAAAATTTCTGCCATTAAATACGCTAGAGAAAATAAGATTCCATTTTTAGGTATTTGTTTTGGAATGCAAATGGCAATCATTGAATTTGCGAGAAATAAATTAAATATCAAAAAAGCAGGATCAAGTGAATTAGATAAAAAATGCTATCCAGTTATAGGTTTAATAAATGAATGGGATAAAAATGGCAAAATAATTAAAGGCACAGATCAAAATCTAGGTGGAACAATGAGATTAGGCTTATACGAGGCTAAATTGAGAAATAATTCTGCCATAAATAAAGTCTATAAATCTAGATCTATAAAAGAGAGACATAGACACAGGTATGAAGTTAATAACAGTCTTAAAGATCAATTTGAAAATAAAGGATTAATTTTTTCGGGAATGTCACCAGATAATAAACTACCAGAAATAATTGAGTTAAAAAATCATCCATGGTTTATAGGAGTTCAATTTCATCCTGAATTTAAATCTAGACCTTTAGCTCCTCATCCTTTATTCTCATCTTTTATTAAGGCATCAAAAAATCATAAATGAGCAACATTAAGGTCAACTGTAATAAAATAGAGATTTCAAACGATAGTAAAATATGTATTATCGCCGGTCCTTGTCAGCTTGAAACTGAACAACACGCTATGGATATGGCTGGTAAAATCCAAGAAATTACTAAGAAATTTGGTGTTGGATTTATTTACAAGACATCTTTTGATAAGGCAAATAGAACAAGTCTAAAAGGTAAACGAGGTGCTGGACTTAATGCATCACTTCCTGTTTTTGATAAAATTAAAAAAGAACTTAACATACCAATTCTAACAGATATTCATAACATCGAACAATGTTCTATTGTTGCAAATCATGTTGATGTTTTGCAAATTCCTGCTTTTTTATGTCGTCAAACAGATTTATTAGTAGCTGCAGCTAAAACAAATAAAATAATAAATGTAAAAAAAGGTCAGTTTTTAGCACCTTGGGACATGGTAAACGTAACAAAAAAAATTTCAGAGTCAGGTAATAAAAATATTTTAGTAACTGAAAGAGGAGCCAGTTTTGGTTACAATACTTTGGTCTCGGATATGAGAGCATTACCTATCATGGCAAAAAATGGTTATCCAGTTATTTTTGATGCTACTCACTCAGTTCAACAACCTGGAGGTCTTGGTGAAAAAAGTGGAGGCCAAAGAGAGTTTGTTGAACATTTAGCTAGAGCAGCTGTTGCTGTAGGTGTTGCAGGAGTTTTTATTGAGACTCATCAAGATCCTGATAATGCACCATCAGATGGTCCTAATATGATTCCATTAGATAAGTTGGAAAGTCTATTAAAACAATTAACTGATATAGATAATTTAATTAAAAATTAAGTGAGTAAAATTATAAAAGTAAAAGCCCGTCAAGTGTTTGATAGCAGAGGCAATCCAACAATTGAAGCTGAAGTTTTTATAAAAAATAATAGCGCTATTGCTATTTGCCCTTCAGGAGCGTCAACTGGCACTTACGAGGCTTTTGAAAAAAGAGATAAGAATAACCAGAGATATTTAGGAAAAAGTGTTCTTAAAGCAGTAAATCTTGTTAATTCAAAAATTTCAAAAAAATTAAAAGGACAAAATATCCATAATCAAGAGAGAATAGATACATTAATGATTAATTTAGATGGAACAAGACAAAAAACAAAACTAGGTGCTAATTCTATATTAGCAGTATCTATAGCAGCAAAAAAACTTTCAGCAAAAGTTAGAAAATTACCTTTATACAAAACATTTTTAATAAAAAATAATTATAAGTTACCATACCCTTTAATGAATATAATTAACGGTGGTGCTCATGCTAATAATGGTTTGAGAATTCAAGAATTTATGATCAGACCAGACCGTGCGAGAAATTTTTCAGATGCGATGAGAATATGTTTCTTGGTAATTAAGAATTTAAGTAAACTTATTAAGATTAAAGGTTTATCAACTTCAGTTGGAGATGAGGGAGGATTTGCTCCTATGATCAATAATAATAAACAAGCATTGGATTTAATTGTTTCAGCAATTCAAAAGTCAGGATTTATTAATGGCAAGGATGTATCTATTTGTTTAGATGTGGCGGCAAATGAGCTGTATAAAAAAAATAGATATTCTATTCATTCTAAGAGCTTCATCTCTGTAAAAAAATCTATTGATGAATATATAAAGTTAATTAAAAAATATAAAATTAAATCTATCGAGGATCCTTTTGCAGAGGATGATTGGGTAGCCTGGAATAGATTAATGAAATCAATAAATAAAGTTCAGATTGTTGGTGATGATCTTTATGTTACGAATCTCGAGAGACTTAAAAAGGGTTTCTTAAATATCTCTTCAAATGCAATTTTAATTAAATTAAACCAAATAGGTACAGTTACTGAAACATTAGATGTAATTAAGTTTGCACAAATTATAGGTTTTAAAACAATCATTTCACACAGATCCGGTGATAGTGAAGATACATTTATTGCTGATTTAGCTGTAGGTACCAATTCAAATCAAATTAAAACGGGTTCTTTAGCAAGATCAGAAAGGGTTGCAAAATATAATCAATTACTTCGTATAGAAGAAGAACTTGGAAAAAAAGCTAGAATGAATAAAATTCATTAATGCTTCAAAGATTAAAAAAAAATTATCTTTTATTAATATCATTTTTTTTAATAATTTATTTTTTCTTTAATTTTTTATCTGGAGAAAGAGGATTAATTTCTTATTTAGAAAAAAAACAAATTTTAAGGGAATTAAAAATCAAAGAATCATCATTATTTAATCAAATAAATGACTTGGATTTTAAAAATTCGTTATTAAGTGACAATCTAGATCTTGATTATATTGAAACATTGATTAGAGAAAGATTTTTATTTGGTAAAAAAAACGAAAAAATTTATATTATAAAAAATGACACAAAAAATTAGACCCAGACATCCTGAGAAAGTAAATAATCCAATTAATCCTATTAAAAAAAAACCTGTCTGGATTAGATCAAAACTAAATAATAGTAGGGAATTTTTTTTAACAAAAACAATTGTTAATAAAAATAATCTTGTAACGGTTTGTCAGGAAGCAAACTGTCCTAATATTACTGAGTGTTGGAGTAAAAGACACGCAACTTTTATGATAATGGGTGATACGTGTACAAGAGCTTGTGCTTTTTGTGATGTAAAAACTGGAAAACCAGATAAATTAGACAAACTTGAACCGATTAAGATTTCACAAGCTGTTAAGAAACTAGATTTAAAACATGTTGTGATTACCTCAGTTGATAGAGATGACTTAGATGATGGTGGATCAAATCATTTTTATGAGGTAATAAAACAAACAAGAAAAACTAATCCTAATACAACTATAGAAGTTTTAACACCTGACTTTTTAAGAAAAGGTGATGCTTATAAAAAGGTATTAGAAGCTAATCCGGATGTTTTTAATCATAATATTGAAACTGTGCCCAGTCTTTATTTGAAAGTTAGACCCGGCTCAAGATATTTTGCATCTCTTGAACTTTTAAAAAATGCAAAAATGAATAATAAAAAAGTTTTTACTAAATCTGGAATAATGGTTGGTTTAGGTGAAACAAGAGATGAAATTTTGCAAGTAATGGATGATTTGAAATCTGCTGATGTAGATTTTTTAACAATTGGACAATATTTACAACCATCTGTGAAACATTTTCCACTGGATAGATATTATACACCTGAGGAGTTTAAAGAATTAGGTGATATCGCAAAGGCAAAAGGATTTTTATTAGTTTCCTCGTCTCCTTTAACAAGATCTTCATATCATGCAGATGAAGACTTTGCAAAACTTCAACAAAATAGATTAAACAGTCATTAATGCCAAAAGCTTCAGTTAAGCGATTAATTGAATGTAAAAAAAAGGATTTAATTGATTTAGTTTTGGATATTGAAAAATATCCAGAATTTGTTCCGTTTTGTTTTGATGCAAAAATATATGAAAATAGAAATGAAGGTGATTTAAAAAAAATAATTGCAGATTTAACAATAGGTAAAGGACCATTTAAAGATACTTATAAAAGCGATGTAGTTTATAATAGAAAAGATGACTCAATATTTGTTAAGAATATAGATGGACCTTTGAATCATTTATCAAATAATTGGAATTTTGTTGATAAAGAAAATGGTATTACTGAAATCACTTTTGATATCGATTTTGAAATCAAAAATAAATTCTTAAATTCTTTAATGATTGTATCTTTTCAATTTGGATTAGAGAAAATAGCTGATGCGTTTCAAAAAAGAGCAGAGCAGCTATTTAGCAGTCCTCAGAATTAAATTTAAAGCTTTTTTTACAGTAGCTTTTTGTATTAAGGATCTTTTTTTACTATTAAAAAGGCACTTATTTATCTCGATTTTATTTCCTTTTTTAACTCCAATATAAACTAAGCCCACAGGTTTTTTTTTGGTGCCACCACTGGGTCCAGCGATACCTGTAATTGAAACATTTATATTGGCTTTTGAAATTTTAGATAAATTATTAACCATTGCATAACAACATTCATGACTCACAGCACCATATTTTTTGATAATTTTTTTATTTACTTTTAAAATCTTTATTTTTGCTTGATTAGAGTAGGTGATCAAACCTAGGTTGAATATTTTTGATGCACCACTAATTGAAGTGATAGCAGAGGCTAATAATCCTCCTGTACAGGACTCAGCAACTGATATTTTAATTTTTTTTCTAATTAATAGCTTGATTAATAATTTCATTACACAAAATAACTGCTTAAAACCATAAAACAAATTAAAGATAAAACAACATAAATTCCTGCAATTACATCATCCATGATTACACCAAAACTATTTTTAAAGTTTTTATCAAAAAAATTTACAGGAAATGGTTTCGCAACATCAAAAAATCTGAATAAGACAAAACAAATACTGTAAAAAATTAATGCTTCGTTAGGTGATTTTTCTGTGCCATGTGAAATTTCATAAAGATAAATCGGTATTGATTGACCAATAAATTCATCGATAATTACTTCTTTGGGATCTTTGTTTTCATTATCTTTAATATGATGTGCTACAGCGGAAAAAGATAAAATGAAAATGATTAGTAACAATATTAATATTAAGTTTGAAGATAAATTAAATACGTGAAATAAAAGGTAAAGAATAATTACTGTAGCCAATGATCCAAAAGTACCTGGAATTTTTGGAACTTTACCTAAACCTAACATTGTTACAAACAAAGTATTAATAGTTTTAATCATATTTTGTTATTGAAATTATAACTTCACATGCAATGGCTTTTTCTTTTCCAATCAAACCAAGTTTTTCAACTGTTTTACCTTTTAAATTTATAAGATCTTTTTTCAACATCATTAGTTTAGAGACAGAGTTGATTATTTGATCTCTATATTTCGATACTTTTGGTTGTTCACAAATCAAATTTATATCTAAATTATTTATAAAAAAATTTGATTTATAAAGACTTTCAACTACTGGCTTCAATATTTTGGGAGACCTAATATTTTTATATTTTTTTGTGTTTGGAAAAAAAGATCCAATATCTTTATTTCTCATTGCACCTAAGATCGAGTCTATAATTGAATGTAAAATTACGTCTCCATCTGAATGTCCTTTCAATCCCGAGTGAAAAGGTATTTTAGCACCACCTAAATAAAGTTTTTTATTTCTAACTAATCTGTGAATATCAAAACCAATTCCAAAAAAAGTTTTAGTTAATTTTATATCACTTTTAAAAGTGATTTTATTATTAGTATTTTCTCCTTTTATAAATTTTAACTTTCGATTATTGTTGATGAATAAAGTTGCCTCATCCGTAATTTTACTTTTTTCATTAATTGCAAGTTCGTATAATTTTTTAAATTTAAATCCTTGTGGTGTTTGAGTAAGATATGTGTTTTCTCTATTGAGATTGTATAATTCATTTTTGACTCTATATTTTACTGTATCTTTAGAGTTAATATATGGAATTACAGCTATATTTCTTTTTAAATGTCCCAATAATTCCCTCAATAATTTAATTGTAAAATCAGGTCTGGCAGCGTCATGTATCAAAATATTATTAGGTTTGTACTTTTTTAAATATTTTAACGCTTTTAAAGAGGAGTCTGATCTTTCTTTGCCCCCCTTTATTACTTTGACTGAATGGTGGATCTTTTTTTTTTTGAAATGATTAATATTATTAGTAACAACTAAAATTTTTTTAAAAAGCTTTGAATTGACTGATTTTTCAATAGAGTGATCAATAATTTCTTTATTCTTATAATTATAGAATTGCTTAGGTATTTTTTTATGAAATCTCTTACTTTTTCCGGCAGCTAATATTACAAAATAGTTGTTCATTCCTTTAAATACTATAATTCTTAAATATGCTTGAATTTTTGAAAAAAAATATTTTCATAATTATTCTATCTAGTATCACACTATTTTTAGGATTTTTAACTTTTTTAACATTTATAGATAGAAGTTTTATTGAATTAAATCAAAATAATTTACAAAATTTGTTAATTGTAAATATTTTATTACTTTTATCGTTATTTGTATTAATTTTTTTAGAGATTAAAAAATCTATTCGAAATGATATTGATAAGGATGGATTAAAATCAAATAAAAAATATATTACTTATTTTTCACTCTTCACTTTAATCCCTTCAATATTGATTTCAATTTTTTCACTTTTTTTATTTTCTTTTGCACTTGAAAAGTATTTTGATAAAAAAGTTACAACAGTTGTAAATAATTCTTATGAACTTGCTAAGAGTTATGTCGAGGAGGTGAGAAATAAGATTGAGTCTGATATTATATTAATTGCTTTTGATACCAACAAAAGTTCTAAATTTTTAAATGATAATAATAAAGAATATATAAGATTTTTAAAAACTCAAAAATTAATTAGAGATATAGACGAAATACACATCATTGATCAAAATAAAGAATTACTATTTACAAATATAGATGATCGCTCAAAATATATTCCTCCAATAGATGAAACACTAAAACTTGTACTAGATGATGATAGACCACTTAAAATAATAAATGCTCCTGAAAATATCTCAGCTGCAATAATGAGACTCCAAGCTTTTGAAAACAGATTTTTATATGTTGTAAAATATCTTGATAGAGACATATCAAAATATTTAAATGAATCCCAAGAGGCAATCAATTTTTATTATACAGTTGAGGAAAGAAGTACAGGCATAAAAATTTCCTTTGCAATAATATATATAATTATAGTTACTCTTTTGCTTTTTATATCAATTACCATTGCTATTAGATTTTCTTCAAGATTTTTTAGGTCTATAAATAATTTAATTTCTGCATCCACTGCAATAGGACAGGGTGATTTAACTACAAAAGTACCTGAGATAAAAACAGATAAAGATTTAGAAATATTAAATAAAAATTTTAATTCAATGATTATTAGATTAAAAAATCAGCAAGATAAATTGATCATTAACGAGAGATATGAAGCCTGGGGTAATCTCGCAAGAAAATTAGCTCATGAAATTAAAAATCCTCTTACTCCAATTCAATTATCAATCGATAGAATTAAAGAAAAATACATTAAACAAGTTGATAAGAATGAAAAAGATAATTTTGAAGAAAATTTAAAAATTATTAATAATCAGATTAAACAAATTGGTAATTTAGTAAATGAATTTTCTGATTTTGCTAGAATGCCTAAACCAGTTTTAAAAAAAAATGATTTAATTGAGATAATTCATGAAAATATGAAATTATTATCTGAAATAGACTCTTCGATAAAAATTCATTTAGACTATAAAAGTCCCTCAATCTTGTTAGAATGCGACAAGGAGCAAATTAGTAGAGTAATATTTAATTTAATTAAAAACTCTATTGAAAGTATTCAACAAAAAGCTGAAAATACTAGTAATTTCGATAAAATAATTACTATTGAAATTTTCGAGAGAAATAACCAAATCTATATTATAATCACAGATAGTGGTTTGGGTTTTGAGAATATAAAAAATAACATAAAGGATATTTTAAACCCTTATTTCACGACAAAAAAAAATGGTACAGGATTAGGTCTTTCAATAGTAAACAAGATTATTAATGATCATAATGGTGAAATTGCTTTTGTTTCGATCCCAAATGGAGCAAAAATAGAAATTAGATTTAATTAAATGAGTATAGAAATATTAATTGTTGATGATAATTCAGATATAAGAAATATCCTGAATGATTTAATTGCAGATGCAGGTTATCAAACGCGATTAGCTGCAAACTATAATCAAGCATTAAATGAGATTGATAAAAAAATGCCGGATGTTGCAATACTTGATGTGAAATTAGATAAAGGTGACAATGATGGTATACAACTTTTGACACACATTAAATCAAAGAATACTGATGTACCAGTAATTATGATTTCAGGGCATGCAAATATAGAAATGGCAGTTAATTCATTAAAACATGGAGCATTTGAATTTGTTGAAAAACCTTTTGATAAAACAAGATTATTAAATTTTATAAGTAGAGCTGTTGAAAATTTAAGTTTAAAGACACAAAATAAAGAATACGAAAATAAACTTTTTTCTTCTTATGAGTTAATTGGTGATAGTAAGAATATTTTAAATATAAAAGAACAAATTGAAAAAATTTCTGTTACTGAAAGTAGAATTTTCATTAACGGTCCTTCAGGTTCTGGCAAGGAATTAATTGCTCGAAAAATACATAAAAATTCAAAAAGAAAGAACAAACCTTTTATAATTATTAATGGTGCTTTACTTGACAATGATAAATATGATTTAGAGTTATTTGGTGAAGAAAAAAATGATGGATCTATATCATACGGAGCATTAGAAAAGGCAAATAATGGAACACTTTTAGTAGATCAAGTGTCTGAAATACCACTAGCGATACAATCAAAAATTTTGAGAGTTTTAACAGATCAGAAATTTAAAAGAGTAAATGGTAATAATGATATAAATGTTGATGTCAGACTAATCTGTTCATCAAGTAAAGATCTAAAACAGGAAATAGAATTAGGTAATTTTAGAGAAGATTTGTTCCATAGATTAAATGTATTTGAAATTAATATTAAACCTTTAAGTGAGAGAATTTCAGATATACCTTTACTTATAAAGTATTTTTCAGATAAAATTTCCAAAAGTTACAATATCAAAAGTTTAGAAATTGATGAGAATAATAGCTATATTTTGAATCATGATTGGCATGGAAACGTAAGAGAATTAAGAAATTTAATTGAAAGAATTGCAATACTACAACCTAGCACTCAAGAAAAAATTTCTAATATCATTAAGGAATCTTTAAAATCTGGGATTAATAATAGTAAATTTAATGAAAATAGTTTATCCGTACCTTTAAAGGAAGCTAGAGAAAAGTTTGAAAAAGAGTATTTAAGTCTTCAATTAAAAAAGTTTAATGGAAATATATCAAAAACAGCCACTTTTGTTGGTATGGAAAGAAGCGCTCTACATAGAAAACTTAAAGGTCTTGGAATAAAAGAATTTAATTAAAATGAATATTATAATTTGTGGTGCTGGAAGAGTAGGTTTCACTATTGCCAAATTACTTAGTGAACAGGGTCACTCTATTACTGTAATTGATCAATCTAGTGAAGATATACAAAAAATTAATGATTCACTTGATGTAAAAGCAATAGTTGGTAAAGCAACCTATCCTTCTATACTTGAAAAAGCAAATGCAGCTGAAACTGATATGATAATAGCAGTTACTAGAAATGACGAAATTAATATGTTAATTTGTCAAATAGCATTCTCTATTTTTAATATTCCAAAAAAAATTGCCAGAATTAGATCTCAAGATTATTTAAATCCAAAATTTACTAGAGTTTATAATAAAGAAAACTTACCAATTGATGTAATAATTTCGCCAGAAATTGAAATTGCTAGATCAATACAAAGAAAATTAGAAGCACCAGGTGCTTTAGATAGTGTTCCATTTGCTGAAAATCAAATTAGGCTTTTAGAAATATTAATTAAAGATAATTGTAAATTGATTGGTTTAAAACTAAATGAGTTAACTAAAAAGTTTCCAAATTTAGATGCAAATATTATTGCAATTATTAGAGGGGATAAATCTTTCATTCCTAAGAAAACTGATCAAGTGAATGAAAATGATAAAATTTATGTAATAATAAATTCTTCACAAATGGCAGAAACTTTAGAAGCATTTGGACATTCTGAAAAAATATCTAAAAAAGTTTTGATTATTGGAGGAGGAAATATTGGTTATAACCTAGCTAAAAATATTGAAGATACACTAGACGGGGTGAGGGTGAAAATCGTAGAAAAAGATAAAACGCGATCTGAATATCTTGCAAATGAATTGAATAATACAATTGTAATAAATGGAAATGGATTAGATGAAGAGGTTTTATCTGAAGCAAATTTAGATGAAGCAGAAACTGTTCTTGCACTTACAAATGATGATGAAGATAATTTAATGGTTAGTGTTCTTGTTGAAAAATTTGCTAAAGATCAAAAAGATATTGAGGATAAAAGAACAATGGCTTTAATCAATAAACCAAATTATTCTTTGTTACAATCATCTTTGAAAATTGATGATTTGATTGATCCTAGGATGAATACAGTTTCTAGTATTTTAAAACATATTCATAAGGGTACTATTGAAAACGCTTATACAATATCAAATGGTGAGTACGAGGTAATAGAAGCAGAGATAATTGAGTCTTCAGAACTAATTAATAAAGAATTAAAAAATTCAAATTTACCAGATGAAATAAGAATCGGTGCTGTTCTAAGAAACAAGAAAGTAATTATCCCAAAATCTGATTTCATTTTTCAAAAAGATGATCAGATTGTTTTAATTGTAAAAAAAGACACAGTCGGAGTTGTAGAGAATCTTTTTAGGCTTAGCTCTGTTTAATTGAATGTTTAAATTACAGATCAAATATTTAAGTTTTTTCTTTGGTATTGTTTCAATACTTTCTTTTTTTAATATTCTTTATTCATATTATTTTAATCTATATTTAAATTTAGATACTTATTATTTTACATTAGTAACATCATTTATATTATTTATAGTTTTATTCAAATTTGGAAAATATAATTTTAAATCTAATATTTTTGATAAAATACTAACAATTTTTTTAGGTTATTTATTAATACCATTGGTCTTATCAATTCCATTTTATTTCAGTATTTACAATTTAACCTTTTCTAATTCTTTTTTTGAAGCAATATCAGGATTTACATCCACTGGTTTCACAGTTTTTGATAATATAAAACTAATTGATCAAAGCCTCGTTATCTGGAGATCATCAACTCAATGGATAGGTGGTCTTTATTTCCTTTTTTCAATAATCTATTTAATAGATATCTATGATGACAGTTTTAAAAAAACTTTAACAAATTTTATCTCTTTTAATAGTTCAGAAATTTTAAAACAAGCAGCTAAAATTCTTATTTTATACTCATCATTAACTATTTTGATATTTATAATATTAAATATTTTTTCAATAAGAACATTTGACTCGTTAAATTTGGCTCTAACGATAATTTCATCAGGTGGTTTTTTACCAGTCAATGAATTATCAATCATTATCAAAGAAAATGTTCAAATAATTATATTTTCTTTATTGATGTTGTTTTCTTTTTTTAGTCTTTTTTTCTCGTATAATCTAATATTTTTAAGAAAAAAAAATGTTAATTTTTTTTATGAAGATCTTCACTTATTTGTTTATTTAGTAGTCGTAGTAACTATTTTTTTTCTTTTTTTTAGTTTTAATTATGATTTTTTTATTAATCTTTTTGCGATAATTAGCAGTATGACAAATATTGGTTTTACATTAAGTCCGGGTCAAGAAAATTTAAATTTTGTATACTTAATCTTGGTTATTATAGGCGGTTCTTTTTTTTCAACAAGTTCTGGTTTAAGATTTATAAAAATTTATTCATTATTTAAGTTTTCTTTAAATCAAATTTTATCTTTTAGCCGACCTAAAAATGTTTTTATGAATAAGTTAATATTTACAAAAATTAATTTTAATCTTGATGAGATAAATAAATACTTTTTAACAATAATAATATTCATCTTATCTTTATTTATACTAACTTCATTGTTAAGTTTAAGTGGTATAACATTTGTAAATTCGTTTAAATTGTCGATTTTAACTTTGATGAATACTGTTAATTCCTCAATCTATGGTTTAGAAGAATTTGATTTTTATAACCTTCAATTATTTAGTAAATATTGTCTTATTTTCTTTATGATTGTAGGTCGGATTGAGTTATTAACAATTTTACTTTTAATAAAAAAATTCCTTTTTAAAAATTAACTTATTATTGTATATCTAAAGTAAATTTTGATGCGCCCTTAGCTCAGCTGGATAGAGCATCGGTTTTCTAAACCGAGGGTCGTAGGTTCGAATCCTTCAGGGCGCGCCATAGATCAATTTTCACTGTAATTTTTAAATAATTATTATCTTGACTAGAATTTTACTAAGTCAAAAAACCTAATAAATTCCTCTTGAAGAGTATTTTTGAACATGCTTAAATTATGGATATTCAAAAGTAATTTTGAATTATTTGTTAACAAATAAATAAACAATAGGAAGAAATATGTTTAAATACTTAAAACAATTAACTTCTTTAGTTGCTATGGTAGCTGTGTTGTTCACTTTTACAACAGAGTCTATGGCTGCTAAAAAATCTAAAACACTTAAAAACACTCAAAAAAAGGGTTTTGTAAGATGTGGAGTATCTCAAGGTCTTCCAGGATTTTCTAACGCTGATGCTGCAGGAAATTGGACTGGTATTGACGTTGATGTATGTAGAGCAGTAGCTGCTGCAGTGCTAGGTGATGCAAACAAAGTTAAGTTTACACCCCTAAGTGCAAAAGAAAGGTTTACAGCTTTAACTTCTGGTGAGATTGATATCTTATCAAGAAACACAACTTGGACTCTTTCTAGAGATGCTGATATCGGACTTACATTCGTTGGAGTAAATTTCTACGATGGCCAAGGTTTTATGGTTAGAAAAAGTTCTGGTATTACTTCAACAAGCCAATTTAAAGATGGTATCTCAGCTTGTACTAACATTGGTACGACAACTGAGTTAAATATGAGAGACTTTTTTAATTCTAAAGGGATCAAATATGAACCAGTTGCTTTTGAAAAAGCTGATGAAGTTGTAGCTGCTTATGATGCAGGTAGATGTGATACTTACACTACTGATAAATCTGGTCTTGCTGCACAGAGAACAAAAATGTCTAATCCAGATGAACACATTGTGTTACCTGAAACTGTATCAAAGGAGCCATTAGGTCCTGTTGTAAGACAAGGTGATTCTGTGTGGGAAGATATCGTAAGATGGTCATTAAATACTATGATCGAAGCAGAAGAATACGGTATTACATCAGCAAATGCAGATATGATGAAAACTTCTGATAACCCAGCTATCAAAAGATTAGTTGGAGCAGAAGGTGAGTTAGGTGCTGCTTTTGGTTTAGATAACGACTGGAGTTTAAGAATTATTAAGCAAGTTGGTAACTATGGTGAAAGCTATAAAAGAAATATAGCTGACACTGGAATTTTACCTGATAGAGGTCCAAATGAATTATGGACTAAGGGTGGAATTCTTTACGTACCACCTGCAAGATAATTGCATATTTAAATGATTAAAAAGGGCTAGATTTTTCTAGCCCTTTTTTTTATAAGCTTCTATATTACTCCCATCGTGAATTTTAAACTTAAAGATATTGTTCCACAATTAATTACAGTTACTGCTGTCGTATTAGTCTTTGGTTTTTTTACCTATAACGCTCAGATTAATATGGAAAATAGAGGGATTGATTTTGGTTATGGGTTTTTATCACAAGAGTCTTCTTTCGATGTACAATTTTCATTAATAGAATACGATGGCTCACATTCATATTTTAGAGCTTATTTAGTCGGGTTATTAAATACAATTCTTGTTTCAGTTATTGGGATTATTATTGCAACTATTCTTGGTGTAATAGTTGGTGTAGCAAGATTATCCCCTAATTATCTGATAAATAAATTTGCTGCCTTTTATGTTGAGTTTTTTAGAAATATTCCATTACTGCTTCAAATATTTTTTTGGTATTTTGCTGCACTAAGAGCTTTACCGCTTCCACAAGATGCAGAAGCAATTTTTGGTGTTTTTTTCTTAACCATTAAAGGTCTTTATGTTCCAGCTTTTATTTGGCAAAATTTTAGTGTTTTCTTTTATTCAATAGTCGCAGCAATAATTGCTATAATCGTTATTCGTATTCATGCTAAGAGAGTTCAAGAAAATCAAGGAAAACAAATACCAGTATTTTTAATATCAATAGGATTAATATTTATTTTACCTCTTTTAAGTTTTTTGATTGGTGGTGTAGGTATTTCATTTGAAGTTCCTGTTTTAAAACAATTAGCTACAACCTCTTTTATATATGAAGGCGGTGTAAGTTTACCTCCAGAATTGATTGCCCTTACTTTATCTTTATCTCTTTACACAGCTACTTTTATTGCAGAATGTGTAAGAGCAGGAATTCAAGGTGTGGGTAAAGGACAAAAAGAGGCTGCTGCATCTATAGGATTAACTCCAAATCAGGTGCTTAAACTTGTAATTATGCCTCAAGCTTTAAGAATAATAATTCCACCAACAACTAACCAATATTTAAATTTAACAAAAAACTCTTCATTAGCAGCAGCTATCGCTTATCCAGATTTGGTTTTAGTGTTTGCAGGGACTGCTTTAATGCAAACTGGGAAAGCTATTGAAATAGTTTCAATAACTATGTTTACCTATTTAACTTTAAGTATTTCAATTTCACTTTTAATGAATTGGTATAACAAAAAAATTGCAATACAGGAAAAATGATGTCGAAGATAAATTTTTTTAAACCTGATAAAAATAATTTAAATACTTTCTTATACTTAGGTTCTTTTTTATTTTTAATTAGTGTATTAGATGTTTTTATTAATTCATTTTTTAGTTTGAATATTACTGGTTTCTTACCTGGTTTTTTAAGTTTTTTATTTCCATTAATATTAGGTTTTATTGGACTTTATTTCATAAGGATAGAATTTAGCGGAATAAAACAATTAGATCTTTTAAATAAACATATAAATACCAATAACTTTAATGCAGTTCTGTCATTGCTAATTATATTCGTAATTATCAAATCTTTACCACCAATACTTAGCTGGTTTGTAATAGATGCTAGTTTTGCAGGAGACACAAAAGATGTTTGCACAGGTTCAGGAGCATGTTGGACATACATAAAAGTTTGGATGAGAAGATTTATGTATGGAATGTACCCAAATGCAGAGCAATGGAGAATAAATTTGTCATTTATAGCCTTAGTATTAATGGGCTCGGTTGGTTATTTTGCAACTGACAGATTTAAAAAGTATTTAACACTTTACTATGTTGTTATTTATCCTCTGATTGCATTCTTATTTATCTTTTTCTTTATATCCGGTGGCCCTGTATTTTTTGATTTTTCATATGGGATTATTGCAGCTATTTTATCTATTATTTTAGGTTTTTTTATACCCGCTAAATATAAATTCTATTATTTTTTAATTGTACCCTTAGCTCTTTATATAACTTTAAAGTATTTTATATTTTTTGAGGAGTATGTTGAGCTAGGTAAATTAGATGGTTTAAATTGGGTAGAGACAGGTGCCTGGGGTGGATTGTCCTTAACTTTTATAATATCTTTTTTCTGCTTAATTTTCTGTTTTCCAATAGGAATGGCTTTTGCTCTTGGCAGAAGATCAAATTTTCCTCTAATTAGATATATCTCTGTTGGTTTTATTGAATTTTGGAGAGGTGTACCTTTAATAACAGTTCTATTTATGTCAGCGGTAATGTTTCCGATGTTTTTACCAGAGGATTTCTTCATTGATAAATTAGTAAGAGCAATTATTGCAATTTCATTATTTGAAGCTGCTTATGTAGCAGAAGTTATACGTGGTGGTCTCCAAGCTTTACCAAGAGGTCAATACGAGGCAGCAAAATCTTTAGGTATGGGATATTGGAAAATGCACATATTTGTGATACTTCCACAAGCACTAAAATTAGTAATCCCAGGAATTGCAAATACATTTTTAGCTTTGGTTAAAGATACACCTTTAATATTTGTTGTAGGTCTACTAGAAATAGTTGGAATGTTAAATCTAGCAAAAACTAATCCAAAATGGTTAGGTTTTGCAATGGAAGGTTATGTTTTTGCAGCAATAATTTTCTGGATTATTTGTTATGCAATGAGTAAATATAGCTATAATTTAGAGCAAAAATATAAAACAGATAGATAAAAATTATGTCAGATAGCATCATCCAAATTAATAATATGAACAAATGGTTTGGTGACTTTCAAGTTCTAAAAAAGATTAATTTAGAAGTTAAACCAAAAGAAAAAATTGTAGTATGTGGTCCATCAGGATCTGGAAAATCAACTTTGATTAGATGCATCAATAGATTAGAGGAACATCAAGAGGGAAATATTATTGTTGATGGAACTGAATTAACAGAGGATACAAAAAATATTGAGCAAATAAGAGCTGAAGTTGGTATGGTATTCCAACAATTTAATTTATTTCCTCACTTATCAATTTTAGATAATTGTACATTAGCTCCTATTTGGGTAAAAAAAATGCCAAAGAAAGAAGCTGAGGAATTAGCATTAAAACATTTAGAAAGAGTACAAATTCTTGATCAAGCACAAAAATATCCAGGCCAATTATCTGGAGGACAACAACAAAGAGCTGCAATAGCAAGAGCTTTATGTATGGAGCCAAAAATAATGCTTTTTGATGAACCTACATCTGCTTTAGACCCGGAAATGATTAAAGAAGTGCTTGATGTAATGGTAAATCTTGCAAAACAAGGTATGACCATGATTGTTGTAACTCATGAAATGGGTTTTGCTAAAGAAGTTGCTGATCAAATGATATTTATGGATGAGGGAATGATAGTAGAAAAAGCAGATACTAAGGAATTTTTTGCAAATCCTAGCAGTGATAGGACTAAACTTTTCCTAAGTCAGATACTATAGATACCAATAATTTCAAGGAATTTTTATCAAAATATCCTTCAAGTATTGCTTGACATATTTTGGGCATTTAGGTTTTTTCCGAGGAAATAAAAAAATAATATTGTTGCAGTAAAGATTAAAAACTTGTTCAATCTGTTTTTAATAAAAATTAAGAGGGGTCTTAATGGAAGATAATTTTAATAAGCATTTAGGCAATAAGCTTAAGCTTAGAAGGTTAGCTTTAGGTTTAACACAAACAAAAGTAGCAAAAGCAATCAACGTCACATTTCAACAAATACAAAAATATGAAAAAGGAACTAACGGAGTTAGTTCGATAAGATTATTACAGTTATCAAATTATCTTAAAGTTCCAATAAACTATTTCTTTGAAGATTTTTCAGAATACTTAGTTAATTTAGAAAAATCTCAAGAGGGTCATATGAATGTGAATTATAATTTCTTAGTTAAATTATATTCTGAACTTAATGCTGATCAAAAATTGAAATTTAATAAATCATTACAAGTTTCAAATAATATTTCAAAAGTTGGGTAAAATTTGGCTCCTCGGGCAGGACTCGAACCTGCGACCAATTGATTAACAGTCAACTGCTCTACCAACTGAGCTACCGAGGAATGTAAAAAGCAAACTTACTTTTTTTTTTAACTAAAACAAGATTTTTTTTGGAGGCAACGCCCGGAATCGAACCGGGATACAAGGATTTGCAATCCTCTGCGTAACCATTCCGCCACGTTGCCTTATGTTTTAGATGATAGCTACATCAGTTTTATATTAAATTTTTAAGATTAGTCTATCAAATAACGTTTTAATTTGATTATTGTTAATTTAAATTAATAAATTATAAACTAACTATATCCAAGATGAGCGATAAATATATACATTCCAATGTAGAAGATAAGATCTATTCGTATTGGGAAAAAAATAAACTATTTAAACCTCAAAAAAACTCTAAAAAATTTTCAGTTGTAATTCCACCACCAAATGTAACTGGAAGTTTACATATGGGACATGCTTTGAATAATTCAATTCAAGACATGCTAGTTCGATATTATCGAATGAATAATTATGAAACCTTATGGCAACCAGGTACAGATCATGCTGGTATTGCTACCCAAGCACTTGTTGAGAGAAAACTTGAAAACGAAAATTTAGATAAAAATACTCTTGGAAGAGAAAAGTTTATAGAAAAGGTTTGGGATTGGAAAAATCAGTACGGTGATATAATTATCAATCAATTAAAAAAACTTGGCTGTTCATGTGATTGGTCCAGAAACGCTTTCACTATGGATGAAAATTTATCAAAATCTGTAATTAAGGTATTTGTCGAGTTACACAAAAAAAAACTAATCTATAAAGCAGAAAAATTAGTCAATTGGGATACAGTTTTAAAAACTGCAATTTCAGATTTAGAGGTAGATCAAAGAGAAATAAAATCTAAGATTTACTACATTCAGTACCCAATAGATAAATCATCAGAATTTATCACTATAGCCACAACCAGGCCCGAAACTATGCTTGGGGATACAGCTATTGCAGTTAATCCTAAAGATAAAAGATACAAAAGTTTTGTCGGCAAAACAGTCACTATACCTATTGTTGGTAGAAAAATTAAAATAATAAAAGACAATTATGCAGACCCAGAACAGGGAACAGGAGCACTTAAAATTACCCCAGCACATGATTTTAATGATTATGATGTAGGACAAAGAAATAAACTCGAAATAATAAATGTTTTTACTGAAGAGGGTAAAATAAATGAAAATGCACCAAAAGATTATGTAGGCTTGGATAGATTTGATGCTCGTAAAAAAATATTAAATGAACTTAAAGAAAAAGATTATTTTGTTAAAGAGGAAAATATAAAAAATAAAGTTCCTTATGGAGATAGATCTAATTCTGTTATTGAACCTTTTTTGACTGAGCAATGGTTTGTTGATGCAAAAAAATTAGCTATCAAAGCAAAAAAAATTGTTAAAACAAAAAAAACAAATTTTTTTCCAAATAACTGGTCTAAAACTTATTTTCAATGGATGAATAATATTGAGCCCTGGTGTGTTTCTAGACAGTTGTGGTGGGGTCATCAAATCCCAGCATGGTATGGACCTGACAATAAAATATTTGTTGCTTTAAATGAAAAAGAAGCAAATAAGCAAGCTAAAAAGCATTACAAAAAAGATGTAAAATTAGTTAGAGATCCTGACGTATTAGATACTTGGTTTTCTTCAGGTTTATGGCCGTTTGCAACTTTAGGATGGCCAGATAAAAAAGATTTCGTTAAGAAATTTTATCCAACCACAGTTTTAGTCACTGGTTTTGATATCATTTTTTTCTGGGTTGCAAGAATGATTATGTTTGGAATGGAATTTCTTAATAAAGAACCTTTTAAAGATATCTATGTTCATGCTTTAGTAAGAGATGAAAAAGGACAAAAAATGTCTAAATCCAAAGGCAATGTAATTGATCCATTAGACTTAATTGAAAAATATAGTGCAGATGCTTTACGATTTACTTTACTTTCAATGGCTTCACCTGGAACCGATGTAAAACTTTCTGAAGATAGAGTGAAAGGATATAGGAACTTTTTAAATAAATTGTGGAATGCAAACAATTTTTTAATCACAAATAATTGTGATTTTAACAAGACTGATAAAGTTCCCAAAACTACTTTAAATATCAATAAATGGATTTACTCTGAATTGATAGAAATAAAAGATAAAATTCAAAAGAATATTAAAGATTATCGATTTGATGAGGCAGCCAAAAACGCTTATCAATTTGCTTGGCATTCATATTGTGACTGGTATATCGAACTTTCAAAAACAATCCTTTATTCAGATGATGAAAAATCAAAAAAAGAGGTAAAAGAGGTATCAGCTTATGTTTTTAAACAAATACTTATTATGCTTCATCCATTTATCCCGTTTGTTACTGAAGAAATATGGTTAAAAAATAAGTTTGATAAATCGAATAAGAATTTCCTTATGTACAAAAACTGGCCATCAGGAAAAGTTAAAAAAGACAAATCACAAAAGGATGTAGAGAAAATCATCAATATTATCTCAGAACTTAGATCGTTTAAAAATGAGTTAAATGTTAGTCCAGGTTCTTTTGTAGATCTTTCTATGAATAAGATAGCTAAAAAAAATCGATCTTTGATGGATAATAATGAAATAATCTTAAAAAAACTTGGTCGTATCAATAATTTTTTTGAAAAGGATCAAGATCGACCTTCTGCAACTCTTGTAATTTCAGGTGATATTTTTAAGATTTATTTTGATGAAAATGTTGATTTAAGTTTAATCAAAGAAAATTTACTAAAAAGACAAACAAAATACCAAGACGAATTAGACAAGATTTCACAACGATTATCAAACAAAGGATTTGTCGATAGGGCACCAAAAAATATTGTTGAACAAGAAAAAACTAACTATAGTAACTTAAAAAATGATATCAAAAAAATATCTTTAACAATTGAAAGTTTATAATGCGGAAATTTAATAAGAAAAAATTACCAAGTCGACATACATCTTTAGGACCTGATAGAGCTCCTCATAGATCTTTTTATTATGCAATGGGAGAAACGGAGAAGGATGTTGCTAAACCTTTTGTTGGAGTTGTATCAACATGGAACGAGGCAGCTCCCTGTAATATTGCCTTAATGAGACAAGCGCAGTCTGTTAAAAAAGGTGTAAGAGCATCAGGTGGAACACCACGAGAATTTTGTACAATTACCGTAACAGACGGTATTGCCATGGGGCATGAGGGAATGAAATCTTCATTAATATCAAGAGAAGTTATCGCTGATAGTGCTGAATTAACTGTTAGAGGGCACTGTTATGATGCATTAGTAGGTATTGCAGGTTGTGATAAGTCTTTACCTGGTTTGATGATGTCGATGGTTAGATTAAACGTTCCAAGTGTATTTATATATGGTGGTTCAATACTACCAGGTAAATACAAAGGTAAAGATGTGACTGTTGTAGATGTTTTTGAAGCGGTTGGAAAACATTCATCAGGACAAATGTCTGCAAAAGAATTAAGAAAATTAGAATTAGTTGCATGTCCAACAGCAGGAGCTTGTGGGGGACAATTTACTGCTAACACTATGGCCTGCGTATCTGAAGCGATTGGTCTAGCACTACCTTATTCAGCTGGAACACCAGCTCCGTATGAAGAACGAGATAAGTATGCAAAAGCAAGCGGTCGAATGGTTATGGAATTATTGGCTAAAAAAATTAAACCAAGAGATATAGTTACAAGAAAGGCTTTAGAAAATGCTGCAACAATTGTTGCTGCAACAGGTGGATCAACCAATGCAGGTTTACATCTCCCGGCAATAGCAAATGAAGCAGGTATTAAATTTGATTTAATGGATGTTGCGAAAATATTTAAAAGAACTCCATATCTTGCAGACTTAAAACCAGGTGGAAAATATGTTGCAAAAGATATGTGGTTAGCAGGTGGAGTACCAATGCTTTTAAAAACTCTTTATGAAGGTGGTTATATTCATGGAGATTGTATGACTGTTACAGGTAAAACAATGAAAGAAAATTTAAAGGGAATTAAATTTAATCCAAAACAAAAAGTAATGAGATCATTTAAAAATCCATTATCTCCGACAGGTGGTGTTGTTGGTTTAAAGGGTAACTTAGCTCCTGAAGGAGGAATTGTTAAAATTGCTGGACTTAAAAAATTACAATTTACTGGAAGAGCAAGATGTTTTGATAATGAAGAAAGCGCAATGAAAGCAGTTCAGAGCAGAAAATATAAAGATGGTGATGTAATTATTATTAGATATGAAGGACCAGTTGGTGGACCAGGTATGAGAGAAATGCTTTCAACTACAGGTGCAATTTATGGTCAAGGTAAAGGAGAAAAAGTTGCTTTAATAACTGATGGACGTTTCTCTGGAGCAACTCGGGGATTTTGTGTAGGTCATGTAGGACCTGAGGCTGCTTTAGGTGGTCCTATTGCTCTTTTACGTAATGGAGATGTTATTGATATTGATGCTAAGAAAGGGACTATTAATGTTCGATTAACTAGAGCACAATTAGCTTCAAGAAGACGAAAATGGAAAGCTAGAAAATCTGATTTTGGATCAGGAACTCTTTGGAAATACGCACAAACTGTTGGACCTGCATATTTAGGAGCACCAACTCATCCTGGTAAGAAAAACGAAGTTAAGGATTATTCAAAAATTTGATGAAAATTCGCCCGGTTATTTTATGTGGTGGCGCTGGAACAAGACTTTGGCCAAAAGCTAAAAAACATCAAGCAAAACAATTTATAGATTTTGGTAATTGGACTTTGTTGGGAAAAACACTAGAAAGAGTTAAAGCATCTATATATGATGCTCCAATTATTAGTACTAATGCAAAATATTTAAAACAAGTAAAACAACATTTAAAGAAACACAAAATAAGAAAATTTAAGATAGTTTTAGAACCTGCTAAAAGAAATACAGCACCAGCTATATTAAGTACGGCATTAATAAAGGATATACCTAATGAACAACCTTTAATGTTCTTGGCTGCCGATCATTTGATAGAGAAGGTTGCATTATTTAATAAAGCTATCAAAAAAAATCAAAAGAAACTTACTCATAATAATATCTTTATCTTTGGAATTAAACCCAAAATGCCTTCCAGTGAATTTGGTTATTTTTTAACAAAAAATAACAAAGTAACTAGATTTGTAGAAAAACCTAAAGCGGCAAAAGCTAAACAAATAATTAGTAAAAAAGGTTATTGGAATTCTGGAATGTTTTATTTGAGAAAAGACTCGATCATTAATAATTTTAAAAAATACCAGCCAAATATTTATCGAAACTGCAATAACGCTTTAATAAAAGCAAAATATAAAAGTAACGTGTATTATTTAAACAAACAAGCATTCACCAAAGCAACAGCTAAGTCTTTTGACTATGCAATATTAGAAAAAACTAAAGATATAAATGCTATCAAGTTGGATATTCCTTGGTCTGATTTAGGATCTTGGAAAGAAATCTGTAAAATGTACGGAAGAAATAAGAAACATTATTATAAAAAGAAAAATGTATTCCATAAACCTTGGGGTAGTTATGTTAATTTATTTAATGGTAAAGGATTCTTGATAAAAGAACTATATGTAAAACCTAAAGGTATATTAAGTCTTCAGAAACATCATCATAGAGCTGAACACTGGGTAGTAACCCAAGGTAAACCTAAAATTACGTTAGATAAAAAATATTTTACCATGAAACCTGATGAAACTATTTTTATACCATTAGGTGCAATCCATAGAATAGAAAACCCATATAAAAAACCAGTAAAAATAATTGAAGCACAAGTAGGCTCAATTTTAAAAGAAACTGATATAGTTAGATACCAAGATATTTATGGAAGAATAAAATAATTATTTTACAAGAAAATTCACTTTTTTATTTGATAGATTTAAATGAATTTTTTTATATGAACCAAAATTATCTCCATCAATTTGAACAGGTATCAAATCATTTCCATCAATTGTAATGTTTTGTGCATAAGTAGTAATAACATTTTTATTTTTACTTAAATCACCATTAAGAATTATTAAAAAAATTGAATATAATAAACTAATCCTAGTCAAATCTTTAAATATATAGGTGACTAATCTCTCTTCAAAAATATTTGTTTTATTTATTTTATGATGTCCAGCGTAATATTTGGTATTTGAGGATAATATCCAGTCTGCTTGATAAAATTGACCATCAAAAGTGACATTTAACTTTTTATTATTCATAAACAAGAAATATTGAAAACCTTTGATACCAAATATAATTTTACCTAGAATCTTTTTAATTTTTGAATTAATTGAATGAACAATTTTTGCATCCCATCCTATACCAGCCATTAAAAAGAAATAATTATCGTTAATTTTTACAAGATTAGAGGATTTATAATTATTAGAAACCAACACATTTACTATATCATCAACTTTTTTATTCATTGATAATTCAGCTTGAAGCAAATTTGCAGTGCCAGCAGGAATATAACCTATGGCAAAATCGTCTTTAAAATCAAAATTATTTTTAATTAATTCATTAATTGCAAAAGAAACTGAACCATCACCACCAGCTACTATTAGTCGATCATAATTTTTTTGATTAAAATTTTTGAAAATTTTCTTAGCTTGATTTATTGTTTTTGTTTCAAAGTAGTCTACAGAAATATTCTCTTTTAACTTAGATAAAATCCTATTTATGAATATAGATTTTCTTCCAGAGGAAGAATTCAAATTATAAATCAAACAACATAACATAATTAATCCTTAAAAAATTTTTAACAAATTTGTAACATTCAAATGAAATAAGAAGTACATGATTCGTGTTACAGTTGTATTAAAATATAGGTCTTTAAATGCCTAATTTACTTAAATATAAAAGTATATTTATTTCTGATGTTCATTTAGGTACCAAGGGTTGTCAGGCGAAAAAACTTTTAGAGTTTTTTAAAAACTCAAGATCCGAAAATCTTTATCTTGTAGGGGACATTATAGATATCTGGGAAATGCAAAAAAGTTTTTTTTGGCCTCAAGAACATAATGATGTAATCCAAAAAATTTTAAGAAAAGCTAGACATGGTACCAAAGTTTTCTACATAATGGGTAATCATGACGAAATGTTAAGAAAATTTATTCCAATGCATTTTGGTGACATCCATATGGTTAATAGAGTTATTCATGAAACAAATGCAGGAAAAAAATATGTTGTTGTTCATGGTGATGCTTGGGATGGTGTTATGAAACATGCTAAATGGTTATCTAAACTTGGATCAATAGCCTATAATTTACTATTAAAATTAAATGTAATAATTAATTTTTTTAGAAGATTGAGAGGAAAAGAATATTGGTCTCTTGCAAAATTTTTAAAGTATAAAGTCAAAAATGCAGTTAAATATATTGGTGAATATGAAAAAACACTTTCAGATTATGCAAAAAGAAAAAAATTTGATGGAATTATTTGTGGCCACATCCATCATGCTGAGGATAGAGACTTTAATGGGGTCAATTATTTAAATTGTGGAGACTGGGTTGAATCTTGTACCGCATTAGCCGAAAATTATGATGGTAGTTTTGAAATATTATATTGGGACAAAATAAGAGAACAATATTTAGACGATAAAGAAATAATTAAACCAATTAAAACTGAAGAATTAAAAAAAGCTTCATAATTAATGAAAATTTTAATTGCTACAGATGCATATTTTCCACAAGTAAATGGTGTCGTAAGAACCTTACATGAAACAGGTAATGTATTAAAAGAACAAGGTCATAGAATAGAATATATTACACCTGACTTATTTTTTACTTTTCCGATGCCGAAATATAATGAAATTAAGCTGTCTATAAATGTATGGCCAAGAGTTGGTAATTTAATAAAGAAAATCAATCCAGATGCAATTCATATCGCTACCGAAGGCCCGATAGGCACTATGGCAAGAAGATATTGTTTAAAAAATAATCTAAAGTTTACTACGAGTTTCCATACAAGATTTGATAAATATCTAAAACTTTACTTTCCTATTATACCAGCAAAATGGGCTGAAAAATTCTTAGCAAATTTTCATAATAAGGCTGAGAGAATTTTAGTAACTACAGAGTCTATGAGAAAAGAATTAATCGATATAGGTATAGATGACAATAAAATGATTACTTGGACTAGAGGAGGAAATCATGGAGCTTTTAAGAACCCTAAAAAAATTGATTTACCTCATAAAAGACCTATTTGGATTTATGTTGGAAGAGTTGCAGTTGAAAAAAACATAAGAGCTTTTTTAGAATGTGATTTAGAAGGTACAAAAATAATTATAGGAAAAGGACCTGATTTAAAAAAATTGAAAAAAGAATTCCCTAAAGATATTTTTTTAGGAGAAAAAACAAATGGTGAATTAGCATCACATTTTGCATCCTCTGATGTTTTTGTTTTCCCTAGTAAAACAGATACATTTGGAATTGTAGTTACAGAAGCTTTAAATTGTGGAACACCTGTTGCTGCGTATCCTGTTCCAGGTCCTAAAGATATATTTGAAGGATCCAAAATAAATTGTTTAGATGATGATCTTAAAGTATCAGCCCAAAAAGCTTTAAAAGTTGACAGAAATGATTGTCTTGAATTTGCAAAAAAATTCACTTGGGAAGAAACAGCAAAAATATTTTTTAACAATATTTCACCAAATCATTAGTTAATTTTTCCTTAATTTATTTGCATTAAAAAGTGTAATGATGCAAAATTAAGCCATCTAAATTTATGGAATATTTCGTCATTCTACTTATAGTTGTGATAGTTTATCTTCTCTATTTACTTAATCAAAAAAAAAATAAATCAATAAATACCGCTACAATAGTTAATAAAAGAGAAGAAAAAACAAAAAGAGTAATTATTGATGAGCTTGAAGATCAATTTTTTGCATTAAATAAATTTAACATAATTAAATATGCCAATCCAAGTGCATTAAAAAGATTTGGAAGTAATTTAATTGATAAAAACATATCTTCTATAATTCGAAAACCAGAATTAATAGAAAATATTGAAAAAGCTATCGTAGAAAATAAAACAAAAAATATCGATGTTGAAATAGACCTCCCATCATATCAATTCTATAAAATTTATATTATTCCTGGCCCAACTCATTTGTTTACTGAACCAGACTCTGTTGTGTTATTTTTAAAAGATTTTACTGAAATTACAAAAGCACAAAAATTTAAAACTGATTTTGTAGCAAATGTAAGCCATGAATTAAGAACACCTTTAATGGCAATCAAAGGATCACTAGAAACAATTGAGGGCCCAGCGTCTGATGATGAAAAGGCTAAAAAAAAATTTATGAAAATAATGACTGATCAATCAAATAGAATGGAAAATTTAATTAATGATCTTTTAATACTCACAAGAATTGAATTAGAAGAACACATAAGGCCAAACTCTTTGGTTGACATAAATGATCTTTTCAAAACAATCATCAGTAATTTTGAGATTATTTTAAAAAGAAAGAAATTAAATATTAATTTATCTCTCGCCAATCCAACAGTTGTTATTGGAGATGAAAAAAAATTACAAACTGTTTTTTCTAATCTTTTAGATAATGCAATTAAGTATTCAAAGGAAAATAAGTCTATTTTTATATCAAGCAAAATTAGCGATGGTAAATTGTTAGAAAAAAATTTTATGATCAGTATTAAAGACGAAGGTGTTGGCATTCCTCAAAGATATATTTCTAGAATTACAGAAAGATTTTTTAGGGTAGATCTTGAACAAAGTAACAAGGTTGGTGGAACCGGTTTAGGATTAGCTATTGTTAAACATATAGTTACTCAACATCGTGGACACTATGAGATTCTAAGTGAGGAAAACCAAGGAACTGAAATTCAAATTTATTTACCAGCGAAAACTTAAATTTAAAAAATATTATATTGTAATAGTTTTAGAAGGTTTTTTTAACAATTCTTTACTTGATTAATGTTAATCTTTTAATTAATTTTTTTATATGGTTAAAATATTCAAAAATATTTTGATTTTTGCTTTTTTATTAAGCTCTATAACAACAAGTGTTTTTTCTAAAGATATCACAACATTATTAAGAAATCAGCAACTTACAGTTTTTGATATTGGAATTTTTAGATTAGAGGCAGATTTGAAAACTTCATATCCTTCTATTAAAGATCATTTAGAAGTTACTGAAGCTGAATTTTATACAGACGTAGTTACCTCGTATTCTAAAAATTCAATTGATTTAATTGTTTCTGTTCCTATGAATAGAAATCTCAAGAAGGAAAATTATTTTTCAGATTCTTTTAGATGTAGGAATATTTTTAATTCTGTAAGAGATTTTTTATTGAGGAATGAAAATTTGAGTAATTATAGATATACTATGGCTACAAGCTATTTAACCTCTATATTTTCAACCCCAAGTTCATGGCCAAGCTGGAGATATGATGAAGAAATTAGAGAGGAATTAGTAAACTTAGTAAAACTAGAAATAACTTTACGTCCAACCAAAGAACTAGCTCTTAATGAACAGGTAAACCCTGTTTCATGTATTGGTGGCTTAGAAACTGATATTAATCAAATAATTATATCAAAAAAATACAACTAAAAAGTTACCTTTTTAACAAAAGTGTAACAATTCTGTAATATTAAAGATTCAATAAATTTATACGAGTCAATCATCTTTTAATTAATAAATAACGAAAGGATTAAAAATAATGAAAAAACTAACTATAGTAATTGCTTCTTTAGTTGCACTTTCAATTGCAACTGTTGCTCAAGCAAGAGATCAAATTAAGATAGTTGGTTCTTCTACAGTATTCCCTTATGCAACAGTTGTTGCTGAAAGATTTGGTGGTTCAGGATTTAAAACTCCTGTAATCGAGTCTACTGGTACTGGTGGTGGAGCTAAACTATTCTGTGCTGGTGTAGGTGAACAACATCCAGATATTACAAATGCATCAAGAGCTATGAAAGATAAAGAAAAAGCTCTATGTAAGAAAAATGGTGTTAATGATATCGTTGAGATCGTAATTGGTAACGATGGTATTACATTAGCTTACAGCAAAGATGCAAAACCAGTAAACTTTACTAAAGAACAATTATATTTAGCACTTGCTGCTCATACAGTTGTTGATGGTAAATTAGTTCCAAATATTTATAAAACTTGGGACCAAATTGACCCTAGCTTACCAAAACAAAAAATTTCAGTGATGATCCCACCAGGAACATCAGGAACTAGAGATGCTTGGAATTCTTTAGTAATGAAAAAAGGTATGACTAAAGAAGCTAAAGCTCTTTATAAAGCTGGTTTTGAAGCTGGAAATAAAAAATACAAAAAACCTCAAAAACTTTACAGAGAAGATGGTGCTGCTATTGAAGTTGGAGAAAACGATAGTTTAATCATCCAAAAGTTAACTCAAGATAAAGAAATGTTTGGTTTCTTTGGTTTCAGTTATTTCTTAGCTGCAAAAGATAAATTGCAAGCAGCAAGTATTGATGGTGGACAACCGTCATTAAAGTCTATTCAAGACTACAGTTATGCTGTTGCTAGACCTTTATTCTTCTACGTGAAAAAAGCACACGTTGGAGTAATTCCAGGCTTACATGAGTTTGTGAAAGAATTCACAACTAAGAAAGCTATTGGAAAAGGTGGTTACTTAGCAGACATTGGTTTAGTGCCATTAGACTCTAAGTTGTATAAAACAACTAGAACTAATGCTACGAAGCTAGTTGCTATGGGTAATTAATTATTCCTCAGTTAACAAATGATTAAAAAGGGGGTCTTTTTAGACCCCTTTTTTTTAAAAAAAGAGTAAAGTCCTCACTTAAGGAGATTCTGTGAACTTAATATTATTTACATTTATTGTTCTTCTAGGTTTCACAAGCTATTATTTTGGACGCAAAAAAGCATATACAATTCAATCTACAAAAAAAAGATTAACCGCATTACCACAATTTTATGGTTATTATCTTGCAATCTGGTGTGCAATACCAGCCTTTATAATTTTTTCATTATGGGCAATTTTTGAGCCCACAATTGTAAAACTATTAATCTTAAGTGATTATTCAAATCAAGGTTATCTTGATGATGAATTAAATTTATTATACGAAAAATCAAAAGCATTGTCTCGAGGGCAATTCACTGGAGAAATTACACCTTTTATTGAAGCTTCAGCTGAAAAATATTTAAGTCTTCGATCAATAGCTCAAAGTTCAAAAGTTGTTATAGTATTATCTGCAATTATTGCCTCTGTTGCTTATGCGTATAAAAGAATTTCATCTAATTCTAGAACAAGAGAACCAGTTGAAAAATTTTTGAACGCAGTTTTATTTACAGCTTCTTTAGCTGCAATATTAACTACTGTTGGAATAGTTTTCTCACTTATATTTCAAACTATAGATTTTTTTAAAGTAATTCCATTATTTGATTTTGTCTTTGGAACTCACTGGTATCCAGCAAAAGCTTTTGTTAGAGATTCTTCTGAGGCTTTAGATCCGACAATGTATTCAGATACTTTTGGAGCAGTCCCTATTTTTGCAGGTACTTTTTTTATTGCATTTATTGCTATGTGCGTTGCTATCCCAATTGGATTAATGAGTGGAATTTATTTAGCTGAATATGCATCAACTAAAGTTAGACAGTATGCAAAACCATTAATTGAAATTTTAGCTGGTATACCAACAGTTGTTTATGGTTTTTTTGCTGCCCTAACTGTTGGACCATTTTTGAAAGAATTAGGAACTTCAATGGGTCTTGAAGTTTCAGCTGAAAGTGCTTTAGCAGCAGGAGGGGTAATGGGTATTATGATTATACCATTTATTTCAAGTTTAAGTGACGATGTCATTACAAGTGTGCCTCAAAGTTTAAGAGATGGAAGTTACGCTATGGGAGCAACTAAATCAGAAACAATTAAGAGAGTTATTTTTCCCGCGGCATTGCCGGGGATAGTTGGATCTATTTTACTTGGTGTTTCAAGAGCTATTGGAGAAACAATGATAGTTGTTATGGCCTCTGGTTTAGCTGCTAATTTAACTTTAAATCCTTTAGAGTCTACTTCAACGATTACAGCTCAAATTGTAGTTATTCTAATTGGTGACCAAGCTTTTGGCGACCCAAAAACGCAAGCTGCTTTTGCTTTAGGTATGTCATTATTTTTAGTAACACTTTGTTTAAATATTGTGGCCTTGAGAGTAGTTAAAAAATATAGAGAAAAATATGAATAAAAATAAAGAACAATTATTAAATAAAAGATATAAAGCTGAACAGCGATTTCGCTTATACGGTCTGAGTGCAATTTTTATGGCACTTTTATTTTTAACAATCTTTATTTTTAAAATTTTTTCAACTGGCTATTCAGCTTTTCAAAAAACATGGCTTATTGTTCCAGTAACTTTCGATGCTGAATTAATGATGTTAGACCAAAATCCTTCTAAAGAAGATTTACAGGACGCTGATTATTACGATATAGCATTAAAATCAATGGCTGATTTAGATCCAAACGCCAATGAAGATCAAGAAAATGAATTGAAGAGAATGGTGTCTTATTTTTTTGAAAAAGAAATTAAAAATGAACTTTTAAATGACCCTAATTTAATAGGAAAAACAAAGGAAGTTTATCTAACTGCTTCAGATGATTTAGACCAAGTCTTTAAAGGAAATTATCCAAGAGATTTACCTGAAGACCAAAGAAGAGTAAGCGATTATCAATTAAAAATTTTTGATCAACTTGTTGCAAATGGTAAGGTTGAAAGTAAATTTAATATAAGTTTTTTTACAAATGCTGACTCAAGAGAAGCTGAGCTAGCTGGAATAGCAAGTTCATTTATGGGCTCAATTTTTTCTATACTTGTTTGTTTAATGATAGCTTTTCCTGTTGCGGTTCTAGCTGCAATCTATCTTGAAGAATTTGCCCCTAAAAATAGATTTACTGATTTTATTGAAGTTAATATAAACAACTTAGCAGCGGTTCCATCTATAGTTTTTGGTCTATTAGGGTTAGGAGTTTTATTGGCTATATTTCAATTACCAAGGTCTACCCCATTAGTTGGAGGTATCACTTTGTCCTTAATGACCTTACCAACAATAATTATAGCTGCTAGAGCATCTTTAAAAGCAGTTCCACCAAGTATAAGAGAGGCAGCACTTGCTATGGGAGCAAGTCGAATGCAAACCACAATGCATCATACAGTTCCTCTTTCTATGCCTGGCACGTTATCAGGAACAATAATTGGTTTAGCTCAAGCTTTAGGAGAAACTGCACCCTTAATTTTAATTGGAATGGTTGCTTTTGTTAACACGATACCTGGATCACCCATGGATCCTGCTGCAAGCTTACCAGTTCAAATTTATATTTGGGCTGAAAGTGCTGAAAGGGGATTTGTAGAAAAAGTTTCGGCATGTATAATGGTCTTACTTGGCTTTTTAATAATAATGAATTTATTTGCCCAAATAATAAGACATAAGTTTGAGAAAAAATGGAGTTAAAATGATAAAGATTAAAGCAAAAGATGTTGATGTTTTTTATGGAAAAAAACAAGCGCTCTTTAATATAAGTTTAGATATTGAGGAAAATCAAGTAACGGCATTAATTGGTCCATCTGGTTGTGGTAAATCAACTTTCCTAAGATGTCTTAATAGAATGAATGATGTAATTGATATCTGTAGTGTTAAAGGAGAAATTTTAATTAATGATTTTAATATCAATGATAAAAGTTGTGATGTCGTAAGACTAAGAGAAAAAATTGGTATGGTTTTTCAAAAACCCAATCCTTTCCCAAAAACTTTATATGAAAATGTGTCTTACGGTCCAACAATTCATGGTATGGCTCAATCAAAACAAGAAATGGATGAAATTGTTGAAACTAGTTTGAAAAAGGCTGCACTATGGGAAGAGGTAAAAGATAGGTTGCATGAACCTGGAACTGGATTATCTGGAGGACAACAGCAAAGACTTTGTATTGCTAGAGCGATTTCTGTAAGACCTGAAGTTATATTAATGGATGAACCTTGTTCAGCATTAGATCCAATAGCAACAGCACAAATTGAAGAATTGATTGATGAGTTAAAAAAAGAGCACACAATAATAATTGTAACTCATTCTATGGCTCAAGCAGCACGTGTTTCTCAAAATACAGGTTTTTTTCATTTAGGACAATTGATTGAACATGGATCTACTGATAAAATATTTAAGAATCCTGATAATAAAAAAACGCAAGATTATATAACAGGGAGGTTTGGATAATGTCTGAAGCACCACATACAGTCAAATCTTACGAAGAAGAACTAAAAAATCTTAATGCTAATATAATTAAAATGGGAAGTGCATGTGAAGATTCTTTAGGTAAAGCAATTCAAGCCATTACAACAAGAGATAATAATATTGCAGAAGCTGTTATTCAAGAAGATAAAAAAATAGATAAATATGAGACTTTAATTGAACAGCAAGTTGTGAATTTAATTGCTTTAAGACAACCTATGGCAATTGATTTAAGAGAGACAGTAACGGCTTTGAAAATGTCTTCAGATTTAGAAAGAATAGGTGATTTAGCAAAAAATATATCCAAGAGAACACTTTTGCTTAACGAAAATCTTCCAAAGAACTTGGTAGACTCATTGAATAGAGTATCTACCAATGTTCAAAAACAATTAAAATCAACATTAGATGCTTATCTAGAAAGATCTGCGCCAATGGCAGTAAATGTTTGGGAAGGTGATGAGCAAATAGATGATCTAACAAATCTTTGTATGCAAGAAGTTATAAAATATCTTAAAGAAAATGAAAAAAATTTAGAAGATGGAACCCATTTATTGTTTGTAACTAAAAACATAGAGCGTATTGGTGATCATACTACAAATGTTGCAGAACAAGTTTATTATTTAGTTAAAGGCGAATATTTAGAAGGTGATAGACCCAAGGGAACAGAGCCAATTGTAACCGGAGAAAAATGATTTATGTCAGCTCATGTTTTCATAGCTGAAGATGAAGCATCAATTGTTAGTTTGTTAAAGTACAATCTTGAAAAAGAAGGTTATAAAGTCAGTCATTCAGAAAATGGAGAAGATGCTCTTAAACAAATAAAATTAAAACAGCCAGATTTAATATTAATGGATTGGATGTTACCAGAATTATCTGGTGTTGAAATTTGTAAAAACTTAAAAAAAGATAATAAGTTTAATGATATTCCTGTCATTATGTTAACTGCAAAAGGAGAGGAAGAAGACAAATTAAAAGCATTTGATACAGGTGCAGATGATTATGTAACTAAACCTTTTAGTCAAAAAGAATTGAATGCTAGAATTAAATCTTTATTGAGAAGATCTAAACCTCAATCATCATCAGACATTGTAGAATTTACTGATTTAAAAATAGATCGGATTACAAAAAGAGTTTATAGAAAAGATAAAGAAATTACTTTGGGTCCAACTGAATTTAAACTCTTAGATTTTTTTATCAAAAATCCAAAAAGAGTTTATTCAAGAGAACAACTCTTAAACAATGTTTGGGGAGAAAATATATATGTTGAGTCTAGAACAGTTGATGTTCATATTAGAAGATTAAGACAAGCAATTAACATACAAAATACAAAACCTTTAATTAGAACAGTAAGATCAGCTGGTTATTCTTTAGAATCTTGAAGATCTTTGGGTCTTATAAATTTTTTTAATACTCCCTTTTTCTCAACTTCATTCCAGGATTTAATATCAAACTCAATTTTTGCAAATGCTGCTGTTGGGAATTTGTAATTCATTAGTTTAAAATTATTCGTATTATGATTTTTTGTAAGATTTCGTACTAAATTTTTCACTGATGGTTCATGGTTTATAATCAAAATTGATTTATATTCACTGGATATTTCTTTAATTTTTTTTACAATTGCATTCTCATCAACTAAATATAAATCTTTTGAAAAATTAACTTTTTTTGGCTTATTAATTTTCTTGGATAAAATTTGAAAAGTTTTTTTTGTTCTTTTTGATGATGAAATTAATGCATAATCAAATTCAAATTTTTTTTTAACAAAAAATTCACAAATCATTTTTGCATTTTTCTTGCCTCTTTTAGTAAGTGGTCTATCAAAATCATTAATACTTAAATCATCCCAACTAGATTTTGCGTGTCTCATGACGTATAATTGATACATAAAATCTAAATATATGACTGCTTTAAAAAAACAACATAAAGAAGAGTTGAAATCTAAATATATAAATAGAGAGCTTTCTTGGTTAAAATTCAACGATAGAGTACTTTTAGAGGCGCAAAATATCGAAAATCCTCTATATGAAAGAGTAAAGTTTTTATCAATTGCTGGGTCTAATCTAGATGAATTTTTTATGGTCCGTGTAGCTGGGTTATATAGTCAAATAAAACAAGAAGTTGACTCACTAAGCTCTGATGGTTTGACACCTGAAGAGCAAATGGATGAGGTAGTGCTTGAAACTAAGAATCTATTAAAAAAACAGAACAAAATTTTTATTCAACTGATTATGGAATTAAAAAAAAATAATATCAATTTAGTTAAACCAGTTAATTTAAATACTAAGGATAAAAAAAAACTTTTAGAAATATTTAAAGAAGAGATTTACCCTTTATTAACACCATCAGCAATTGATCCTGCACATCCATTTCCATTTATAATCAATCAAGGAAGAGCAATTGTAATGAAGCTAAGAAAAAAAAATAAAAAAAGGATTTTAAACTCAATAATAGTAATACCAAAAGCATTATCTAGATTTATTGAAATTGAGTCTTCAAAAAATCATAAGAAATTTGTGATTCTAGATGATGTAATAAGTTTTTTTGCTAATGAAATTTTTCCAGATCATGATTTAGAAAAGAAAATGATTTTTAGAGTAATAAGAGACAGCGATGTAGAGATTCAAGAGGAAGCAGAAGATTTGGTTAGATCTTTTGAATTGGCTTTAAAAAGACGTAGAACGGGTGATATTGTTCGTTTAGAGGTTCTTGAAAATAGTGATAACGAATTGATAAGATTTATAACTAATAAATTAGATATAAATCCTGACTATATTTATGATGTTGCTGGCCTTGTTGGAATTCAAGATATAGATCAAATATGTAAAGTAAAAAATCCAAAATTAAGATTTAAACATTTTACACCTAGAGAAGTTGAAAGATTAAAAGAATATAATGATAATTTTTTTGAAACTATTAAAAAGAAAGATTTAGTTGTTCATCATCCTTTTGAAACATTTGACTCAGTAATTGAATTTTTAAACCAAGCAGCAAATGATAAAAAAGTTATAGCTATAAAACAAACTCTATATAGAACAACTCTAGACTCACCTATTGTTAAAGCTTTAATAACAGCTGCAGAAAACGGAAAAACAGTTACCGCTTTAATTGAAATTAAAGCTAGATTTGATGAGGAAGCTAATATTCAACTATCAAGAAGTTTAGAAAAAGTAGGTGTTCAAATTGTTTATGGTTTTGCTAAATATAAAACTCATGCAAAATCATCATTAGTTTTAAGAAGAGAACAGGGTAAAATACAAACTTATTTTCATTTAGGAACTGGCAATTATCATCCAGTAAATGCTAAAATTTATACTGATTTGTCTTTATTTAGTTGTGATAAGAAAATGGCATCAGATGTTGAAAAGTTTTTCAATTATGTAACAGGATACGCAAAACCAAAAAATTTAAATAAAATTTCTATTTCGCCAGTAAATATGAGGCAAACCTTAAATGAAAATATTGATGCTGAAATTAAAAATTCTAAAAATGGAAAATTTGCAGCTATTTGGGCAAAAATGAACTCTTTAGTAGATCCAGAAATTATTGATAAATTTTATGAAGCTTCGAATGCTGGTGTAAAAATTCATTTATTTGTAAGGGGTGTTTGTTGTTTAAGACCAGGAGTAAAAGATAGATCAGAAAACATATTTGTAAAAAGTATCATAGGAAGATTTTTAGAGCATTCTAGAATTTACTGCTTTAGTAATGGCACAAAAAAAATGCCTAATAGAAATGCAAAAGTATATATTTCGTCAGCTGATTTAATGCCGAGAAATTTAAATCGAAGAGTAGAACTTCTAGTCCCAATTGAAAATGAGACTGTTCATGAACAGATCTTAGATCAAATAATGTTGGCAAATTATCTTGATACTAATCAGAGCTGGGAACTTGAAGCTGATGGTAATTATAAAAAAATTAAATATAGTAAGAGCGATTCCTTTTCAGCTCATGAATATTTTATGAATAATCCGAGCTTATCTGGAAGAGGTAAAGCTAAACTAAGAATGCAGCCTAAACAACTGCACTTAAGATTGATTAAAAGTGGAAGTAATTAAAAGTAAAAATAGTTTAAAATTAAATCAGGCAAAATTAGCTATAATAGACATTGGATCAAACTCTATAAGAATGCTAATTTATGAAGATTTCAGTTCTTCTCGTGTGCCTTTTTTTAATGAAAAAGCAGTTTGTGAACTTGGAAAAAATTTAGATAAATCGAAAAAACTTCACAGATCTGGTACTGAATATGCTTTAAAAGTTTTAAAAAGATTTTCTGAAATTTTAAATGTTTCAAAAATCACAAATCTAAAGATTATTGCAACAGCAGTTATAAGAGAAGCAACTGATACAAAACCTTTTATTGATGAAGTTGAAAAACTTTTTAAAACTAAGATTAATATATTATCAGGCGAAGAAGAAGCTAAATGCACAGCTGAGGGAGTAAAAATAGGTTTTGAAAATGTTGATGGATTAGTTGCTGACCTTGGCGGTGGTAGTTTGGAGTTAGCCCGAGTTGAAAACAATATAGTAACCAATAAAACCTCATTACCTGTTGGTGTTTTAAGATTAATGAATAATCCTATAGTTAAAAAAAGAAATTTAGCAAAATATATTAAAAAATTATTAAGAGATGAAAAATGGCTCTCAAAAAAGAAATTTAATAATTTATATTTAGTTGGAGGTACTTGGCGTGCATTATTTAAATTACATCTTTTTCAAAATAATCATCCAGTACACATAATTCATCAATATAGTATTGATAATAATGTTTTATCTAAGTTTGTTGAAAAAATTTCTTCTTTTAATAAATCCAAACTTAAAACAGTTGAGTATATTTCAAAATCTAGAACACCATATTTACCTTATAGCTGTATTATACTTGATGAAATTATGAAAGTTTCAAATCCAAAAAAAATTATTTGTTCTATCAGTGGTTTGCGTGAAGGATCTTTATCAATTGACCATTTTAAAGATGTAAAAGAATCTGAAATTTTTTACAAAGCAATTGAGAAGGTTGCGCAAAAAAGAGGTGATTTAGGGTCAAATTATAAAAAATATTATGATTTTATTCATCCAGTTTTTGAAGGTAATGAGCACTTTAATAAGAAATTATTATATCTGGCATGTGTATTAAGTCATATGGATTGGGGATTGGGAGCATTTCAAAAAGCTGAATTGGTATTTCAAGAAACGATAAATACTCCTTTACTTAGATTGACTCATAAAGAAAGAATACAATTAGCTTTGTCATGCTATTGGCGGTACTGTAGTATCAAGTATAATCCAAAGATCGAGTATTTAACTTTTTTGAATAATAATGAAATTTTTTCAAGCAAACAAGTTGGTGCAGCATTGAGATTTTCACAATCATTGACCTCGATATCTACGATATTTCTTGAAGAGTTTAAATTGTATAAAAGAGGTAATGCTGTATTTTTAAAAATTCCATCACAACATCAAGAAATAATCTCAAAACAAGTTACCAAAAGATTTAAAGCTCTTGCTAGAGAATTATTTTTAGAGCCAAGAGTAATTTATTCAAATAATTCAAAATAAACTTAAATTAATTAAACTTTAATAATAAGTAAATATTTCTGTAACTTAATCTTTTTAAGATAATCTACAAAATTTAAATATTCATTATTTTTTCCCCTGTTTAAATTTTGTTAATTAGCTTCTTTCTTCCTTCTCATTTAAGAGAAGGAAGAAAGACAATCTGGAATTAATTATTTATAGATGCAGGAGACTGCTCTGCATTCTTCTTAGCAAGTTTTTTTGCTTTTTTTTCAGCAACCTTTTTTTCTAGACCTGCAATTTTAATATTAAGGCTTGATAATTTTTTTTCTTTAGCTGTAATTTTATTTTTAAGATTATCAATTGATTTTAATATTTTTGTTTTTTTCTTTTCATTCTTTTTTAGTTTTTTTCTCATTACTGCCTCCGAATTATTTGATACTTAATTTAATCATATAATCCTAAAATAAAAAGGATATTTTGTTACAACCTATAGTTTATAGTTTTTTAAGACCTGTTATAAAATAAAAAAACATTGCTATATGAGAACTATTATTGAATTTTTGATTTAATATTAATTTAAATATCTCTCTTTGATTAAAAAGATGAATTCTAATACCTTGTTCTGGTTTCGAAATTTTAATTAAGTCTTCTGTGTAATAACCAGTAATTTTAGTAGTTAGTCTTCCAGGTTCAGTATAAAAAGTTATTATTTTACTCAATTTTGATCTTGATCTATATCCTGTTTCTTCTCTTAATTCCTTATATGCTGATTGCAGAGTTGTTTCCTTTTTTTCCACTATGCCAGAAGGAAACTCGTAATTAATTTTATTAATTGGAACTCTTTTTTGGGAAACTACTACATATTTGTCTTTAATCTTAGGTATTACTAATGAAAGATTAGAAGTTTTAAGATAATGATAAAACTCTTTTTTTTTAAATTTTTTGTTAATTAAACTTATTCGATTGGTAAGTTTTATATTTTTCAATTTTTTTCTAAAAATAACTTTTTAACAATAAGTACAGCAATTAACATTCCAATAAGCTCAGCTAAAATATAATAAGGAGTATTAGAATAACTAATACCAGTAAAAGACTCTGTAAATGTTCTAGCAATAGCAACAGCTGGATTTGCAAAAGAGGTTGAGGAAGTAAACCAATAACCTGCAGTAATGTAAAGCCCAACACTAGCAGCAACAGCAATTTTACCTGACTTCATTGAACCAAAAATTATTGTTATAAGCCCTAATGTTGCTATTACCTCAGATGTGAATATGTAAATCCCATCTCTTGACTTAGTAGATAATTCATAAATCTCATGTTCAAAAAAGAAATTAGCTAAACCAACACCAATTAAGCAACCAACTAATTGAGCAATAATATAAAAGGGTAATAGTTTCTTTTTTAATTTACCTGTTATTGTCATTGCGATACTTACAAATGGATTAAAGTGAGCTCCTGATACATCAGCAAATACTGTAATGAGCACAAATAAACCTGCTCCTGTTGCTATAGTATTAGCTATTAACATTACAGCAACATCATTAGTTAAGTTTTCAGCCATTAAACCTGAACCAACAATAATCATTACTAAAAAACAACTGCCTAATAATTCAGCAAGAAAATAGCGGCTTTTATTTTTCATAAAGCAGTTCCTTTATTCTTTTATGAATATTATTGTAAACTTTTTCTATTATTTCATCTTTTTTATTTAAGTCGTTTGTTTCATTAAGTAATTTAACAGGATCCTCTATATCCCAATGAATTATCTGATCTTTATTTGGCCAAATAGGACAGACTTCATTATTGGCATTATTACAAACTGTAATCACATAATCCATTTTAATTTGACTATCAACGAACGTATTAAAATTTTTAGATCTATAATTTGAAAGATCATAATGTTTTGATAATAAATAATTCTTCACATCCTCATTAATTTTTCCTGTTGGATTACTCCCAGCACTAAAACCTTTATACTTATCGTCATACTCGTTATTTATTATACTTTCAGCAATAATACTTCTTGCTGAATTACCTGTGCATACAAACAAAATATTCTTCATTTAAAAAATAATCTTATAAATTCCAATAACAAATAATGGAATTTGTAATCCAAAGTTAGTAAGTATCGCTTTATCTTTGCTAATAAATCCAGCGATAGTCCATCCGACAACTCCTAATCCATGAAAATATATATTTAATGGATATATATTTAAGTTTGTAAGAAGTATTCCTACTAAAACTAAAAAAGTACTGATCCACTTTAGATATTTTTTTATAAACATATTTTCTCCTTTTTATTAATTATTACATTAATGTTACAAATTTATTAAGGTGTAACAGTATTAGAGAAAATTAGTTATATATTTATGAATAAAAAAACCAACAACTATAAAACCTAAGCCTGTGCCATAAATTAGGAAGAAATTCATATTAAATGATTTTGCAAAAAAGAAGGGTAAAAAAAATAAATAACTCACAGGTACCGCTACTAGTATGCTCTTAGTAAAAAGAATTGTTTTTTCTATATCATTATGTTCATAGTAGGAAAAAACTATAGCTATGAGTGATACAAGAGGCAAAGCAATAATAAAACCTGCAAGTTTTGGATTTTGACCCGAAAGCCAACTAGCAAAGGCAATTATAATTGCAGCAAGAACAATCTTTAAGGTAAAAAATATCATTAATGATTTAACTTTATTAAAAAAACATCATTAATGATATGATTTTATTTAAGTGTGCATTTTTTGCATAAACCAAAAAACTCAAGATTATATTTACTGTATTTCATACCATCTTTGTCTTTAAAGTTTGCTAAGTATTTGGAAAGACCTGCGCTACTTATTTCTGTTACTTTTTCACAAATCTCACAGATTGAAAACGCAGTAGCTTTAGCCACCTGACAACTTGAATTATGACATGCAATAAAGGCATTTCTACTTTCAATTTTATGAATTTTACCTATTTCAACTAACTTATCTAATGCTCGATAAACTTGCAGAGGAGCTTTAATACCTTTTTTTTTAACATTATAGAGTATTGAGTAGGCCTTAAGTGGCTGAGATGATTTATCAATTAAATCAAAAATAATTTTCTGATTTTTTGTAAGATTATGTTCTTTGTGCATTTTATTCATTTTACTGACTCCTCATTAGTTTTTCAATTTAATCGTTTGTTTTATTTTTAGTAATGAGATTATAAACAGCGCTAATGCAGCAGTAATTATTGATGGACCCGATGGAGTGTTGAATTCTAAAGATGAAAATAGACCTATCACTACTGACAACAAGCCACCAATAATTGAAAAAAAAACCATCTTTTGAGGATTGTCTGAAAGGTTTCTGGCCATAGCAGTTGGTATAATTAACATTCCTGTTATCAACAATACTCCAACTAATTTAATTGAAATGGCAATTATTGCTGCTAATAAGATTGTAAACACTGCTTTTGCTCTATCAGGTTTAAGACCTTCTGCTTCTGCTAATTCATAATTTACAGTTGAAGCAAATAATGGCCTCCAGATTAATCTTAAAACCAGTAAAATTAAGCTTCCTCCAACCCATATAGTCACTAAATCTTTTTTGCTAACAGCCAAAATATCTCCGAACAATAGTCCCATTATATCAAATCTAATGAATGCTAAAAACCCAATCACAACCAACCCAACTGCTAGAGATGAGTGAGCCAAAAGACCTAACAATGCATCACTTGGTAAATTAGTTTTTTTTTGTAGTTGTATTAAAATTAATGCAATTACTGACGAAATTAAAAATATTGAAACAGCAATATTAAATTCTAATGAATAAGCAATTGTTACACCCAGCAACGCAGAGTGGGCAAGTGTGTCTCCAAAATAAGATAATCTTCTCCAAACAACAAAACAACCAAGAGGACCAGCAACAAAAGCAATACCAATTCCTGCAACCAATGCTCTTATAAAAAAATCATCAAGCATGTTAATTTTTTTTTATATCTCCATCAATAGTATGAACATGATCATGATTATGTTCATATCTTGTAAGTATTTGAGCTGCTTTTTCTCCAAATAAAGCTTTATATTCATTATTTTTTGCAACATCTATAGGTGATCCTGAACAACATACATGGCCATTTAAACAAACTACGTGGTCAGTAGCGCTCATAACAGTATGAAGATCGTGTGAGACTAATAAAATACCACAATTTAATTCATCAGAGATTTTTTTAATTAATTCGTATAAAGCAATCTCTCCAGTAAAATCTACTCCTTGAACGGGTTCATCAAGAACTAATAATTCTGGTTTTTTTGAAATAGCTCTTGCCAATAAAACTCTTTGAAATTCACCTCCTGATAAATTACCTAAATTTTTATCTTTAAGATTTATCACACCAGTTGATGATAAAGCCTCATTTACTGCCTCATCCTCAATGTTTTCCGTTAGCAACATAAAATCATGAACTCTTAGAGGCAATGTCCAATCGATTGATATTTTTTGAGGAACATAGCCAATTTTATCAGTATATTTTTCAACCTCGCCATCAATTTTTTTATGTATACCTAGGGCAATTTTTGCAATGGTGCTTTTGCCTGAACCATTTGGTCCAATGAGAGTTACAATTTTGCCTTTTTCAATGATAAAAGACACATCCCGAACAAGCCATTTATTTTTATGACGGTACCCAGCATTATTTAACTTTATTAGTATATTATTATTTAAACTCATTTTATTGCTTGACTTTGAAATGTTATATTATTACATAATGTTATATTATAACAATAACTAAACGCTTTAAATTATGACAAAACTCAAAAAAATTCCATTAATTTTATCAATTTTATCCATTATAACTTTTTTTTCACCATTAAACGCTGAAATAAAAGTTGTAGCCTCTATTAAACCAATACATTCTCTTGCTGCTTATTTAATGGATGGTGTAAACAAACCAGAATTAATAGTTGATGGATATTCCTCTCCTCACGGATTTGCATTAAAACCGTCTCACGCAAAAATGTTACAAGAGGCTGATCTTATATTTTGGGTTGGCGAAGACTTAGAAAATTTTTTAGAAAAACCATTAGGTTCAATTGCTAAAAAGGCAGAAAAAATTGAATTGTTAGAAATAAAGGGTCTCACAAAATTAAAGTTTAGAGAAAGAAATATTTTTGATGGTCACGACGATCATGGTCATAAAGATGACGATCACGATGATCACGATAAGCAAGCAAAAAAAGACGACCACGATGACCACGATCATGACAAAGAAGGTCATAAAGAAGATGATCACGATGATCATGATCATGACAAAGAAGGCAAAAAGAAAGATGACCACGATGATCATGGACATGATGAACACGGACATGAAGGTCATGCACATGGAGAATTTGATCCACATATTTGGTTGGATCCAATGAATGCAAAAATTATACTAAAAGAAATGGCTGAGCATTTGATTGAAAAAGATCAAAAAAATTCATCTATCTATAAAAGAAATCTTAAAAAAGGATTAAAAGATTTAGACAAATTAACAAGTGATGTAAAATCTGATTTAAATAAAGAATTTAAATCAATTGTATTCCACGATGCATATCAATATTTTGAGAAAAGATTTGATGTAAATGTATTAGGAGCTTTTACAGTGAATACCGATGTTTTGCCAGGTGCCGAGCAGTTATCTGAAATTAGAGAAATAATCGAACATGATAAAGTAAGCTGTATATTTTCAGAACCACAGTTTAATCCTGATATTATCAAAGCTGTGGCGAAAGATACGAATGTTGCAACTGGTGTCATTGATCCATTAGGCGCAACGCTTAACCCTGGTAAAGATTTATATTTTGATTTAATTAGCAATATGTCAAAATCTTTTAAAGGATGTTAATTTAATTAATGGAAGAAACCAACAGACAGGTTCCCGTCACTGTATTAACAGGTTTTCTTGGTGCTGGAAAAACTACACTTCTTAATAGAATTCTTACAGAACAGCACGGCAAGAAGTACGCCGTTATTGTAAATGAATTTGGTGAACAAGGTATTGATAATGACCTTGTAGTGGATGCTGACGAGGAAGTTTTTGAAATGAACAATGGCTGTATATGCTGCACAGTCAGAGGTGACCTAATTAGAATACTTAGTGGGTTAATGAAGCGAGCTGATAAACTTGATGCAATTATAGTTGAAACAACTGGTTTAGCAGATCCAGCTCCTGTGGCTCAAACCTTCTTTGTAGATCAAGATGTAGCAAATAAAACAAAGCTAGATGCAATTGTTACAGTTGCAGATGCAGTTCATTTAAGCTCACAAATTGAGGATCATCACGAAGCTGAGGAACAAATTGCTTTTGGTGATGTAATATTACTAAATAAAATAGATCTTGTGAAAGATGAGAATATAGAGGTAGTGACAAATAGAATTCGTAAAATTAATCCTTTTGCAAAAATTATTAAAACTACAAAATGTGGAGCACCACTTAAGGAAATTCTTAATCTTGATGCTTTTAGTTTAAAACGTATTTTAGAGGTAGAACCAGATTTTCTTGAGTCAGATCATGACCATGAACATGATGATGATGTTACAAGTTTATCATTCGTATCTAATACACCCCTTGATATGGAAAAATTTCAAAACTGGTTTGGAAAACTTTTACAGACAAAAGGTCAAGATATTATGAGAACTAAGGGAATACTTGATTTTAAAGATGAAAATGATCGATATGTATTTCAAGGCGTTCATATGTTGATGGATGCTTCTCCTATGGGAAAATGGCCCGAAAATAAAGAACGTAGTTCTAGACTAGTTTTTATTGGACGTAACTTAGATACAATGAATTTAAAAGAGGGATTTGAAGCCTGTAAATCAGAATGACAACTGATTTAAATCAATTTCCAGAGCTAGATAAAACTAAATTTGAACAAAGAGGAATTCAGTTAGAAATTGGAGTTCCAGTTACCTGCGCGGTTTCAATTGGTAATAATATAGCTGCTGGTTTTGGTGATGGTACTGTTAGAATTTTCAGTTCTGGAGAAAAACACAAAACTTTAAAGGCTCATAAGGGCGTTATACTTTGCATGTCAAAGGATGGTGATAGTATTTTAACTGGTGGTGATGATGGTTATTTTTTAAAAATTTCACTTAATGGAGAAATTAATGAAATTACAAACTTTGGTTCACGATGGGTAGACCACGTTGCAGCATATAATGGAAAACTAGTCTGTTCCTCAGGTAAGGTAGTTTATTATTGGGATAAAAATAAAAAAGAACCAAAATCTTTAAATCATGATAGTACGATTGGAGGTTTAGCATTTGATGCTAAAGGAAGACGGTTGGCTGTATCTAGATACGGAGGTGTTACAATTTGGAAAAAAGATTACAGTAATAAATGGAAATCAACAAAATTAGATTGGAAAGGTTCTCACAACAAAGTGAGTTTTAGCCCAGATGGTAAATACTTGGTAACGTCTATGCAAGAAAATGTACTTCGATGCTGGCGTTTAAAAGATAAGCTTGATTTTGCTATGTCAGGATATGGCTCAAAAGTTAAAAGTTTTGCATTCATTAGTGATACAAGTTACTTGGCAACATCAGGAGCGATAGATGCAATATGTTGGCCCTTTGACGGTGAAGGACCAATGGGACGTAAACCTATTTGTCTTCCTTATATAGGAAATAAACAAGTTACATTTATCGAACCATTTCCTGATGAAAAAGCAATTTTTGCTGGTTTGAGTGATGGTTCTGTTTTTTTATCTCAAATTGAAAATGAAAATAACACTATAATAATTAGAAGTTTCACAGGTTCTGAAGTTAGTGCAATCGCAATGACTCATGATAAATCAAGTATATTTATTGGTGACATGAATGGAAATATTTTATGGACTTCAATTTGGGATCAATAAAAAATGTTTAATAAAAAAAAACCAAATTTAGAAACAATTCAGGATTTAAAAAATTATTTTATAAAAAAATATGAAATACCAGAAAGTACAATTTTAAGCATTGCTGAATTAAATTGTCATGAACCTGATTGTCCTCCGACAGAAACAGTAGTAACTGCTAGATCAATAGATGGATCTACCCAAAACTGGAAAATCCATAAACCTATAGATGAAATAAGTGAAAATGACGTTAATGATTTAGAATAAAAATTGATCTTTAGTTATAAATAATATCTAATAATGGGATGAGTACAGTTCCCCTTACATTAGATGAAATATTTGATTTAGCTAGAAAGACCTTACTAGCTAATGGGTGTGATGAAGAAACAGCTTCAATTCTGTCAGATTTAATTAGAAATGCTGAAAGGGATGGATCTTTATCTCATGGTCTTTTTAGATTACCAGCATATGTGAGTGGTTTAAAAAGCGGAAAAATTAATGGTAAAGGAAAACCTGAGGTAAAAAAAATTTCAGCATCAGTAATAAAAGTTCGAGGGAATAATTGTTTAGCCCCTGTAGTTTTAAATAAAGGATTACCTGAATTAGCAAAAGCTGCCAAGGAAAATGGAGTGGCCGTACTTGCAATAAATAATTCTCATCATATGGCTGCGATGTGGCCGGAGACAGAAAAATTAGCAAATGAAGGTTTAGTTGCCTTTGCTTGCACATCCTACAAGCCTGCTGTAGCACCCGCTGGAGCTATCAAACCCTTGTTTGGGACAAATCCAATTTCTTTTGCATGGCCACGACCAGGAAAAACTCCTGTAGTTTACGATATGGCAACTGCATCAATGGCAATGGGTGAAGTTCAAGTTGCTAAAAGAGAAGGGCATAAAGTTCCACTTGGAACTGGTTTAACTAAGGATGGTAAAGAAACAACTGACCCAGGAGCAATAGCGGATGGAGGTGTATTACTTCCTTTTGGGGGATATAAAGGTTCTGCTATAGCAATGATGGTAGAATTAATGGCTGGTGCATTAGTTGGTGATAATTTTAGTTTTGAGACAGCTGCAAAAGATAATAATGACGGTGGACCTCCTAGCGGTGGAGAATTTATTCTCGCGATCTCACCTGATAAAACTTCAGGAACCAATTGGCAGAAACATGCTGATGAATTTTTTAACAAAATGAAATCCTTTGAAGGAGTTAGACTTCCAGGAGAGAGAAGACATAAAAATAGATTAGATAAGGGCCCTCGTCATATTAATGAAGAGCTGGTTAATAAAATAAAATCTTTAAGCTAAAGTAATTTCTATTGGGGTATGGTCTGAAGGTTTTTCACGGCCCCTTGGATCTTTATTAATATTAATACTTTTAACTTGGTCTATTAAAGAATTTGAAACTAAAAAGTGATCAATTCTCATTCCATTGTTTTTTTGCCATGCACCTCTCATGTAATCCCAAAAAGTATATCCTTCTTTAGTTTCATTAAAATGTCTATAAACATCATTAAATCCTAGATTAATCATTTCTCTTAATTTTTTTCTTATTTCTAATCTAAATAGGGCATCATCTTCAAAGCTTTTTGGATTATAGACATCCTCGGCTGCAGGAATAATGTTAAAATCACCACCAAGAATTATATTTTGATTTTTTTTTGTTAAAGCTTTTAATTGTTTAATTAAATCATCGAGCCATTTTTTTTTGTAATCGTATTTTTCAGTATCAACAGGATTACCATTTGGCGTATAAATATTGATTAATTGAATATTTTTCTTTTTGTGTTCAAGTTCAGCTGAGATTATTCTTGATTGTTTTAACTTATCTTTGATTAAGTCTGTTTTGATATTTTTTAATTTTCCTTTTGAAATGATAGCAACACCATTGTAACTTTTTTGACCAAATACATGACTTTCATAGTCCATTGAGGAAAAATCGTCATAGGGAAAGTTTACATCCTCGGTTTTAATTTCTTGCATCATCACAACATCAGGTTTGTACTTGAGAAGATAACTTTTGATATTTTCAATACGTGCTCGAACAGAATTTACATTCCACGAGGAAATAATCATTAAAGAGAAAACGAAACACCACAACCACAAGAAGATTTGGTTTGCGGATTAGTTATTTTGAATTGTTCACCAATTAATTCAGAAACATAGTCTATTTCTGATCCTTTTAATAAATCTGCAGACGTTTTATCTATCAATATATTTTCATAATTTAAATCATCTGCTGCTTTTTCTTTATCAAAAGTAAATTCATATTGAAAGCCTGAGCAACCACCACCTTTGATAGCGATTCTAAAAAACGACCCTTTGTCTTTTTTAGACAGCAAAACATTGATCTGTTTTAGAGCCTTATCAGTAAATTTAATTTCTTTAATCATTATTGATCACTGGTATTACTAATATAATACTTAAATTTTAATTTTAAAGGATGAAAAAATACTCAAAGATTGCTCTTACTAAAAGCAAAGGAAGAATATTCACAGAATCTGTATCAAAATATAGATCGCCATTTCAAAGAGATAGAGATCGAATAGTTCACAGCGCCTCATTTCGAAGGCTCAAACACAAGACACAAGTTTTTGTTAACACAGAAGGTGATCATTACAGAACAAGATTAACTCATTCTATGGAAGTTGCTCAAATTGCAAGATCTATTGCAAGATATCTTGAATTGAATGAAGATTTAGCTGAAACCTTAAGTTTGGCTCATGATTTGGGCCATCCACCTTTTGGTCATGCTGGTGAGGACTCTCTTAATGAATGTATGGAAGATTATGGTGGCTTTGATCATAATTTACAAACTCTTCGTGTGGTTATGTTTTTGGAGAATAAATATCTTAAGTATAGTGGATTAAATCTTTCAATTGAAACCTTAGAGGGATTGCTTAAGCATAATGGTCCTGTTTATGAATTAGATTTAGTTGATAGTCTTATTGGTGTAAAAAAATTCAATCATAAGATTAATTTTGAGACTTATCCATCATTAGAGGCTCAAGTTTCAGCTATTTCAGATGATATAGCTTATAACAATCATGATATTCAAGATGGTATAAATGCAAATTTATTTAAACTAGAGGAGTTAATTGAAATTAACTTTTTTAAAGATATTTATAAAAAATATAAAAAAAAGATAAATAAACAAAACTATAAAATTGCAACATATCAGATTATAAGAGATTCTATTGATCAAATGATAAAAGATTTAATTCAAAATACCAAAACTAATTTGAAGATTAACAAAATAAAAAATTATAAAGATATTACTAAAGCAAATTTTGCCATGGTAGATTTTTCTGAAAAAGTCAAAGATTCTGTGAATGAAATAAGATTTTTTTTAAAAACAAAGATGTATAATAATCATGCAGTTCTGAAAAAAAACGATAATGGCAAATTAATAATTAAAAAACTGTTTAATAAAATACAAAAAAACCCTAAAAAATTTATTTCAAAAAGTCATCTCTCAAAGGATAAATATAGAGCAATTTCAGATTTTATATCAGGAATGACAGACAGATATGCAATCAACCTTCACAAAAACTTTAAATGAATATTTTTGAACAGTATTTAGATAAAATAAAAGAAATCCTTTCAACACTTTCTTCAAATGGAGATTTAATTCTACCAGATTCACTTAACGGGATAACTGCAGAAATTCCACCTTCAAAATTTGATAGTGATATTTCTACTAATGTTGCAATGGTCCTTTCTAAGATTAATAATAAATCTCCATTAGATCTGGCTTCAATTTTGGCAGAAAAAATCAAAAAAGAGGATAAGTTTATTGAGGATATATCAGTAGTTAAACCTGGTTTTATCAATATTAAATTTAAACCCATTTTTTGGACAAACTTTATTAAAGAAGTAATTAAAAATTCTAATTCTTTTGGAACAAATAAAAATATTAAAAGAAATTACCTAATAGAATTTGTATCTGCCAATCCAACAGGTCCTTTACATGTTGGTCATTGTAGAGGAGCAATATTAGGCGATGTGATGGCTAATCTTTTATTATTTAATAATAATAAAGTTACAAAAGAGTATTATATAAACGACTACGGTAATCAGATTATAAATTTTACAAAGTCAGTTTATTATAGAATAAGAGAGATTTCTTTTAATGAACCTTTTCCAGTTGATAATGAAAATTTATATCCAGGAGACTATTTAATTGGTTTTGCTCAAAACATTTTAAACTCAAATAAAAATATTGATTTTAAAAATTTTGACAAAGTATCTCAAGAATTGACTTCTTTAGCTATTAATGAGGCATTAAAATTAATCAAAAGTAATCTTAAAAGTCTTGGTATTAATCATGATAACTTTATCAGTGAAAAAAAATTAGTTGAAAATAAAGAAGTGGAAAAAGTTGTTGAATTTCTTCATAAAAATAAATTTGTTTATAAAGGAAAAATAAAGGCACCCGCTGGTGAAGATGACAGTAATTGGGTTGAACGCGAGCAGTTGCTTTTTCGATCAACTGATTTTGGAGATGACAAAGATAGAGCATTACAAAAATCTGATGGTGCTTGGACTTATTTTGCAAGTGATGTTGCATACCACAAAAATAAATTAGACAGAAAATTTGATAGGCTAATTAATATTTTAGGTGCAGATCATGCTGGTTATATAAAAAGAATTTCATCATCTGTCGAAGCCTTATCAAACTCTAAAGATAGATTAATTTGTAAAGTTAGCCAACTTGTTAAACTTATTAAAGATAAGAAACCCTTTAAAATGTCTAAAAGAAAAGGGGACTACATAACTATAGAAGATTTAATTAATGAGGTAGGAAAAGATGCAACAAGATTCATAATGCTAAATCGAAGTAGTGATGTTGAACTAGATTTTGATTTTGATAACGTTATAGAAAAATCAAAAGATAACCCCCTTTATTACGTTCAATACTGTTATGCAAGAATATGTTCAGTATATAGACATCTTGATAAAGATTTAAAATCAGATCTAGATATTACTAAGTACGATTTTGAATATTCCAAAGATGAAATAAAAATCATAAAAAAATTATCTGAATGGCCCAAGTGTATTGATATATCTTGTAATAAGCTTGAGCCGCATAGAATACCGACCTACTTATATGAATTAGCCTCTTTATTTCATTCATATTGGAATTTAGGTAAGGAAAATCCAGACAAAAGATTTATCAATGATCAAAAAAAAATAACTGATGATAAATTAATTTTCCTAAAAGCTATTTCCAATGTAGTAAAATCTGGGATGAATATAGTTGGAGTGTCTACGCCAGATAAAATGTGATGCTAAAAGAGATTAAATATTTAATATTTTTATTATTCATCGGTTTTTTTATATTTTTTACTGGTAAGTATTATTTTTCAGATGATAATAAAAAAAATTCTTTTAGATCTTTGAGTAATATTGACAAAAAAATTGATATTTATTCTGAAAAATTGCCAGTTTTAGAAAATGATACTAAAGACATCATTCAATATGTAGAAAAATCTAATAAAGATAAAAAGAAAAAATTTAATTTTTGGAAACTTCTTGATTAATGAATAATCGAAGATCTTTTATTATCGGTATTAAATCAACAAAACTTAACCTCAGAGAAAAGAATTTTCTTAGAAAATATAAGCCATGGGGAGTAATTTTATTTACTAGAAACATAAAAGATATTGAACAGGCAAAACAATTAACTACGTCTATACGCAAGATCTTTAATGATAATAAATATCCAATCTTAATTGATCAAGAAGGTGGTAGAGTAAATCGACTTAAAAATATTATATCTTTTGAAAATTTAACATCTGAATTTTTTGGTAAAAAGTTTATAAAAAAATCTAAGGAATTTAATTTTTTCTATAAACTATTTATTGATAAAACTTCATATTTATTAAAATTGATAGGAGTTAATATTAATACTTGTCCTGTTTTAGATCTTAGAAAGAAAGGTTCATCATCAATTATTGGAGACCGATCTTTCTCAAGTAATCCCAAAATAGTTTCTAAAATTGGCGATTATTGTATCAACTATCACCATAATAATGGCGTAGGAACTGTTATTAAACATATACCAGGACATGGTTTGGCAAAAGTTGATAGTCATCATTTTACACCCGTAATTAGTAAAAATTTAGATTACTTATTAAAAAATGATTTTTTTCCTTTCAAAAGGAAAAATTCTTTTTTTGCAATGACAGCCCACATCATATTCAAAAAGATCGATTTAAAAAATACGGTAACGCATTCTAAAAAAATGATAAAATTAATAAGAAATAAAATAGGTTTTAAGAATATTTTGATTTCTGACGATATATCAATGAAAAGTTTAAAAGGCAAAATTAAAGAAAATACAATCAATGCGTTTAATGCTGGTTGTAATCTTGTTTTACATTGTAATGCCAAAGAAAATGAGATGGAAATTGTTGCTCAAAATTCACCTTTCCTAAGCAAATTTGTAATAAAAAAAACATCACAATTTTATAAAATAATAAGCTAGTATTTATTTATGACAGAAAATGATTCCTCACTTTTTAGTGTTGATATTGAAAATTATAACGGCCCATTAGATATATTGTTAGACCTTGCAAAATCTCAAAAGGTGAATTTAGAAAATATTTCTATTACAAAACTTGCAGATCAATTTCATGATTTTATAACAAATCAAAAAAATCTAAATCTAGAGTCCGCCTCTGAGTATTTACTTATGGCCACATGGCTTGCTTATTTGAAATCTAAACTTCTTTTACCAGGAACACCTGAGGAAGAGTTTAAAGTTCAAGAAGTAGCAGAAAAATTAAAACTCCAACTCAAAAAATTAGAACTAATAAGATTATTATCAGAACAAATGTTAAAACGTAAAAGATTAGGGCGTGAAATTAGAACAAGAGGCGTTAGGGCAGGCATTAGACCAATCTATAATAGTGAAATTAAAGTAAATTTATTTGAATTACTAAAAACATATTCAACAATTATTATGACCAAAGATTTTCAAAAAATAAATATACCTAAACTTCCTGTTTTTACGACTGAAGAGGGAATTAAGACAATTAGAGATTTTTTTGGAAAACTAACTGACTGGAAAAAATTAGAGGACTTGATTCCTAAAAATTTTAAGAGTGTTACAAAGTACAAAAAAACTGGTACAGCAGGTATATTTGCAGGATCACTTGAACTTGTTAAAGAAGGTAATTTAAAGATTAAACAAGAAAATTTATTTGATGATATTTTTATTAAGGAAAAATAATGAATAAAAAAATTACAAAAAAAGATAATGTTATTGATTTTCCTAATAAATTATCCTCAATTGAAAAAGAAATTGAAGCAATAGTTTTTGCAGCTGCTGAGCCACTTGATATTGAAACTATAGAAAATAAGATTTCAAAAAAAACTAATGTCGAAAAAATTTTATTAAAATTACAAAACGAATATTCCAATCGAGGTATTAATTTAGTGTGTATCTCAAAAAAATGGTCATTTAGAACATCGCCGAATCTTTCTGAAATTATGAAACAGGAAAAAACTGTTGAAAAAAAATTATCAAGAGCTGCAATTGAAACACTTGCAATAATTGTTTATCATCAACCAGTGACACGTGCTGAAATTGAAGAAATTAGAGGTGTTGCATTTGGTACAAATACTCTTGAAATTTTGATGGAGTTAAACTGGGTAAAACCAGGTGGTAGAAAAGATGTCCCTGGAAAACCAATTCAATATGTTACAACTGATGATTTTTTAAGTCATTTTAATCTTCAAAAGTTATCCGATTTACCCACCGTTGATGAATTGGGTGCCGCTGGTCTTATCGATAGTACAAATATTGATAATGCAATTTTTGGAACTGGTAAATTTTATAAAGAGAAACAAGATGGTAAAAAAGAGGATATTTATTCGAATATTGATGAAATGCTAAGCAGCACTTTAGACTCTGAGGAGAAAAATAAGAATTCATAACTTAGGTTAAAAAAAGTCACTTTAAAATTGAGAGTAAAAGATATATAAGTTTTCTATGAGCATAGGAATTTGGCAGATAGCAATTGTTGTTATACTTGTAGTGTTACTTTTTGGAAGAGGTAAGATCTCAAGTCTGATGGGAGATGTTGCTAAAGGAATTAAGAGCTTCAAAAAAGGTATGGCATCAGATGTTACTGATGACAACGAACCTAAAAATATTTCCGAAGATAATCAAGATAATAACAAAAAAGATTAAATCACATGCCTACTATTGGTTGGTTTGAGATTTTAATTATTGTAGCAATAGCCATTGTTGTTCTTGGACCAAAAGATTTCCCAATAATGTTAAAAAAAGTTGGCTCATGGATTGGTACAATTAAGAATTATATCAATAATGTCCAAAATGAAGTTTCAAATATTGATATTGAAAATGATAAAATAGAAAAAAAAGAAGAAAAAAAACATGAGTCAGAATGATAAAGAAGGTGGTTTTGTAAGCCATTTAGCTGAACTAAGAAAAAGACTTATACATAGTTTTATTTTTCTAATTGTTTTTTTTGTTGGATGTTATTTTTTTGCAGAACATTTATATGGTTTTTTAGTAGACCCTTTCGCCCAAGCCGTTAAAGATGATGGAACTGATAGACGATTAATATTTACTGCTCTCCAGGAAACTTTTTTAACATATCTAAAAATTTCTTTCTTTACAGCATTTTTTGTCACTTGCCCGTTTATACTAATGCAAATTTGGAAATTTATAGCACCTGGTTTATATAAACATGAAAAGCATGCAATATTACCTTATCTAATATTAACTCCAGTACTTTTTTTTCTTGGAGGGATGTTAGTTTATTATTTGATAATGCCTTTAGCGATAAAATTTTTTTTATCATTTGAAAGCACAGGTTTATCTACAAATTTACCAATTCAACTTGAGGCTAAAGTAAATGAATATTTATCACTAGTGATGAAACTTATTTTTGCTTTTGGTATAAGTTTTCAATTACCTGTTGTCTTAAGTTTACTAGCAAGAATTGGTGTTGTTGATTCTGAATTTTTAAAGAAAAGAAGAAAATACGTTGTAGTTATAATTTTTGCAGCAGCCGCGTTATTAACACCACCTGATCCTATAACCCAAATTGGTTTAGCGATTCCATTATTAATTTTATATGAATTATCAATTTTTTCTGTAAAGTTTATAGAGGATAAGAAATTTAAAGATTCTAATGCATAACTTAAAGGAAATAAGAAAAAATTTTGATGATTTTAAAAACGCTCTGAAAGGTAGATTTCTTAAGATAGATTTTAATGAACTTAAAGATTTAGATATCAAAAATAGAAATTTTATTCAAAAAAAAGAGTCTTTAGAAAATGAAAAGAAAGAAATTTCAAAATCTAAAGATGAAAAATTATTTAAAAAATCAAAAGAAATTTCAAATGAAATAGAGGAAATATCAAAACAGCAAAAAATAATAAAAGACCAACTAGATAAAATTTTATCATTTATCCCAAATATTCCTCATAAAGATGTTCCGAGTGGAAAAGATGAAAATGATAACGAAGAAATAATGAAATCAGGCCAAATACCAAATTTTGATTTTAAACCCTTATCACATTATGAATTAGGTGAAAAACTTGGAATGCTTGATTTTGACCTTGCCACAAAAACTACAGGCTCAAGGTTTGTATTCGTAAAAAATAAACTGGCATTACTAGAAAGAGCTATTTCAAATTTTATGTTAGATACGCATATATTAAAAAATGGTTATGAAGAAATTTCACCACCTTTATTCGCTTCTGAAAGTACAATGTTTGGTACAGGTCAACTTCCTAAATTTGAAAATGATCAATTTGAAATCAAACTGGATGATAATGGGGAAAGAAAGTTTTTGATTCCTACTGCAGAAGTGATTTTAACAAATATTGTTAAAGATAAAATTATTAATCAAAAAGACCTACCAATGAGATTTGTTGCTTCTACACCATGCTTTAGAAAAGAGGCGGGTAGTTATGGCAAAGATACAAAAGGTATGATTAGACAGCATCAGTTTTACAAAGTTGAAATGGTAAGTATCGTCGAACAGGAAAAATGCCATGAAGAGCTAGAGAGAATGACGAAATGTGCAACATCAATTTTAGATTTATTAGAATTACCATACAGAAAAATGATCCTATGTAGCGGTGACTTGGGATTTAGTGCTGAAAAAACTTATGACATTGAAGTTTGGCTACCTTCAGAGAAAAAGTATAGAGAAATTTCCTCTTGCTCATCTTGTTCAATTTTTCAAGCTGTGAGAATGAAAGCAAGATATAAGAATCAGAAAAAAGAGACTCTTTACGTTGGTACTTTAAATGGGAGTGGTCTAGCTGTAGGTAGAACTTTAATAGCAGTTTTAGAAAATTACCAACAAAAAGATGGTTCCATAATAATTCCAAAAGTTTTAAGACCGTATATGGACAATTTGGAAAAAATTTCCGTCAAATAAAGTTGTTTTAACCTTTTAGATAGTATAAATAATCAATTTTAATTAAGGAGTTTTATGGATAGCGCAGGAATAGGACAGTTTATACCGTTAATTTTAATTTTTGTTATTTTTTATTTTTTCTTAATAAGACCTCAGCAAAAAAAAGTTAAAGAACATAAAGCCATGGTTGAGAGTTTAAAAAAAGGTGACAAAATTGTAACTTCTGGCGGCATTACAGGAACGATTTCAAGAGTTGTAGATAATGATAAAATTGAAGTAGAGATTGCCGACAACGTAACGGTTGAGGTGATTAGAGGTACTGGTGTTCAAAGTCTAATGAACTCTCAAGAAGTAAAAAAATAATTTTTTTGAATTTAAAGTGTTATATTTTTCAAAACTAAGAATTATTTTTATTACTTTAATTTCCTTACTTTTTATTTTATTTGCCATATCGAACCTTTTTAATTTTGATAATAAAATATTAAATAAAAAAATTAATTTAGGTTTAGATCTACAAGGTGGTTCTTATCTTTTACTGGAAATTGATAATGATCCAGTAATTGAACAAAAACTTCAAAATTTAACAGTTACGATAAGAAATTATTTTAAAGAAAAAAATATAAGAATTACAAATTTTAAACTTTTAAATCAGACCCTAGTATTTACTTCGGATGAAAATTCAAAACAGGCTATATTGGAAGAATTTGCTTCAGAAGAAAGTGAATTAAATCCTTATTATCAAAGATTTAAATCACATCAATTGGATATAGTTGAAGACGAAAATTTTTTTAAGGTTTCTTTCTCTAAGCAAGGAATTGTTAATCTTAAAACATCATCTCAAGATCAAGCGCTAGAAATTGTTAGAAGAAGAATAGATGAAATCGGTACAAATGAACCCAATATTTTAAAAAGAGGTAATGACAGAATATTAGTTGAGTTACCAGGTTTAGATGATCCGATGAGAATAAAATCTTTACTCGGAAAAACTGCAAATTTAACATTTAGATTTGTTACGAATAATACCGAAGGTTCATTTGGAGCAGAAAAATTAGAATTCGAAGATGGTACCGAGGAAGCAATGGTTAGTAAAAGAATTATACTAAGTGGTGAAAATCTTCTAGATGCTCAACCAAGAATGGATACAGAAAATAATGAGACTGTTGTGACTTTTTCTCTGGATAGGGTAGGAGCAAAAAGATTCGGTAAAGCAACATCAAATGGCGTTGGTAAAAGATTGGCTATTGTCTTAGATGGAAAAGTTATAAGTGCTCCAGTTATCAGAGATACTATTGCAACTGGGTCTGGTCAAATTAGTGGGGGATTTACATTTCAATCAGCAACAGATCTTGCTTTACTTTTAAGATCAGGTGCGTTGCCTGCTCCACTAAATATTATTGAAGAAAGAACTGTTGGTCCAGATTTAGGACAGGACTCTATAAACGCAGGTATGATTGCTTTATTAATTGGTTTTATACTGGTCATACTTTATATTTTCTTCAAATATAAAATTTTTGGAATTATCACTAATATCGCTTTAATATTAAATCTTTTTATATTAGTTGGAATACTAACTATTTTTGAAGCAACATTAACTCTACCTGGTATAGCAGGAATAATTCTTACCGTGGGTATGGCTGTTGACGCAAATGTTTTAATTTTTGAGAGAATTAAAGAGGAGTTAAAGGGTGAAAAAAATAATTTAATAGCATTTGACAGCGGTTACACAAAATCTAGAACTGCTATACTAGATGCGAATATCACCACTTTATTAGCAGCGATCATTTTATTTTTTATGGGATCAGGTCCAATTAAGGGTTTTTCATTAACACTTGGAATTGGAATATTTACAACACTATTTACTGTGTATTTTATAGCAAGGTTATTGACAGTTTTGTATGTATCAAAAAATAAAGAAAAAGAGGGATTGATTTAGATGATTGCCTTTAATAAATATTATAATAAATTTAATATCCTTTCAGTATCCTTAGTAATTGTATCTTTATTGTTGCTCACATTTAAAGGTTTAAATTTTGGAATAGATTTTAAAGGCGGAACTCTCATTGAATTAAGATCTATAGATACTAAAATAAATGTTTCTTCATTAAGAGATAATTTAAATCAAATGAATTTGGGTGATGTATCTGTTAAAAACTTTGGCAATGAGACTGATTTTTTAATTAAGTTTGAAAATAATGAAAATAAAAACATAATTGAAGAAATTAAAAAGAATTTAGATAAATCATTCGGGAATAATTTCAATTTCAGACGAGTAGAAAATGTTGGCCCTAAAGTTAGTGCTGAATTATTAAGATCAGGTGTTATTGCAATATCTGTGGCTTTGTTTTTGATGCTTGTCTATATTTGGATAAGATTTGAATGGCAATTTAGCTTAGGTGCTATAGTAGCTTTATTTCATGACGTCATTGTTACACTCGGTCTTTTTTCTTTACTAGGTTTGGAGATTAATCTTTCAATAATTGCAGCAGTGCTAACAATAGTTGGTTATTCAATGAACGATACAGTTGTTATTTTTGACAGAGTTAGAGAGAATTTAAGAAAATATTCAGATATAAAAATTTTTGAATTAACAAATATCTCTATAAATGAAACTTTATCTCGAACTTTGATTACTTCTGTAACAACTTTATTAGCATTGCTCTCAATATTCTTTTTTGGTGGTGAAGTTTTAAAAGGTTTCTCTTTAGCTATGATATTCGGAGTAATTTTTGGTACCTATTCATCGATTTATATTGCAAATACAGTCCTAGTAAGACTTAATGTGTCTCAAAAAACAGTTCTTAGAGAAGATAAAAATTAATATAAATTTTGAGCAGCCACCATTGAAAGTAGCATTGGTAGAGACAATAAAGTGTTTGTTCTTGAAAACAACATTGCTGTTTTAGCTGATTTTGCTTTTACCTCAGGTTCACATTCTACTATACCTAAAGCTTTTTTCTGATTAGGCCAAATTACAAACCATACGTTAAAAGCCATAATAACGCCCAGCCACATCCCAATACCAATAGCAGTATGTTTGGGCACCCCTGATCCTATACTAAAAGTCATAGCATCGTGAAGATATCCATTTAACCATGCTAGTATAAAACCTGATAAAATTGTAAGTGCTGCTGCCCATCTAAAATAAAAAAGAGCAGCTGGAGCAATAACTTTTCCTATTGCTGGTTTTTGTTCATCTGGAATTTTACCCATGTTCGGAATCTGTACAAAATTGAAGTACCACAAAAGACCTATCCACATTATAGCTACTACGACGTGAAAAAATCTCGTTAACCATGACCAGAAAAGTCTATCAAAACTAAATCCGTCATTTTGATAGAATAATCCAAAAAAAACAATCACAGCTAAGGCAAGCGAAGCGTGTATTGTTCTTGGCAGAGAAGCTAATAATTTATCCATATCTAAATATACTGATTTTGATTAAGTTTAACAATGATTTTTTCTTAGTTTAAAAGTGGTTTCAAAAATTTTCCAGTATAACTTTCACTAATTTTACAAATTTCTTCCGGCTTTCCTTCTGCGATAATTTTTCCACCTTTGACACCACCTTCTGGGCCCATATCAACAATATAATCAGCTGTTTTTATTACATCTAAATTGTGTTCAATTACAACAACTGTATTTCCCAGAGCTACAAATGTATGGAGAATTTCAAGTAATTTTTTTATATCATGTTGATGTAAACCAGTAGTTGGTTCATCTAGTATGTACATTGTTCTTCCTGTAGATCTTTTTGATAACTCTTTAGCTAACTTAATTCTTTGAGCTTCACCACCTGATAGAGTTGTAGCTTGCTGGCCAATTTTTATATACCCCAAACCAACCTTTTTTAAGGTTAGTAATTTTGTTTTGATATTAGATATATTTTCAAAGTATTCACATCCTTCATCCACAGTCATATTCAAAACATCAGCAATACTTTTATCTTTAAACTTAATTTCTAGAGTTTCCCTGTTGTATCTAGTGCCTTTACATTCATCACATTGAATATAAACGTCTGGCAAAAAGTGCATTTCATAAGTAATGACCCCGTCTCCCTCACATGCCTCACACCTACCACCTTTAACATTAAATGAAAATCTCCCAGGTTTATAACCTCTAGACTTTGACTCAGGTAATCCAGTAAACCAATCTCTTATAGGACCAAAAGCACCTGTATAGGTTGCTGGATTAGATCTAGGAGTTCTTCCGATAGGTGATTGGTCAATATCGATTATCTTATCAACTAGTTCTGTTCCCTTAAAACCTTTAAAGGGTTTCGGAATTTTTCTTGATTTGTTATTATTTAGAGTAAGATTTAAAGCGTTGTACAGAGTCTGTAATACAAGAGTAGATTTTCCGCTACCTGATACTCCTGTTACACAAGTTAAGCTTCCTAGTGGAATTTTTAAGTTTACATTATTTAGATTATTTCCGGTTGCACCTGTAATTTCCAAAAACCTTCCATTCTTAGCCAATCTTCTTTTTGATGGTACATTTATTTTGAATTTGTTTGATAGATATTTTCCAGTTATGCTATTTTGATTTTGACTTATTTCTTTTATTGAACCTGCCGCAACAACTTCACCACCTTTGTTACCAGCCTCTGGTCCAAGATCAATTATATGATCTGCATTCTCCATTGTTTCAGTATCATGTTCAACTACTATAACTGTATTGCCTAAATCCCTTAATCTTTTTAGGGCATTTATAAGCTTAACATTATCTTTTTGATGAAGACCTATTGATGGTTCATCTAAAACATATAAAACACCTGTTAAACCAGAACCGATTTGTGATGCTAATCTTATTCTTTGTGCTTCACCACCAGATAAAGTTCCAGACTCTCTTGAGAGAGTTAAATAATCAAGACCAACATTTAGTAAAAAATTTAATCTTTCGTTAATTTCTTTTAAAATATGTTCTGCGATTTTAACTTGTCTTTTGTCTAAATTATTTTTTAAATTATCAAACCATATTGCAGCATCCGAAATTGATTTTTCTGTAACCTCACTAATATGAAGACCATCAATTTTTACACATAATGCTTCATCTTTTAATCTATGACCATTGCATCTTTCACATTTAGTATCAGATTGATATTGAGCAATTTCCTCTCTTTTCCAATCGCTATCAGTTTCTAGGTATCTTCTTTCTAGGTTGTTTATTACACCTTCAAAAGTTTTTTTATGTGAATATTTCTCGTAACCATCATCATATGTAAATTTTATTTCCTCATCATCAGATCCATAAAGGATAATATCTTTAATTTTTTTTGGTAATTTTGACCATTTTTCTTCTAGAGAAAATCCATAATGTTTAGCTAAAGAACTTAATGTTTGAGCATAATATAATGTTGTTGTTTTTGCCCATGGTTCAATCGCACCATCAACTATACTTTTTTTCTCATTTGGTATAACTAAATTTGGATCAACATTAAGTTTTATTCCGATACCTTCACATTCCTCACATGCACCAAATGGACTATTGAAAGAAAATAATCTTGGTTCAATTTCCTCGATAGTAAATCCACTTTCAGGACACGCAAATTTTGTTGAAAAAATTAACTTTTCTATTTTTCTGAATTTTTTAGGTAAGGTTTCATCTTCATATTCAACAAATAAGAGCCCATTAGCTAACTGTATTGAAGTCTCTATACCTTCTGCAAGTCGATTTCCTAAAGATGAGTTTAGGACTATTCTATCAACAAGTATTGAAATATCATGTTTAATTTTCTTATTTAACTCTGGAACTTTTTCAATATCATATAAAACATCATCAATTTTGATTTTTCTAAAACCTCTTTTTTTATAATTTAAAATCTCTTTTCTATATTCACCTTTTCTTCCTCTGACTACAGGTGCATAAAGATAAATAGTTGATTTTTTTGGTAATTTTTTAATCTTATCTACTATTTGACTAACAGTTTGTGACTCAATTGGTTTTCCAGTGAAAGGCGAATATGGAATACCAGCTCTAGCATATAACACCCTCATATAATCATAAATTTCAGTGACTGTTGCAACCGTAGATCTAGGATTTTTGGATGTATTTTTTTGCTCTATTGATATCGCGGGACTTAATCCCTCTATAAGATCTACATTTGGCTTTTTCATTTTATCTAAAAATTGTCTCGCATACGCGGATAAACTTTCGACATATCTTCTTTGCCCTTCTGCATAAATTGTATCAAAAGCTAATGAAGATTTTCCTGATCCAGATAGTCCGGTAATTACAATAAATTTATCTTTTGGAATTTCTAAAGATATATTTTTTAAATTATGTTCTTTTGCACCCTTTATAACTATCTTTTTAATCATAATTTTTGTTGCTTTGACCTAATAAAATTAATATTCAGAGTAAAATTGTGATATAAATTAATTAACTAATAAAATAAATATAAAATATTATGGCTGGAAGTTTAAATAAAGTACTTTTAATTGGTCGTTTAGGCGCAGATCCTGAAATTAAGCAAATGGTTAATGGAAAAAGCGTTGCAAGATTAAGTCTTGCAACAAGCCAATCATGGAAAGATAAAAATACAGGTGAAAAAAAAGAAAAAACTGAATGGCACCGTATAGTTGTATTTAATGAGGGTTTGGTAAATGTTGTTCAACAATATCTCAAAAAAGGTGCTCAAGTTTATGTTGAGGGTCAAATTTCAACAAGAAAATGGAAGGATGAACAATCAGGACAAGACAAATATTCAACTGAAGTAGTTATACAAGGTTATAATTCATCTTTAACTATGCTTGGAGGTGGAAATTCAGGTGGTGGTATAGCTAATGACAATTCGCAAGCATCAAATAATACTGAGGATTTATCTCAAGTACAAAATGATATGGACGACGATATTCCATTCTAATCATTATGGAAAAAAACGAAGTTTCTAAAGATAAAAACATAAAACTAATTTCAATGCATGATGAGATGAGTTCATCTTATCTATCGTATGCAATGAGTGTCATTGTTAGTAGAGCTCTACCAGATGTTAGAGATGGCTTAAAACCTGTACATAGAAGAATATTATATGCAATGTATAAGGGTGGTTATGATTGGTCGAAACAATTTAGAAAATCTGCAAGAATAGTTGGAGATGTAATTGGTAAATATCATCCACATGGTGATCAATCTGTTTATGATGCTCTAGTTCGTATGGTCCAAGATTTTTCAATGAGCTTACCTCTCGTGGATGGTCAAGGAAATTTTGGATCTATAGATGGTGATCCAGCAGCCGCTATGAGATACACAGAAACTAGATTATCAAAAGTATCACAATTTTTAATCGATGATATTGAAAAAAATACAATTGATTTTAAAAGTAATTATGATGAAACAGAAAAAGAACCATCTGTATTACCTGCACAATTTCCAAATTTATTAGTAAATGGAGCAGGGGGTATTGCCGTTGGTATGGCGACAAGTATTCCACCACATAATTTGGGAGAGATTATTAATGGTACATTAGCTTTAATTGATAACAAAGATATTAAGATTAAAGATTTAATGAAGCACATACCTGGACCTGATTTTCCTACAGGTGGTGTAATTATTGGTAAAGATATTATTAAGCAGGGTTATAACAAAGGTAGGGGCTCTTTTAAAATTAGAGGTGAAATATCAAACGAAACTCTTAAAAATGGTAGAGATAGATTAGTTATAAATTCTATTCCTTATCAAGTTAATAAATCTGTGTTGAATGAGAGAATAGCACAATTAGTTAGAGAAAAGAAAATAGAGGGTATTAGAGATATACGAGATGAGTCCAACAGAGAAGGTATAAGAGTCTCTATAGATTTAAGAACAGGTGTTGAACCTGAGACTGTTAAAAGACAATTATACAAGAACACTCAAATAGAAAGTTCATTTGGGTTTAATACTCTTGCAATTGTAGAGGGTAAGCCAAAGACTTGTAATCTTAAAGAATTTTTAGAGAATTTTTTAAAATTTAGAGAAAATGTTGTACTCAAGAAAACAAAATTTGATCTCAATAAAGCAGAAGATAGAGCGCATATCTTGATTGGTCTATCAGTATCCGTTGAGAATTTAGATAAAGTAATAAAAATTATAAGAGGTTCAAAAACTCCAGATGATGCAAAAAAATCTTTATTAAATACTAAATGGAAAATTAATAAATCAAAAAAAATGGTTTCATTGATAGAGACCAAAAATTCAAAAGGTTTATATAATTTATCAGTAGTGCAAGTTGAAGCTATATTAGAATTAAGATTACAAAAATTGACAGCACTTGGTATTAATGAAATAGAAGTTGAAATAAAAAAACTATCTGAGTTAATTTCTTCATTAAAAAAAATTATATCCTCAAAAAAAGAATTATTAAAAGTAATCAGCAATGAACTTAAAGAAATAAAAGAAAAATATGCAACACCAAGAAGAACAAAAATTATTGATGCAGTACTTAATTACGACATTGAAGAAACAATACAAAAAGAAACTGTTCTTATAACTGTTACCTTACAAGGCTATATAAAAAGAGGATCACTTAAAACTGTAAAGATTCAAAAAAGAGGAGGTAAAGGTAAAACCGGTATCACAACTAGAAATGAAGACTCTGTAGTTCAAACTCTATCAGTTAATACTCATACTTCTGTTCTATTTTTTTCTACTGAAGGTCTTGTTTATAAAGTAAAAGCATGGAAAATACCTGAAGGTTCAGCATCATCAAAAGGCAAATCTCTATTCAATATTTTGCCACTTAAAAATCATCAATCAATAAGTTCAATTATGCCATTTCCTGAAAGTGATGAAGATTCAAGTAAATACCAGATAGTTTTCGCAACTTCACAAGGCAAAGTTAGAAAAAATAGTTTAGAAGATTTCGCTTCAATTAATACATCAGGAAAAATAGCAATGAAGCTAGATACTAATGATAAAATTATTGGAGTTAAAATTTGTAAAGTTGATCAAGATATAATCTTAAGTACAAAATTTGGAAAATGTATTAGATTTGAGTCTAAAAAGTTAAGAATATTCAAGGGAAGATCATCAAAAGGTATAAAGGGAATTGAATTAGCATCTAATGATGAAATAGTCTCTCTATCAATTATTGATAATAATAAGTTAAAAAAAAATGGAAAAAATACAAAAGATGATAAGTCAGAGTTAGCGGCGAAACAAAAATTTATTTTATCTATAAGTGAAAATGGTTTTGGCAAAAAAACCTCGCATTATGACTACAGAACAACAAATAGAGGTGGTAAAGGAATTATTGGAATAATTAATTCACCAAGAAATGGGAATATTGCATCATCGTTTCCTGTATATGAGGGAGACGAAATAATGATTTCTACAAACAAGGGTAGAGTGATAAGGTTAGCTGTTAAAGAAATCAGAACAGCTGGAAGAAACACACAAGGAGTAAGAATAATTAAGTTATCTGGCGATGAAAAAGTTGTTTCAGCAATTAAAATTGATGATAATTTAATATAATGTCTAAGACAGCTATCTATCCAGGTACTTTTGATCCAATTACTTTTGGTCATATTGATGTAATAAAAAAGGCATTAAAATTATTTGATAAAATTGTTGTTGCCGTATCAGATGGTGAAAATAAAGATTATCTTTTTGATGCTGAGGAAAGATTAGAAATTGTAAGAAATGCTCTTTTTAAAGATCTAAAAATGAATAAAAAAAAAATAACTTTGATTTCATTTAAATCATTAACAACTAGCCTTTGTAAAAAATACAAATCAAATATTATATTGAGAGGTTTGAGAGCAGTATCAGATTTTGAATACGAGTTCCAACTAGCTGGTATGAATAGAAAATTGAATAATAATATTGAAACTTTATTTTTAATGTCAGATGTAGAAAATCAAATTATTTCCTCAAAGTTTGTTAAAGAAATCATTAAACTTAATGGAGATATAAAAAAATTTACAACTAAAAGTACTATTAAAGCTTTAAAAGATAAATATGAGTAAACTTTTTATAAAGATATTAATTATTTTTTTATTTACAATTAATCAATCGTTAACAGAGGAGAATATAATGATTTTAAAATTAAAAGATGGTGATGTAAAGATAGAATTATTTTCAGATACAGCACCCAATCATGTCAAAAGAATAAAAGAATTGGCTGACGCTGGTAAGTATGACAATGTGGTGTTTCATAGAGTTATTGATGGGTTTATGGCACAAACAGGTGATGTTAAATTTGGTAACTCAAACTCAGATGATTTTGACTTAAGGAGAGCTGGAATGGGTGGATCAGATTTACCTGATCTTAAACAAGAATTTAGTAATCTTCCTCATGATCGAGGTACATTGTCGATGGCTAGATCATCAGATCCTAATAGTGCTAATAGTCAATTTTTTATATGTTTTAAACCAGCACCATTTCTTGATAATCAATATACTGTTTTTGGAAAAGTTATCGAGGGGATGGAATTTGTTGATAAGATCAAAAGAGGTGATGAAAATAATAATGGTGCAGTAACAGACCCTGATAAAATTATTAGTTTTAAATCTTTGTAAAATTTTGATTTCAATTGAAAAAATTTGAATTTAAAGTTCTAAAAAAAAATAAATTTGCAAGACTTGGCTTAATTAAAACTCATAGAGGTAACATTGAAACACCAGCCTTTATGCCTGTGGGGACTCAAGCTACAGTAAAAGCTTGTACAATAGATGACATAAAAAAAACAGGATCACAAATTATTTTATCTAATACTTATCATTTGATGATACGACCAGGTGTTAAAAGAATTGAAGATGCAGGTGGACTTCATGAGTTTATGAATTGCGATCTTCCAATTCTTACAGACTCGGGTGGCTTTCAAGTGATGTCATTATCAAAACTTAACAAAATAGATAAAGAAAAAGGTGCAATTTTTAATTCACACATTGATGGAAAAAAATTTTATCTTAGTCCAGAGGAAAGTATAAGAATTCAATTAGGACTTAATTCCGATATTGTAATGGTTATGGATGAGTGTCCAAAAAAAACAAATGACTACCAAACTATAGATAAATCTATGAATTTGTCTTTGTATTGGGCAGAAAGATCTAAGAAAGCTTTTGGTAATAACCCTCACAAAGCTTTATTTGGCATTGTTCAAGGAGGTTTATTTAAAGATTTGCGACAAAAATCCTTAGAGGGACTTTTGAAAATTGGATTTGATGGTTATGCATTAGGTGGTCTTGCTGTAGGAGAAACTCAAGATGAAATGTTCTCAGTTTTAGACGACATTAAAGAACATTTGCCCGATGATAAACCTCACTATTTAATGGGTGTTGGTACTCCAAATGATATCTTGGGTGCTGTCAAAAGAGGTGTTGATATGTTCGATTGTGTTCTTCCAACTAGATCAGGTAGAACTGGACTCGCTTTTACTTGGCAGGGCAGAGTAAATATTAAAAATAATAAATATCAAAATGATAATACTCCTCTAGATCCAGAGTGTAAAAATCTAAATTTGAATAAATATTCTAAAAATTATCTAAATCACTTGTTTAATACAAATGAGATTCTTGGATCAATGTTGTTGACATTACACAATATAAATTTCTATCAAGAATTAATGAGAGCAATAAGAGAGAATATCCAAAATGACACATTTGATACTTTTCATGATAAATACATAGATAAGTTGTAGATAGTTGAGTTATTTTTCTAAATTCGTGTTTGAAATATTTAGATAATTCTATATATAGATTTCATTCTAAGGTAAATATGGGCCGTTAGCTCAGTTGGTAGAGCAATTCCCTTTTAAGGAATGGGTCGATGGTTCGAGTCCATCACGGCTCACCATATTTAAGCAATTGGTGGGTATTTGATAATTATCTCGTTTAACCAAGTTTGTATATTTTTAATTCTACTGTCAGATGAAGGATGAGTGCTCATAAATTGAGGAGGTTCTTTACCTTTATTTGCCTCCTTCATCCTCTCCCATATTTTTTCAGTTTCTCTAATGTCATAACCAGACAAAGAAGAAAAAATCATACCTAGATAATCAGCTTCACTTTCCTGTTTTCTGTTGAAAGGATTCATTATACCAATCGAGGAAATAAGACCAACAGTATCCATACCGGTTGACCTGTTAATTTGACTTAAAGCTCCTCCACTAAAAATATCAATGATGGTAGTACCTGTTTTAACTAGAACTCCACGACTTGCTCTTTCAACAGAGTGTTTAGCAACAGCATGAGCAATCTCATGACCCATAACAGCCGCTAACCCATTTGTATTTTTTGTAATTTTAAGCATACCACTATAAACAGCAATTTTACCTCCTGGCATACACCAAGCATTTTTGACCTTATCATTATCGATTAAGATATATTCCCACTGAAAATTGGTAGTTGGATCTGGGAGATTTGATTTGTCAAAATAAATTGATATCGCATCTTCCATTTTTTTTCCAATTTCTTTGATTTCATTAAAGGATTTTGTATCTTTGATTAATTTTTCTTTTTCTTTTACTTTTTCATAAATTTGAGCAGCTTGAGCATTTAATTTTGCTTCTGGAATCAGCTTTAATTGTTTTCTATCTGTAATAGGAGCGGTAGTACAAGAATTAATTACGAAACCACAACAACCACAACCTACATAAGTTAAAAATTTTCTTCTATTCATTTTGTAAGACATTGGTATTATATATAATAATGAATCTAAATAATAAAATATTATTAATATTATTCATAATAGCAATAGCTTTTGTGATATTTTCGAGTTTTAGATAATGGCAAAACAGAAGAAAAAAAAATCAATTAGTTTAATTCTCAGAAATTATTTTATTACTGGTGTTGTAGTTTTAATACCTATTGGTTTTACTTTATATCTCAGTAAAATATTAATTGGAATTTCGTCTAAAGTAATTCCAGAAAATATAAATCCAAATAGCTATCTACCATATGAAATTCCTGGATTAGAAATAATACTTTCAATAATTTTTATTACCATAGTTGGAGGTTTATCTTTATCTTTCTTGGGTAAAAGAATTCTTAAACTTATCGATGACCTATTTAAAAGAATCCCAGTTTTAAGAACAATTTACTCTGCAATAGTTCAAATGACAGAAACATTCTCTAATAAAGACGAGAAGGATAAAAAAAGTGTTGTTTTAGTTGAGTATCCTAGAAAAGGTGTCTGGGCAGTTGGTTTTGCAACAAAAGAAAATAAAGGTGAGATGGCTGAGAAAACTAACAAGAAGTTGCTCAACGTTTTTGTTCCAACAACACCAAACCCCACGAGTGGTTTCTTGCTTATGTTCCCAATCGATGAGGTTATATATCTTAATATGACTTTTGAAGAAGCTTCCAAATTTATTGTATCCGCTGGAACATCAACAGGTAAGAATTAAGCAATATCATTAATTATATCAGCTCTATCATATAATTTAATTAACGGTTTAAATTTACTTATATCCTCATTACTATTTTCAATTCTTTTAATTTCTTTTTCAGCTAAAATAAAAAGATCATGATTATGAACTGGGTCAGCTAACTTAAAGTTTTTTATTCCACTTTGTTTAAAACCTAAAATGTCTCCAAATCCTCTTAATTTCATATCTTCCTCTGATATTCTAAAACCATCATTAGAGTCTTTAAGTATATTAATTCTTTTTTTTGCATTATCACTTAAATTTGACTTAAACATTAAAATGCATGAAGATTCTTTACTGCCTCTTCCAACTCTGCCTCTCAGCTGATGTAGTTGAGATAAACCGAATTTATTTGCATTTTCAATTATAATTACATTTGCGTTTGGAAAATCTATGCCAACCTCAATTATAGTAGTCGAAACTAAAATCTTAAACTCATTTTTTAAGAATTTGTTTAAGATTATTTCTTTTTCCTCAGTTGTGGTTTTGCCATGAAGGAGAAAAACTTGTTTAGGAAACAGTTTATTTAAATATTCTGATTTTTTAACTGCTGAAGAATGATCAAGTTTTTTTGACTCTTCAATTAAGGGGCACACCCAAAATATTTGATTACCTAGTTTGATTTCTTTTTTTATAAATTTTATTACATCATCAATTTTATTTTCAGGTTTACTATAGGTTTTTATGGGTTTACGAATATTCGGTTTTTCACGAATAATTGAAAGATCCATATCACCATAAATTGTCATTGTTAAAGTACGTGGAATTGGTGTAGCAGTCATTAAAAGAACATCACAATCTTTTCCAGCTTTATCAGATAACCTCTTCCTTTGATTTACTCCAAATTTATGTTGTTCATCTATTATTATCAATCCAAGTTTTTTAAATTCCACTCTTTTTTGAAAAAGCGCATGTGTGCCAAAAATTATATCAATTTGTTTACTGTATAATTTATTGAGGATTACTTTCTTATCTTTGTAAGAAGATTTTCCTGAAATTAATTCAATCTTAATATTTCTGGAAAATAGTTTTTTAGCTAAAAGAAAATGCTGTCTAGCTAGTATTTCAGTCGGTGCCATTACTGCTACCTGAAAGCCTGAAATAATTGTATTAAATGCAGAAAGCAAAGATACTATTGTTTTTCCACTTCCTACATCACCCTGAAGTAACCTAAACATTTTATTCTCAGAACATAAATCTTTATTTATTTCACTTAATGTTTTTCTTTGGTCTTTTGTTAATGAAAAATTAAGCTTAGATATAATTTCATTTTGTTTATTAATATTAAAATTTTTTTTTGTTTTTTTTATCCTTTTTATTTTTTTTCTTATTTCTGAGTTTACTAAAAATGTTGAGAAAATTTCATCATAAGCAAGTCTTTGGTAAAAATTTTCTTTAAATTTACCAATATTTTCTGGTTCATGTAATTTTTTGATAGAGTCATTCCAACCTATATTTTTGAATTTTTTCAATATATCTTTTGAATGCCATTCTTCAATTTCAGGTAAATTATTTATTATTTGTAAAATTATCTTATTATAAACTTTTTCACTGATACCCTCAGTTAATGAGTAACTATTGTGCTTTTGTTTAATTATTGAAGAGTCCTCTGAAATATATTTTGGATTTGTTAATTGATATTTATTTCTAAAATATTTAATTTTTCCACTAACAGTAACCTCTTTACCAATAGGTAATATTTTTTTGATATAACCCTCATAACTGTTAAAAAAAACACAATCTATCTCACCAGTATCATCTTTGCATAAAACTCTATTGGGTAAGTTTCTAACTCTTGGGAATGAGTATTTGAGAGGAATTATGGTTATTGTCTGTATTTCATCTATCTTTAAATCTATTATTTTAGATGATAAACTTCTATCAGTGTAAGATTTTGGTAATTTCCATAATAAATCAAAAATAGTATTGACCTTTTTTTTCTTTAATAAATTTGAAGTTTTGGTTCCTACACCTTTTAGTAAACTGAGATCAGACAATAAGTATTCATAATTTCTTTTCATATCTTTAAACTGATATTATATTCTTATTATGACTGCTGACATAGAACAAATTAAAAAAAAAATTATTTACAGATCAAATTATCGTGGCACAAAAGAAATGGATAAACTTCTGGGTGAATTCACAAGAAAATATTTAGATCAATTAAACGAGGAAGATCTTAATCAATTAATAAAACTTTTAGATATTGATGATAATAATCTTTATAATTTCTACAATGGTTTAAACACAGATATACAATTTGAAGATAATAAGATTAACAATTTATTTAAAAATTTTAAATATTGAAACTTTTGATGGCGGAGAGACTGGGATTCGAACCCAGGAAAGAGTTGCCCCTTTGCCGGTTTTCAAGACCGGTGCTTTCAACCGCTCAGCCATCTCTCCGTGATCAAGGTTTTATAATTATAATTATTTAATTCAACCATAAAATAGTCTATTAAACGTTTATTATCTATTTCATTATTTTATGAACCAGCATTTTAATAAAGGATTAATACTTACATCTTTGGGATCCTTTTGGTGGGGTTTTATTGGTGTTATATATTTTGAATATGTTGCCTTCATAGGACATGTTGAGTTAGTTGTTCACAGATGTTTATGGACTGCTGTTATGTTAGTCATGACGACTCTCTTTTTTAAAAAATGGAAACTTTTTATTAAAAGTATTTCAAATAAAAAAAATCTTTTTTATCTTTTTATCTCAGGTTCATTAATATTTATTAATTGGGCTATTTGGATTTACGCTGTAGCTACGGAAAGAATAATAGATGCTAGTTTTGGTTACTTTATTATGCCAATTATAAGTGTTTTATTGGGATACATTTTTTTTAAGGAAAAATTGAATAAAAAAAGAATTTTTTCAATTTTATTAGTAATCATATCTATTTTAATTATGATTTTTCTTAATATAAAAACACTTCCATGGGTTGGTATAATCGTAGCTTTGAGTTGGGCATTTTATAATCTAGTGAGAAAAAAAATTGATATAGAAACTGATATAGGACTTTTAATAGAGAGTTTATATATTTTTCCTTTTGCTCTTATTGTCTTTTACTTTATTTTTGATAAGGGATTAAATGACTTTAGTTTGTCTAACCCAGGTCTGAGTATTTTTCTATTATTAGCGGGACCCATGACTGTGATTCCTTTATTTTTATATGTAAGAGGTGTTGAATTAATTGGTCTTGGAGCTACCGGGATGATTTTTTATATAACGCCTACCTTACAGTTTATTTTAGGCTACTTTTATTACGATGAGGATTTTTCACTAATTAAATTAGTGAGTTTTATTATTATCTGGATTGCTGTAATTATATATCTTAAAGATCTTTATGAAACTAATTAGCCAAATATTTTTTTTATTTTTACTAACAATATTGAATTGTTATTCTAATGAAAATATCAATTTCAATGAATGGAAAAAGAATTTCAAAAAAGTGGCATTAGCAAATGATATTTCAGAGCAGACTTTTGATACAGCAATGCAAAATGCAAGATTTTTACCTAAAGTTATTGAATACGATAGATTTCAACCAGAGTTTTATGAAGACACAAAAACATATATTGGCAAACGTACTTCAACTAAAAAATTAAAAAAGGGTGTTGATTTTTATGAAAATAATTCAAATCTTATAAATTTAGTTGAAAAAAATTTTGGAGTAGAAAAAGAATTACTTTTATCTTTAATGGGCATCGAGACTAACTTCGGTACTTATGTTGGAAAAATGGATATAATATCATCATTAGCAACATTAAGTTATGATAAAAGAAGATCAGAGTTTTTTTCAAAAGAACTCTTAACATTATTGAAATTAATTGATGATAATCAAATAGATTATAAAACATTGTATGGTTCATGGGCAGGTGCATTTGGTTTTTTTCAATTTATGCCATCAACAATAAAGAATTATGCTTTTGACTACAATAAGGATGATTTTATTGATTTGAAAAATTCAGAAGATGCATACGCATCTGCTGCTAATTATTTGAATAAGATCGGGTGGAAAAAAAATGATCTTTGTTTTAAGAAAATTGAATTAGATGAAAATATTCCAATTAAATTTTTGAACGTATCAGCTAGAAAATTGCATAGTAAAAAGAAAATTAAATCTTTTAAAAAATATATTAAGAATTATTCTGAATTAAACATAAAAAATGAAAACCAGAAAATAGCAATTATAACACCAGACAAAGATATTATACCAGATGCACAAACTTTAAATCCTGCTTATATAGTTTTTGAAAATTATGAAATAATTTTACAATGGAATAGATCTTTAAGATTTGCACTTGCTGTGTGTACTTTAAAGGACAAATTTAAAAATGAAATTTAATATTTTTATTATTTTAAGTACCTTTTTTTTGTTATTAAGTTGTGATCAAACAACTATTAATCAAAGTAAGAAACTAAATATTACATTTGACAAAAAATATAAAAATAGCGGATTTTCTCTTATTTATAATGACGATTTAAAAATTAAAAAAATTGATCAAAGATCATTAACAATATTTCATAAAAATCTAAAAAGAAAATCAAATGTGAAAATTACTAATCCTTTAAATGGAAAATCACTTATCGCAGAAGTAAAATCAAACAGAGTAAAATTTTCACCATTTTACAATTCAATTATCACCCAAAGAATTGCTGAGGAGTTAGAACTAGATTTAAAAGAGCCTTATATAGATATTGTCTTGATTTCAAAAAGTTCTACTTATATTGCAAAAAAGACTAAAACTTTTGAGGAAGAAAAAAAAGTTGCTGAAAAAGCACCTATAGATGGTATTAAAATTAGCGATCTAAACTCATCCAATAAAACTAAAAAAAAATTACAAAAAAATAATAAATTTTCATATTATATTAAGGTAGCTGATTTTTATTATAAAAAATCTGCTAAAAATATGAGTAATAAAATTAAAAGTGAAGTTAAATTGAAAAACATTAAAATCATTGAACTTACTAAAACTAATTATAGGTTATTATTGGGACCATTTAATGATATACAATCACTTAAAGACTCATTTGAAAAAATGAATTCTTTGTATTTTGAAAATCTAGAAATAATTAAAGATGCCTAAAAAAATTTTTATCATTATCTCATTATATTTATCTCTAATTTTTTCTGTTAATGCGAATATTGACATAAAAGCTAGAACAGCAATATTACAAGATTTCTTATCTGGAGAAATTTTATATGAAAAAGATCCAGATAGATCAATTTATCCAGCTTCTATGACTAAGATAATGACATCAATAATTGCTTTTGATTTAATAAAATCGGGTGATCTATCTTTAGATGATAAATTTATAATTTCTGAAAAAGCATGGAGATTATCAACCGCGGGTTATTCATCTATGTTTATAATGGTTGGTGATGAAGTTTCTGTAGAGAATTTGCTATTAGGTATAATTGTTGCATCTGGTAATGACGCATGTATTGCACTTGCGGAAGGAATAGCTGGTACTGAGGAAGAATTTGCAATCTTAATGACATCTAAAGCAAAAGAATTAGGAATGGAAAATACAAACTTCGCGAATTCATCTGGTATTAATGATCCAGACAATTATTCAACGGTTAGAGATATCTTGATCATGTCTAATTATTTAATTAAGGAACATCCAAAGTATTATGAGTGGTTTGCAGAAAAAGAATTTACGTGGAATAGAACAGGAGGTGATCCAATTACACAAGGTAACAGAAATCCTCTTCTTTACAAAAATATTGGTGCCGATGGTATTAAAACAGGTTACTTGGCTGTTGAAAAATATTCTTTAGCATCGTCAATTAATAGAAAGGGTAGAAGATTAATTGCTGTTGGAAGCGGATTTGAAACCAAAAGTTCAAGATCAAGAGAAAGTTCAAAATTATTAACATATGGATTAACAAATTTTGATCTAGTTGAGATAAATAAAGCTAATAAACCTATTGATAAAGTAGAGGTATGGCTTGGTAAACAAAGCTATGTTGATGTACATGTTGATACTGATATTTATAAAACAATCAAAAAGGCAAAAAAAAGATTATTAAAGATATCTTTGAAATATGACGGACCAATAGAGGCACCAATTAAAAAAAATCAAAAAATTGGAACTTACAGGGTGGTATATGATCAAGAATTGTTAGGTGAATATGATCTATTAGCGTCTAATGATGTTCAAAAGGTAAATATTTTTACTAGATTAATTAAATCATTGAATTATTTAATCTGGGGCGATGTCTAGAAAACCTGTTATTGTTTTCGAGGGTATTGAAGGGAGTGGGAAGACACATCATTTAAATAAAATTTCAAAATATCTTAAAAAAAGAAAACTTTCTTTTATCAAGATCAGAGAACCAGGAGGAAGTTTAAATTCAGAAAAAATAAGAAAATTGATTCTTAATAAAAAATCTAATTTTAATAAAAATACAGATTTGCTGCTTTATCTAGCTTCTAGAAGTGAAAATATCAATCTACTAAGAAAATATTACAAAAAAAAAATTATATTAATAGACAGATTTATCGATTCAACTATTGCATATCAACACTACGGTATGGGTGTAAATTTAGATTTAATAAATAGTATCAACAAACATATTTTATCAAATTTTAAAGTCTCATTTACTTTTTTAAACCTAGTAAATCATAAAAATATGGTAAAGCGACTTAGATTAAGAAAATCTACTAACAGGTATGATAATTTCAAAAAAAATTTTTACAATAAAGTTCAAAAAGGTTTTGTAAAACTATCAAATAAGAATAAAAGAAAATATCAAATAATTGACTCAAATTTAGATATTAAGTTGAATGAAAAATACGTTTTAAAGAAAATTGAAAAATTGATAAAATGAGCCTAAGTCCAATAAATCAAACTAATTTGTTTTCACTCGATAACTATCTGTTAGAATTTGTAGAACTTTATAAGAAAAAAAGATTACCTACAAAAATTTTACTTAGTGGTGACAAAGGTTTGGGTAAGTCAACTTTAGCATTTCATTTAGTAAATTATATATTGTCAACTAACGAAGAACATCCCTATATTATTAAAGAATCTAAAATTAATCCTGACAATAAATCTTATAAGCTTGCAATAAATGGATCAAATCCCAACTTATTATTAGTTGATACCTCAAGTGAAAAAAAAAATATTGATATTAATCAAATTAGAGAATTAATTAATAATTTGAATAAATCATCTTTCAATAACAAGGAAAGATTTATAATTATAGATAATATTGAAACATTAAATATTTCCTCAATTAATGCACTTTTAAAAGTTTTAGAGGAACCACCATCAAACACTTATTTTATATTGATAAATAATGATAGATTTATTTTACCTACTTTAAAATCGAGATGTATCAATTTTAAAATATCTTTAGATCACAAAACTTCGATTTCAGTTATTAATAAGATCTTAGATAATGATATTATGAAATTTATTAATAAAGATTTGATAAACTACTATTTAACACCTGGACAAGTATATCATTTAATTGAATTTTTTAAAATACAGAAACATGATTTAAAGGATTATGATTTAAAAAGTTTTCTAAAACTTGTTATTAAAGATAATTTGTATAAAAAAGATGCTTTAATTAAAGACATAATATTTCAATATTTTGAGTTTTATTTTTTAACAAAAGAAAAATTAGCAAAATCAAGAACTTTTGAATATTATGATTATTTTTTAAAGAGAATAAATGACACTAAAAAATTTAATTTAGATGAAGAGTCTTTGTTTATGGAATTTGAATATAAAATTTTAAATGGATAAAAATTTTTATATTACTACTCCGATATATTACCCATCTGGAAAACCTCATATGGGGCATGCATATTCGAGTATTATAGCTGACTTTTTTGCGCGATTTAAATCAATCGATGATTATAAAGTTCATTTTTTAACTGGTACAGATGAGCATGGTTTGAAGATACAAAGATCAGCTGAAAAAGCGGGTAAGAAGCCTAAGGAATTCTGCGATCAAATTAGTCAAACATTTAAAGATCTCTCGAAAACATTAAATTTATCTAATACGGATTTTATAAGAACTACTGAGGATAGACATAAAAAAACAGTTCAGCATCTCTGGTCTCTTCTTGAAAAAAATGATGACATTTATTTATCAAATTATACTGGATGGTATTCAGTCTCAGATGAGGCTTTTTACAATGAAGATGAAATAGAAGAAATAAATGGAAAAAAAATTGCAAAATCGTCAAAATCTAATGTTGAATGGATAGAGGAGGAGTCTTATTTTTTTCGACTTTCTAAATGGCAAAAACCTTTATTAGAATTTTATGAAAATAATCCGGATTTCATATTACCTGAGTCTAGAAAAAACGAGGTAATTAGTTTTGTAAAAAGTGGTCTTAAAGATCTTTCAGTAAGTCGTAAAACTTTTACATGGGGAATTCCAGTTCCTAGTAATGATAAACATATTATTTATGTATGGCTCGATGCATTAACAAATTATTTAAGTGCTTTAAATTATCCAGATATAAATGATGAACTTTTTAAAAAATTTTGGCCAGCATCTATCCATTTGATTGGTAAAGATATCCTAAGATTTCACGCAGTTTATTGGCCTGCTTTCCTTTTGGCTGCTAAAATTGAATTACCAAAGAAAGTTTATGGTCATGGTTGGATATTATCTGGTGAAGAAAAAATGTCAAAATCTAAGGGAAACATTTTAGATCCATTAAAAATTATTGAAAAATACGGTTTAGACCCTTTAAGATATTATTTGGTTAAGGAAGTTTCATTTGGAAACGATGGTAATATTTCTCAAGAAAGACTTGAAGATTGTATAAATAGCGATTTAGCAAATAATTATGGTAATTTATGTCAAAGGGTTATTGCTTTTGCGATGAAAAATTGTGATGGAAAAATTCCTGCAAAAATTGATTTTCAACCAGATGATTTAAAGTTATTAAATAAATTTCATGAAAATTTAGATACTATAAGGTCTAAAATAAATGAGCAAAATATAAATTTTTATATAGATTTCATTGTTAATTCTTTGTTTGACGCAAACAAATACTTTAATGATCAAGAGCCATGGAAAAAAAAGGATAATTTAATTAGGTTAAATACTATAGTTTATACAACGTTAGAAATAGTCAGGAAAATTAGCTTTTTACTTTATCCAATTATTCCCGAAACATCATTGAAAGCATTAAAAATTTTTAATTTATCAGAAAAAGATATCAAATTAGAAACTATTTCTAATAATGAATTTATTATTAAGGGGAATATGATAAATAAGATAGATATATTGATTAAGAAAATAGAAAAAGAAAATGATTGACTCACATTGCCATCTAGATCATGAACCGCTACTTAGCGATCTTTCAAATGTGCTTAAAAGATCCAAAAATGTTGGTATTAAAAAGTTATTAACTATATCTACATCTTTTGAGAGTTTTTCCAGAATTAAAGATATAGTTAATAAAGATGAAATCATATATGGAACAGTAGGCATACATCCACATGAAAGTGACACTAATACAATAACTAAGAATGAAATAGTTAAAAGTCTTAAAGAAAACCCTAAAATAATTGGAATAGGAGAAACGGGATTAGATTATTACTATAATAACAGTGATAAAGAGAAACAAATAACTAGTTTTAAAACACATATTGAAGCAGCAATAGAGTGTGACGTTCCTGTTATCATACATTCAAGAGATGCGGAAGATGATACCTTTGATATACTCAATGAGTATAAAGGACATAACACAAGAATTTTGATGCACTGTTTCACTGGATCAAAAAAATTTTCAGAAAAACTTCTTACATTAAATTCTTATTTTTCAGCAAGTGGAATTATAACTTTTAAAAATTCAGTTGATCTTCAAGAAACCTTTAAATCTCTACCATTAGATAAACTCTTAATAGAAACTGATAGTCCATATTTGGCACCTGTGCCTAATCGAGGAAAAAAAAATGAACCATCCTTTATTGATTTTACAGCAGAAAAATTAGCACAAATTAAAGATGTATCCAAATCAGATCTTATAGAATTCACTTCGAACAACTTTAATAAATTATTCTTTAATTAAAATATTATGAAATTTATCATTTTAGGATGTGGGAGTTCAATGGGTGTGCCAAGACCAGATGGTTTCTTTGGAAATTGTGATCCAAAAAACAAAAAAAATTATCGTTCAAGGTGCTCTGGTTTCATAAAAACCTCTTATGAAAATATTCTTATCGATACATCACCAGATTTAAGACATCAATTATTAAGACACAAGATTAAAAAGATAGATAAAGTTTTATATTCACATATGCATGGAGATCAAACACATGGTATAAATGATTTAAGGGCATTTTATATAAATTCAAAAAAACAAGTTAATGTATATGCTGATAAAGACACTTCTAATTATTTAAAAAAAACTTTTTCATATATTTTTAAAAGTTACTCAAGAGAATATCCAGCAACTTTAAAATTACATATACTAAAAAAAATTTTATCAGTAAAAAATTACAATAAAATTATAAAGATAAGATCAATCAAAGTTGATCATGGTAAAGTCAAATCAAATTGTTTTATAATAGATAAAAAGATTGCATATATAAGTGATGTAAGTAAAATTTATAAAAAAGATTATAAATATTTTAAAAATCTTAAATTTTTGGTAATTGATTGTTTATGGTACAAACCACACCCATCTCATTTTAATTTAGAGGCATCTTTATCGATGATAAAAAAATTTAAACCCAAAAAAGCAATCTTGACGAACTTATCCCCAGTATTAGATTATAATGAGCTTAATAGAGTTCTGCCAAAGAATGTTATCCCCGCTCATGATGGATTAACAATTAACTTATAAGATATTTTCAATTATATTTGTTATTTTCTTAGACATTGGATTTGTAAATGATGAAAAGGTATTTTCAATTTTTCCTTGTCGATTAATTAGAATTTTATAAAAATTCCATTTTGGAATTGCTGATTTTCCATAATTTTCTTTTGCCCACTGATATATTTCATGAGTATTTTCACCTTTTACATCGGTAATTGATGTTAATGGAAAATCTATTTCAAAATTTACTTCACAAAATTCTTTAATTTCGGAATTTGAATTTTTTTCTTGGTTAAAAGAATTAGATGGAATACCTAAAACAATTAAACCCTTGGATTTGTATTTCTCCCAAAGTGTTTGCAACTCAGCATATTGTTTTGTAAAACCACAATAACTGGCAGTATTTACAATCAAAACAACTTTATTTTTATAGTCATTCAAATCAATAACTTCTCCCGAGATACTATTTATCTTAAAGTCAAAAAAAATCTTGTCATAATTCGCAGTTGCTGAATTTTTAAAAAAAAACATGAATATAGTTAATCCTAAGATTGTAATTTTTTTCATTATTATAAATTACTTATTTGGAGTGAGTAATATCAAAAAGTAGCCAAATAAAGTTGATAATAATGACCCAGTTAATACTCCGATTTTTACACCATCCATATATTGCATATTGTCAACAAAAGCTAAGTTTCCAACAAAAAGACTCATTGTGAAACCAATACCAGTTAATACACCTACACCATAAAAATTATACCAACTCGTGTTATTTGGCATCTGAGCTATTTTTGTTTTTATAGCAACATATGAAAAAGCAAATACACCTAATTGCTTACCTAAAAATAACCCCAAAACTATTCCTAATGGTACTTTATCTAGCAAAGAGCTAAGAGATAGACCCTCTAATGAAACACCGGCATTTGCAAATGCAAATAAAGGCATGATACCAAAAGCAACATAAGGGCTTATTGCATGTTCAATTTTGATTAATAAAGAAAAATCTTTTTCTTTTTTACGATGAGGGATTGTCATTGCTAACAAAACACCTGCAATTGTTGCATGTATTCCAGAATTATGAGTAAAATCCCAAAGGAAAATACCAATAATTAAATAAGGTAAGAATTTTTTAATGTTAAATTTATTTACAACTAGCAATACTAAAAATGCCAACAACATAAGACTTAAATATTTAACACTTAAGTCTCCAGAATAAAATAGCGCTATAATTACGATAGCACCCAAATCATCTATTATTGCTAGAGCAGTTAAAAAGACCTTTAATGATAAAGGAACTCTTTTTCCCAATAATGATAATACTCCAAGTGAGAAAGCAATATCTGTAGCAGAGGGTATTGCCCAGCCATTCATGGTTTCACTATCTCCAAAATTAATAAACACATAAAATAATGCAGGAACTAGCATTCCGCCAACTGCCGCAATTATTGGAAGTAACGCTTGTTTAATATTGGAAAGTTCACCTTGCAAAAACTCTCTTTTTATTTCCAAAGTAACGAAAAAAAAGAATATTGCCATTAAAGCATCATTTATCCAATGAAGAACCGATAATTTCAGTCCAAATTCATTTATGCCAATAAACAAATATTTATTTAAAGTTGAAAAATATAATTCTGATAAACCAGAGTTACTTATTATCAATGCAATAATTGCTGCAAATAATAAAACCAACCCACTGGCAGCCTCAAGTTTAAAAAACCATATAAAAGGTTTTGATAAATAGTTAATCATTTTAGTTTAGATCTTTAACAAAAAGTATTAAATCTCTCAAGGTTTCAAATAAATTATATAAGATAAGCTCTAAATTTGGGAAAAGATTACTCAATGGACTCTTAAAAGTGTCTAATATAATAATAAATGCAATAAAAGTAATTAATGAGACAATTATATAGCTTAAAAATTTTCCAAAAGTAAAATTATATTTTGGATTATATTTTACTAATTCCGATCCTGGTTTTATAGGCACTTTGGATACTGATTTATCAGTATTTTGATCTTTATATAAAATCTTTTTTTGATTAGCAGGCTTATCAATAAATGGTTCTGTTTGGCCACTAACGTTTTTATTAAAAAACCACGTTTGATCACATGATCCACATTTTAATAATCTCCCTTTATCTGGAATTAAGTTTTCGTCTACCTCGAATTTTTTTTCGCCACATGGACAAACTATTATCATAAGCTTTATATATCAGATTCTGATATAAAATCCTTTGTTTTACACATCTTTATACATTGAAAAAATAAATAAGTGCTGTATTAGTACTTGTTCCGGAGTGTAGCGCAGCCTGGTAGCGCATCTGGTTTGGGACCAGAGGGTCGCAGGTTCAAATCCTGCCACTCCGACCATTATGATGAAAAAAGCTAAAATCTATAAACCTAATAAAACAGCAATGCAATCAGGATTAGGAAAAACTAACAAATGGATATTAGAATTTGAGGTAAAAGACCCAACTAAAAATCCTTTGATGGGTTGGGAAAGCTCATCGGACACTTATTCAGAATTAAAGATAGAATTTTCCTCAAAAGAATTAGCAATTAACTATGCAAAAAAAAAGAAAATAAATTTTGAATTAATTGAACCAAAGAAAAGAAAAATTATTAAAAAGTCATACGCAGATAATTTTTTAAATTAAAACATGTTTAAGTTTTTTACAGACAAAAGATGGCATTTGTGGAGTATTGGAGGAACAATACTTATCTTAGCAGCCACGTGGTATCAAGTTCAACTAGATGTGAGAATTAATGAATGGTTTGGTGAGTTTTATGATACTTTACAAAAAGCCTTAGCTGAACCAGGAGCAGTGACAGAAAAAGAGTTTATTGCTTATTTGTTTACATTTGCGAAGATTGCTGCTGTTTATATTTTGGTTGTAATATTTAGTGATTATTTTACAAGTCATTGGACGTTTAGATGGAGAACAGCAATGGCTGATTTTTATCATGATAAATGGAATTTTGCTTCATCAATTGAAGGAGCTTCACAAAGGGTACAAGAAGATACTCTAAAATTTGCAAGAATAATGGAAGGTTTAGGTGCTGAACTTTTAAGGAGCATCATGACGCTAATTGCCTTCACTCCAATTTTATGGGGTCTATCAAAAAGTATTACAGTCCTACCTTGGATAGGTGAGGTAAATCACGCTTTAGTGTGGGTTGCAATTATTTCAGCACTTGGAGGAACTTTTCTACTTGCATCTGTAGGAATTAAATTACCTGGTATCGAGTATGATATTCAAAAAGAAGAAGCAGCTTACAGAAAGGAATTGGTTCTTGGTGAAGATTTCAAAGAAAGTGCTCAACCGGCTAGAATTGATAGTCTTTATGGTGGTGTAAGAAAAATTCATTATAAAATGTATTTTCATTACCTATATTTTAATGCAGTTAAATGGAGCTACCTACAAGGAATGGTAATAGTTCCTTACTTAGCTTTAGCACCAACAATAGTTACTGGTGCAATCACATTAGGTTTTGTTCAACAAATTATAAGAGCTTTTGGCAGAGTAGAAACTTCGTTACAATATTTAGTTAGAAGTTGGCCTATAATAGTTGAATTAATTTCTGTTTGGAAAAGACTTAATGAATTTGAAAATAAACTTAAAATAAATTTAGAAGAAATTTCTAAAGAAAAAATTTAGTGCCATTAAATAAAGATTTAATAGATAAGATCATAAATATAACATCTAAAGCAGCTATATCTTGTTATAAGTTTATAGGTAAAAATCAAAAAGAAAATGCTGATAAAGCTGCTACAGACTCAATGAGGAATGAAATAAACAAAATTGACATTAATGGTAAAGTTGTAATAGGCGAGGGCGAACTCGATGAAGCTCCAATGCTTTATATTGGAGAAAAGCTGGGTAAGGGAGGTTTTTTAAACCTTGATATTGCAGTGGACCCAGTTGAAGGTACAAATTTTGTCGCAAAAAATTTACCAGGTGCATTATCCGTTATATCTGTAGCTGAAAAGGGAAACCTTTTAAATGCTCCAGAAACGTACATGGATAAAATTGCAGTTTCAAGTGATGTACCTAATGAGGCTACAGATTTGGACTATCCTCTAGAAAAAAATATAAAGAATATTGCCGAAGCATTGAATAAAAATGTTCATGATGTTACAGCATGTTTATTAGACCGACCTAGACATAAAAAAATAATTGATACACTTAAAGAAATGAGGGTAAAAATGAAATTGATTTCTGATGGTGATGTATCTGGTGCTTTAATGGTTACAAATAAGAAATTTAACATTGATATTTTTCTTGGAATAGGAGGCGGTCCTGAGGGCGTTTTGGCAGCATCGGCTATTGATGCATATGGGTGTAAATTTCAAGGAAGATTTATATTTGAGAACGATGATGATATTTCAAGAGCGAAAAAAATGGGTATAGTTGATTTAAAAAAGAAATATAATTTAAGCGAAATTGTAAAAGGTGACTCAATATTTTGTGCTACAGGCATTACTAATGGAGATTTAGTAAAAGGTATAGAGTTTAAAGATAACAAATATACTACAGAAACTTTGGTTACACACAAAGGCTCTAATATGTGTAAAATTGTTTTAAGAGAAGACACTATAAAAACTTGATAATTTTTATTTTTTACAATAAAAGAGCCAGATTTGGTCCCTTCGTCTATCGGTTAGGACACGTGGTTTTCATCCTCGAAAGAGGGGTTCGATTCCCCTAGGGACCGCCACTAATACTAATTATGACCTATTTTGTTTATATGTTAAAAAACATAGATAGGAAAACCACAAAAACATATGTAGGTTTTACTAACAATATAGTTGAAAGATTAAAAAAACATAACTCAAATAAGGGTGCAAAATCAACAAAAGGTTACAAGTGGATAGTTATTTATAAGAAAAGATTTATAAATAAAAAAGAGGCTTTATCTTATGAATATAGTCTTAAAAAAGACAAAAAAGAAAGATTAAAACTACTTAATGAATTCATTAAATCAAAAGATAAAAATAGCAACAATTTTACCTTATAAAGAAAATTACACTTACTCAAGCGCACAAGCAGCAGCTATATGGGTTTGTGATTTTTACAA
>CACHCA010000006.1 GCA_902578265.1 uncultured Pelagibacteraceae bacterium
TTTTTTTAAGTGAGATTTAACAATATTGCTTTTCATTGGATAATAATAACTATTAAAGATATATATTCATCATGAATTTTGTCCTACCTAGACATTTGAATTGTAATGTTTTAACATTTTTAACACTCATTTTTTGAATTTATTAAGGTATTAATGATTAATTGTGAAAAGTATTTATAAAATTCATTACATTGTATTTTTTTTAGCTTTATTTTTTTCTAAAGCTATAGCGGAGCCAACTCTTGTACGAAGTAAAGCAGTTGAAAATGTAAGTGGCTTCAACACACACGCATTAACTTTTAATAACGATGGAACCAAAATGTATACATCATCGATGAAAGCATCGCAAACAGGAGATAAGGTTTACGAGTATGATTTAACAACAGCTTACAATATTTCTACTGCAACCTTACGAACCAGTATAGATGTAGGTTCATATCCCGAACCAGGACTTTCAAACACTGGTAATCATGGAGCTATGCAAGTTGTATTTAATAATGACGGTACAAAAATGTTTATTGCTGATCATAATAAAACTATTATTGAATGGACGTTAACTACACCATATGACATTGATACTGCAAGTACTACTTTTGATTTAGGTCAAAGTTTTGATACAGGCGGTCAAGAAAAAAGACCGACCTCAGTTGCGTTTAATAATGATGGAACTAAAATGTATGTTGCTGGAAATGAAAAAAGTAATGCCAATCCTGGTGAAGTGAATGAATACACACTTGATACCCCATTTGTCATTACATCAGGAGTTACTCATATTAATACTGAAGACCTAAGTTCTGATCACAGTTATATAGACGGAATTGTCTTTAATTACGACGGCACTAAAATGTATACAACTGACGATGAAGATAATTTAATTAATCAATATAAACTAACAACAGCTTTTGATACCTCCACTCTATCACTTGAGGGAACTCTTGATTTATCTAACTACAGCGGCTTAGGAAATGCAAGAGAAACAGCATTTAATTCTGATGGAAGTAAAATGTTTGTAATTGATCAGGATGGAGAAGTTTATGAATTTGATTTAACTTGTAATTGGAGCATAATCGTTGGTGCTTGTGATGATCCAATAACCACTTCTGATGAGGGTAAAGATATTTTAAGCTCAATCGAGTCTCAAACTGCAACAGCAAAACAAATTGCTATCCACGCCACTACGCCAGTATTAAACCGTATGTATTGGTTAAGAAGACATAGAACCAATGATCAATTAAGTAACCAAAATATTAGATTAAACTTTTCTAATTCAATGGTGGCATCGCTTTCTAACATTATTCCTATATCAAATAAAACAAATGAAGTTCTAGACAAATTATCAGATGATTGGTCATTTTGGAGTGAGGGTAGTGTAAGTATTGGTAGAACTGGAGATACATCTACTTCATCGTCTAAAAAAATTAATACCAAAGGTATTACACTTGGCATGGATAAAAAGATAAGCAAAAATAGATTATACGGTTATGCTCTTAGATTTGGTAATGATGATGTTGATGTCGGTACATCTGGGACTAATTTAGATACTGAGTCTTTTAGTTTATCTGTTTATGGAACTTTTCCTCATGATGATGAAAAATTTACCGAAGGTATCATTGGAGTGAGCACTTTAAAGACTGATCATATTAGGAAAGGGGGAGGTAGCACTAGAACAGGAGAAAGAGATGGTGCACAAATATTTGGTTCACTTAACTACTTAACAACATATAAAAAAGAAGATTTTAATATTACTCCTAATTTAAGAATTGATTTAAGCTATACAGAATTGTCCAAATATAGAGAAAAAGGTCCTGCAGCCTTAGTTTACAAAGCTCAAACAATTGAAACTGGAATGATATCTGCTGGTTTTACCATAAGTGATATTTTAGATTATAATTCTTTCACGTTTAAACCAAATGGTGGATTAGAACTTGGAGTAGATTTTAGTCCGTCTTCAGATGCAACATATCGTTACCTATCGGAAACTACAGAATATACAAAATCAATTGATCAAGATTCTAAAAATTTAAGAGCAAATATTGGATTTGATTTAGTAACCGATAATGGTTTTTCTATAATGACTATTTATGAGAGAAATCAAAGTGACAATGCTCATAGCGATACTTTATATTTAGGATTTAGTTATATACCTACAGACAATATTGAATATGCTATGACTTTAGATAATGACAAAGCATCTTTGAGTTATAAGAGAGATTTAAATGGTTTCGATATCAGAATGACTTCGAATTATAGCTTGATGAGTCAAATACCTGAATATGGTACAAACCTAGAAATTGTAAGTACATTTTAACAAACTAGGATCTATCTAGGATCTAGATAGGATAAGATAAAAAAATTTACTTATTCCTCTTGTTCAATTATAAATATTGGCATAAACACTCATGAAATTCATTAATGCCCTCGTGGTGAAATTGGTAGACACAAAGGACTTAAAATCCTTGCCGCTTGCGGAGTGCCAGTTCGAGTCTGGCCGAGGGCACCATTAAAATGAGTAAGATACAAATTATATCTGATAAAAATAGTAGATCATCAAACATTAAAAGATCATTAATTAAAATATTAGAAAGGAATGAGATTAAAAAACCAAATTTAACGATTGTTATTGGTGGCGATGGTTTCATGCTTCAAACCTTAAAAAAGAATAGAAATTCAAAAAAATCTTTTTACGGAATTAATTCTGGAAATTATGGTTTTTTAATGAATAAATATTCACCAAAAAACTTAATTAAAAATTTATCAAAAGCTAAGATGATTTCAATCTCACCATTAGAAATGACAGTAAGTAATAAGAATAACCAAAGTAAAAAACATATTGCTATAAATGAAGTGTCAATTTTACGACAAAGCCGTCAAGCAGCGTCTTTATCAATTCATTATGGATCAAAAAAAATCATTAAGAATTTAGTTTCTGATGGTGTCCTAGTTTCTACACCTGCTGGAAGTACCGCTTATAATCTATCTGTTCATGGACCTATTTTGGGTCTCAATTCAAAAAAGTTGTCAATTTCACCCATAAGTGCTTTTAGGCCACGAAGATGGAAAGGTAAAATTGTAAGCGATGGATCAAAAATAATTATTAAAAATTTAAACCCAAAAAAAAGACCAATTAGTTCAGTGGCTGATAACATTGAAGTTAGAAATGCCAAAAAAATAATTATTAAGACAAATAAGAATATTAAATTCAATCTTTTGTATGACAAAAATAGAAGTTTACAAAAAAAAATTAAAATAGAGCAATTAAGAGGAGAAACTTCTTGATTTTAAGTTAATTTAAAAAATTAAATATGAAAAAAGTTTTTTTATTTGTTTTGTTTTTCTTAATTTTTTTTACTTCAAAATCATTTTCTGATTTACAATTTAAACAATCAAAAGATATTTCTGATGATACTGATGATTTAAGAGGAATTTTTATAAAACCGGATGGTACAAGATTGTATGTAACCAATGATGAAGATGATGATGATCAATCAGTTATTGAATATTCTTTAACAACGCCTTTCGATATTAGCACTGCAGTAAAGTCCTCTGAAACGCTACTTACAATTCAAGAAGGTGGTAGTTCAGAGGTTATGGATAATCCCCATGCTATTGAATTTAAACCGGATGGTACAAGAATGTATGTTATAAGAAGTGATGGTACAGCCGGTAACACAGTTGCCCTAGAGCAATTCAGTTTAAGTACCCCATGGGATTCATCTACAATAACTTGGACTGGTAGAACCGACTTACAGACTGGATGTACTAAAAGTATTCAAGCAAGAGGTTTAGACTTTAAACCTGATGGTACCAGAGTATTTATTGGAAATGAAGGTAACGACATAATTGCTCAATACGATTTAACTACACCTTGGGATATAACAAGTATGACCTATCAATTATGTTCACCTAGTATATCAGGTGATGAGACTAAAATGAGAAATATACAACTCAGTTCAGATGGAAATTTTTTATATGTGGGTGGTAATACAGGAGATGATATAAATAAGTATTCTTTAAGAACACCTTATAATATCACATCCATAAGTCTAGAAAAATCTTATTCAATATCTGCTCAAACTGGAGAAATGAGAGGATTTATTTTTTCATCAAATTTCACAAAACTTTATGTTACCGGAGATGATGGAAGTAGCTCAGGTGATAATGTAATTTATGAATACGATATTGATTGTGCTGGAACTATAACTTGTCTTGATGCATCAACAAATACTGATGTAAAGGCTATCATTGAAGCTAATGTAGAGTCTGCTAAACGTATAATTAGAAACAATACACTTTCAATATTTCACAGAACTGAATGGCTTAGAAGACATAAAAATAGAGATAATCTGTCAAACTTCAATGCAGAGATAGATTTTACGAATGAAAAAATTGCAAGATTAGTCAGTACTTTAGAATCTCTTAAAAAAGAAAATGAAAAAGATAGAACTTATAATAGTGATGATTGGTTTCAATGGAGTGAGGGAAGAGTAAGCATAGGTGAGAGAAAAGGCGCCTCATCAAGAGATATTCATACTTATGGTATTTCAATTGGTGCCGATAGAATTAAGGAAGAAGATAGAGATACAATGTATGGTTATGTTTTTCAATATGGAAATGATAATATTGATATTGGTGGGCTAGGCATAACAGGATTAGATACAGACTCTTATAGTTTAGCTCTTTATGGAACAAAAATTAGAGAAAATGATTTTTTTACAGATGGGATTATTGGTTTAACTTTATTAGATACTGACCATTTGAGAGTAACTCATGGTAACCCTCTTAAAGGAAATAGACAAGGACAGCAAATATTTGGCTCAATTAATTTTGGTAAAAGATTACATAATCAAAAACTTAACTTGAGTCCTGGAATTAAATTAGATTTAGGATATACAAAACTCAAAGCGTTTAGAGAAAAAACCAAATTTGCTGGTTCTTTATCTGATGCTTTAGTTTACAGAGATCAAAACATCAAATCGGCTTTAGCAACAATTGGTTTACTTTTTGATACAGAAAATCAACAAGATGAAATAACAACTAATCATCATGGAAGAATTGAATATGTAGGAGATTTTAGTCCATCCTCAAATGCGGAATTTTATTATTTAAATAATCAAAGCACTGTATATGATTATGAGGTAACAAATAAATTAAAGCATAATTACAGAGTGGGTTATGGTTTCGATATTACATCAATAACAGGATGGTCTGTTGTAACTAGTTTTGAGAGATTTGGAGCTAGCGGAAAAGGTTTTTACAATGAGCTTTACCTAATGATAGGATATGTTCCAATTGATGATATTAAATTTACATTTGAGATAGATAATTTAAATGCCTCAAGCTTAGGATTTGTTAACAAAATAAATGAATATAAATTTGAAATCAATTCGAATTTTGATCTTTTAAGTGATGAAAAAAATCATCATACTAAGATAGTAGTGAGTAATAACTTTTAGTTATTAATTCATATTTTTTGACTGAATATTGTAGAGTGATGGTGCCCCCGCACGGATTCGAACCGCGGACCTATTGATTACAAATCAATTGCTCTACCAGCTGAGCTACAAGGGCATGCGCAATAATTATTCACTATTTATAAATTAATCAACTCTTTTTTTTAAATAACTTAAATGATGAAATACAATGGCAGCACTATTAGAAATATTTAAGCTTTCAACTTTAATATCAATGTCTATCTTTACTAAAAAATCAGCGTATTTTGATGTATGTTGGTGCAAACCAGATCCCTCAGAACCAAATAAAAGAATATTATTTCCTTTCCATTCTATTTTTGTGAAATCTTTATCACCACTACCATCAAAACCATAAACCCAAAAATTTTTATCTTTGAGGTTTTTCAAAGTAGAATTAATGTTGGATACCTCAAATATATTTACATACTCAATTGCTCCACTCGAAGCTTTATACATAAGTTTACTTTCATTCGGATAGTGTCTCTCCTTAATAATAATTCCATCAATATTAAAGGATGCTGCACTTCTTATTAAAGCACCAATATTTCTAGGATCAGTTACCCCATCTAAACAAACTAAAGTGATATTATTTTTGTTTTTAATAAATTCTTTAAGAATTGGTTTTTCCAAGTGTTCTATTTCAGCTACATATCCTTGATGTAACAAATTCTCTTTGGTGCTATATTTGTCTAATTCTTTTTTAGTCTTAAAATAAACTTTTACCTCATTAAGAAGGTTTTTGTTTGGGCTTTTTCTGTGTATATTTTTTTTACTTTCCTCAGTTAAAAAAACTTTTAGCACCTTTCTTTTTGGATTTTTGAGAGCCTCAATAACTGCGTGTTGACCAACAATGAAAAATGACGATTTATTCATAATTATCCTTTGTTTTATACGGTTTTTTTAATAATTTCCTACTAAATCACGTGTTGCATTTGGGTAAATAAAATATATAAAACGCATGTTGTTTGAAGCTTTATTGAACAAGGGGACACTTCCCCTAAGGGAGGGGTTCCAGAGCGGTCAAATGGGGCGGGCTGTAAACCCGTTGACTTCGGTCTTCGAAAGTTCGAATCTTTCCCCCTCCACCATTCAATAATTTTTAAACAATACTGGAGTGTTACTCTTGGGGTTGTGCGGGTGTAGTTCAATGGTAGAACGCTAGCCTTCCAAGCTGGATGTAAGGGTTCGATTCCCTTTACCCGCTCCAAGAAAATAAATTTAAAATATAAAGTGAGGAAAAAAAGTAATGTCAAAAGAGAAATTTGTAAGAAATAAACCACATTGTAATATTGGTACGATTGGTCATGTCGATCATGGTAAAACAACTTTAACTGCAGCTATCACAAAGGTTTTATCTGAAACTGGTGGTGCTCAAGCTATTGCATATGATCAAATTGATAAAGCTCCAGAGGAAAAAGAGAGAGGTATCACTATATCTACGGCTCACGTTGAATATGAGACTGAAAAAAGACATTATGCTCACGTAGATTGTCCAGGTCATGCTGACTACGTAAAAAATATGATAACGGGAGCAGCACAGATGGATGGTGCTATTTTAGTCGTTAATGCTGCTGATGGACCTATGCCGCAAACAAGAGAACATATCCTTTTAGCAAGACAAGTAGGTGTCCCTGCAATTTGTGTCTATTTAAATAAAGTAGATCAAGTTGATGATAAAGAAATGATAGACCTTGTTGAGGAAGAAATAAGAGAATTATTAACTTCATACAAATTCCCAGGTGATAAAACTCCAATTGCAAAAGGTTCTGCACTTGCTGCTGTTGAGGGAAGAGATGAAGAAATAGGTAAAAAATCTATTTTAGAATTAATGAAGAATGTTGATGAATTTATTCCTCAACCAGATAGACCAAAAGATAAGGACTTCTTAATGCCAGTTGAAGATGTTTTTTCAATTTCTGGTCGAGGAACAGTTGCTACTGGTAGAGTGGAGTCAGGTGTTCTTAAAACTGGTGATGAGCTTGAAATTGTTGGAATTAGAGAAACAAAAAAATCAGTCTGTACAGGTGTAGAAATGTTTAGAAAACTTTTAGATTCAGGTGAAGCAGGTGATAATGTTGGTGTTCTTTTAAGAGGAGTTGAAAGAACTGACATTGAAAGAGGTCAGGTACTCTGTAAACCAGGTTCTGTAACACCACACACTAAATTTGAAGCTCAAGCATACGTACTTAAAAAAGAAGAAGGTGGGAGACACACACCATTCTTCACTAAGTATAGACCACAGTTTTACTTTAGAACTACTGATGTAACAGGAGAAGTAGAATTACCAGCAGGCACAGAAATGGTTATGCCAGGTGATGATGCTAAATTCACAGTAAAACTAATAACTCCAATTGCAATGTCTGAAAAATTAAATTTTGCAATTCGAGAAGGTGGAAGAACTGTAGGAGCAGGAGTTGTGACTAAAATTATAGAGTAAACTCATTTAGGAGTGTAGCTCAATTGGTAGAGCGCCGGTCTCCAAAACCGGAGGCTGAGGGTTCGAGTCCCTCCGCTCCTGCCAATTAAAATACTGAATTATGAAAAACCCAATTAAATTTATTCAGGAGGTAAAACAGGAGGCTTTCAAAGTTACTTGGCCAACTGGTAAAGAAACACTTCAAGGAGCTTTAATGGTATTTGTCATGGCAGTTGTAATGTCTTTATTTTTTTTGTTACTTGATCAGGTTTTAAAATTTTTTTTAGAAATTTTACTCAAAGTGAGCATTTAAATGAAAAATTGGTACATTGTTCAATCTCATTCTAGCTTTGAAAATAAAGTAGCCGGCTTGATTAAAGAAGAGGCTGAAAAGGCTAAAATCTCAGATAAATTTGATGAAATAATTGTCCCTACTCATGATGTAACTGAAGTTAAAAGAGGTAAAAGAGTACAAAGAAAAAAGAAATATTTTCCGGGATATGTTTTAATTAAAAGCGAAATGGATAACAGCATTTATCACATGATTAAAAATATAAAGAGAGTTAGTGGTTTTTTAGGAACTAAAGGAGTACCTGTTCCTGTTTCAGATAAGGAAATAGAGAAAATTTTAGGACAAATAAAAGATGGTGTGGCCCAGCCAAAATCTGGTATAGAGTACAGTGTTGGAGAAAAAGTTCAAGTGGTAGACGGACCATTTGCTTCATTCAGTGGAATGGTTGAGGATATAGATGAGGAAAAATCTAGACTTAAAGTTTCAGTTTCTATTTTTGGACGTCCAACACCAGTTGAATTAGAATATAACCAAGTAGAGAAAATTAGTTAATGGCAGCAAAAAAAGAAATTAGTGGGTTTATAAAATTACAAATCAAAGGTGGTCAGGCAAATCCAGCACCACCAGTTGGTCCTGCTTTAGGTCAGCGTGGAGTTAACATAATGGAATTTTGTAAAGCTTTTAATGATAAAACAAAATCTTTAGCGGGAAAACCTGTTCCAGTAGAAATTACTGTATACAAGGATAAAAAATTTGATTTTAAAATTAAATCACCTCCTGCTTCATTCTTTATAAGAGAGGCAGCAAAATTAAAAAGTGGTTCACAAGAACCAGGTAGAAATATAGTAGCTTCTATTACAAAAAAGCAAGCAGAGGAAATCGCTAAACAGAAGATGAGTGACTTAAATGCAATAGATTTAGAGCAGGCAGTAAAAATAATTGCTGGCTCGGCGAGATCTATGGGAATTGAGGTTAAAGATTAACAATGTCCAAAAGATTTAAAAAATTACCAGAAAACACATCTGAATTACCTGCAGAAGGTATTGAAAAATTAATCCCTATTATAAAAAAAAATTGTACAACAAAATTTGATGAGTCTGTTGACTTAAGTTTTCAAATTAACAATAAACAAAAAAAAAATGAAATAAATATAAGAACTATAGTAAATCTTCCAGGTGGTTCAGGAAAAAAAGTAAAAGTTGCGGTTGTTTGTGAAGATTCAAAATCGACCGATGCAAAATCAGCTGGTGCAGATATTGTTGGGAGTGATGATTTTATTGAAAAGATTAAAAATGGAGAAATTAATTTCGAAAAATTAATTTGTACGCCTTCTATGATGATTAAATTATCTAAATTAGGAAAAGTGCTTGGTCCAAAAGGTTTGATGCCTAACCCAAAACTAGGTTCTGTAACTGAGGATTTGAAAACAGCAATATTAGATGCAAAATCTGGTCAAGCAGAAATAAGAAACGATAAAGATGGAAATATTGGTGTGAGTATTGGTAAAAAATCTTTTGCTGAAGATAAACTAATCAAAAACTATAATGCAATAATTGAAACTCTTGAAAAAGAAAAGTCTAACAATACTGTTAAAGGTGAATTAGTTAAGTCAGCCTTTGTTACTTCAACAATGGGTGTCTCGTATAAATTAAAAATAGGAAAAAGCATTTAAATTTTTATGATGAACAAAGAACAAAAGAAAAATTATATAACAGAGATGACTGCACAATTTGAAAATAGTAAAGCAGTGATGGTAACACATTATCAAGGTTTAACCATGCCCCAACTTGATGAATTGAGATCAAAAATGAGAGAGCATGGAATAGTTTTTAAAATTACAAAAAATAGAATTACAAAATTAGCTTTGGAAAAAACTAAATGTAAGGATTTGTCGAAATGGTTTACTGGGCCAACAGCAGTAGCTTTTGGAGAAGATGCTATTATGTCTGCAAGAATTTTATCAAAATTTGCTAAGGATAACGAAAATCTAAAATTAATTGGTGGAATCATGGACAATGAGGTTTTAGATCAAGCTGGAGTATTAAATGTAGCTAGTTTACCAACTTTAGATGAAGCAAGGGCAAATATTGTGGGAATTTTGAACGCTTCTGCATCAAAATTGGTCAGTATTTTACTTGCACGATCGGAAAAAATGAGTAGTTTACCTCCAGAAAATTCTGAAACACAACCTAAAGAGTAAAAAATGCCTGACCTAAATAAAATTATAGAAGATTTATCAAGTTTGACTGTTGCTGAAGCAGCAGATCTTTCTAAACAATTAGAAGAAAAATGGGGCGTTACCCCAATGGCAGCAGCAGCACCAGCAGCAGCGGGGGCAGCGGCAGCGGCAGAAGATAAAGATGATTTTACTATCATGTTAGTTTCTGCAGGAGATAAAAAAATTAACGTTATTAAAGAAGTAAGAGCAGCAACTTCACTAGGCCTAAAAGAGGCTAAAGATTTAGTTGAGGGTGCACCTAAAGAAGTAAAAACTGGTGTTCCTAAAAAAGAAGCTGAAGAAATTAAGGCTAAATTAGAAGCTGCAGGCGCTAAAGTAGAACTTAAATAAATTAAAAAGGATTTTTTTAGCTCTGATTAATTTTATTAATCAGTGTTAAACATTGATGCAAATATCTTTTACTGAAAAAAAGAATATTAGAAAAAGTTTTGGTAAACTTAAAGAGAGTTTATCAATTCCAAACTTGATAGAAGTCCAAAAAAACTCTTATAAAGAATTAACTGATTTTGAGATCGTTGAAAAAGATTTAACTAAAGGGTTTGATAGAGTTTTTAAAAGTATTTTCCCGATTGAGGATTTAAACGACAAAGCGACACTAGAATATGTTTCCTATAGATTAGAAAAACCGAAGTTTGATGTTGAAGAATGTATTGCTAGAGGATTAACTTATTCCTCTGCATTAAAATGCACATTAAGATTAGTTGTTTACGAAATTGATCAAGAAAACAACACTAAAGACATTCTTTCAGCAAAAGAACAAGAAGTTTATATGGGAGAAGTTCCAATGATGACAAATAGTGGAACATTTATAACTAATGGAGTTCAGAGAGTTGTAGTTAATCAAATGCATCGAAGTCCAGGTGTATTTTTTGATCATGACAAAGGTAAGACTCATGCAAGTGGTAAACTATTATTTAATTGCAGGGTGATACCTAACAGGGGATCATGGCTAGATTTTGAATATGATGTTAAAGATTTTTTATACTTTAAAATAGATAGAAAAAAGAAAATCTTAGCATCAACTTTATTACTTGCATTGGGTTATACAAAATCTGACATTGTAAATGAGTTTTATGAAAAAGAAAAATTTACCTTTGATAATGAAAAGCAAAAATGGAAGACAAGATTTAATCCTGAGAATTATAAAGCAAAAAATTTTTCTGAAGAAGTTGTAGATGCAAATACTGGTAAAGTTGTAATTAAATTGGGTGATAAGATAAATTATCTTAATGCTAAAAAATTAGCAAACGATGGGTTAAAAAATATTTTAGTTTCTAAAGAGTCTTTATACGGCAAATTTTTACATAGCGATGTTAAAATAAATGATGAGGAAAATGGAACTTTTAAAATAGGCACTGAGTTAAATGATACAATTCTTAATCAAATTTTAGAAGCTAAGATCTATTCTTTGGAAATTTCAGTTACAAATTCTATTAACAAAGGTGGATATCTTCTAACAACAATTTTCAATGATAAAAATAATACAAAAGATGAGGCAATCACTGAAATTTATAAAATGTTGAGGCCAGGAGAACCGCCAACGATTGAAATCGCTACTCAAATCTTTAATAATTTATTTTTTAGTTCTGATAGATATGATCTCTCCGATGTGGGAAGAGTTAAAATGAATTCAAGATTAAACCTTGAATGCTCTGATAAGATCACAATTCTTAGAAATGATGATATTTTATCCATAATTCATAAAATGCTAGATCTCAGAGATGGTAAAGATGATGTTGACGATATTGATCATTTAGGAAACAGAAGAGTCCGATCTGTTGGAGAATTGGTTGAAAATCAAGCTAGAATTGGTGTTTATAGAATGGAAAGAGCTATCAAAGAAAAAATGACAACTCTAGATATTGAGTCTGCAATGCCTCAAGATTTAATTAATGCAAAACCATTAACAGTTTCTTTGAAAGATTTTTTTGCGAGCTCACAATTATCTCAATTTATGGATCAGACAAATCCACTATCGGAAATTACTCACAAGAGAAGAGTTTCAGCTCTTGGACCAGGTGGCTTAACTAGAGAAAGAGCTGGATTTGAAGTCAGAGACGTCCACCCAACGCATTATGGTAGGATCTGCCCGATCGAAACGCCCGAAGGTCCAAACATAGGTCTAATAAATAGTCTGTCAACTTATGCAAAGATTAATAAGTACGGATTTATAGAAAGCCCTTACAAAAGAGTAAAAGACGGAGTTGTCCAAGAAAAAGTTGAATATTTATCTGCGATGGAAGAAACAAAGTATACCATAGCACAAGCAAATACTAAGTTAGATAAAAATAATAAGATTGTTGAAGAGTTGGTTTCATGTCGGCAAAATTTAAACTTTTTGTTGTCAAAACCTGAAACAATAGATTTTATTGATGTTTCACCTAAACAATTAGTTTCTGTAGCAGCATCTTTAATACCATTTTTAGAAAATGATGATGCCAACAGAGCTTTAATGGGTTCAAACATGATGAGACAAGCAGTTCCATTATTGAAGCCTGAAGCACCTTTAGTTGGAACAGGAATTGAAAGTGATGTAGCATTAGATTCAGGCGTAACTATTGTAGCAAAGAGAGATGGTATTGTTGATAAGATTGATGGTAAAAGGATTGTTGTTAAAGTCACGGAGGAAACGGATTTTACAAAATCAAGCGTAGATATTTATAATTTACAAAAATTTAAAAGATCAAACCAAAACACTTGTATAAATCAAAGACCATTAGTTCGAGTAGGTGATAAAGTTAAAATTGGAGATATTATTGCAGATGGCCCATCTACAAGATTGGGTGAGCTCGCTTTAGGGAAGAATGTTACAGTCGCGTTCATGCCTTGGCAAGGATATAATTTTGAAGATTCAATTTTAATTTCAGAAAGATGTGTTACTGATGATGTTTTTACTTCCGTTCATATTGTTGAGTATGAAATAATGGCCAGAGACACAAAATTAGGAGAGGAAGAGATAACCAGAGATATACCTAATGTAAATGAAGAGGCTCTAAAAAATTTAGATGAGTCTGGAATTGTTTATATCGGCGCAGAGGTGAATGCTGGTGATATTTTAGTTGGAAAAGTTACACCAAAAGGTGACTCAGCATCCGGACCTGAGGAAAAATTATTACGATCTATATTTGGAGAAAAAGCTATTGATGTCACAGACACATCATTAAGAATGTCCAGAGGTAGCAGTGGTACTGTTGTAGATGTTAAAGTGTTCAATAGACATGGTATAGAAAAAGATGAAAGATCAATCACAATTGAGCGTGCTGAAATTGATCAAGTTCAACAAGATAAGATAGTTGAAGAGGAAATTTTAGAGAGAAGTATTAAACAAAGAGCATCACAGATATTAACAGGCTCTTCATTGACTAAAAAAATTAAAAATTTAGATGTAGGAACAAAACTTAATTTTGAAATGATAAACAATTTATCAATCAACGATGTTTTCAAAATTACTGACGGAAATTCAAAAAATGATACACTAACTGATCAACTTAAAGATCAGTATAACAAGGCAAAACAAGATATTACCGAAAGATTTGAGGATAAAGTTTTAAAAATTAGAAGTGGAGATGATCTTTTACCAAGTGTAATGAAGATGGTAAAAGTTTTTGTTGCAATTAAAAGAAGACTTAGACCGGGTGATAAAATGTCTGGAAGACATGGTAACAAAGGTGTTGTTAGTAAAATTGTACCTGTTGAAGATATGCCTTATAGAGAAGATGGAAGACCAGTTGACATAGTATTAAATCCGCTTGGAGTTCCAAGTCGTATGAACGTTGGTCAAATTTTGGAAACCCATTTAGGTTGGGCTTGCAAAGAATTTGGAGAACAAGTGAAAAATTTAGTCAACGAAAATAATAAGAAAATTGAGAAAACAGAAAAGATTTCAACGTTTTTAAGATCTGTTTATGGTGAGGATATTTTTAGTCAAAAAGTTGATAAATTAAACAAGACTGAATTCGAGGATTTATGTGAAAATCTTCAAAATGGAATAGCTATTTCTACGCCGGTATTCGATGGTGCTAAAGAAAAGGATGTGACTGAAATGCTAGAGTTGGCAAAATTACCTGGGTCTGGTCAAACCTTTTTATGGGATGGAAGAACAGGAGAGAAATTTGATAGACCAGTAACAGTTGGGATTATTTATATGTTAAAATTACATCACTTGGTAGAGGACAAGATCCATGCCAGATCTACTGGTCCTTATTCTTTAGTAACTCAACAACCTCTTGGTGGAAAAGCACAATTAGGTGGTCAAAGATTTGGAGAGATGGAGGTTTGGGCATTGGAAGCTTATGGTGCATCATACACGTTACAAGAAATTCTCACGGTAAAATCTGATGATGTTGCAGGACGTGTTAAAGTTTATGAGACAATAGTAAAAGGTGAGGAGAACTTTGAGTCAGGTATACCGGAATCATTTAACGTATTGGTAAAAGAGATTAAATCTTTAGCATTGAACGTGGAGCTTAATTAGTAATGAAAAAAGAATTGACAGATCTATTCAAAAATTCCGAGATTTCAGAAGCTCAGAATTTTAATAGTATAAAGATTTCTTTAGCAAGTCCAGAAAAAATAAAATCGTGGACTTATGGTGAAATTAAGAAACCAGAAACAATAAACTATAGAACCTTCAGACCAGAGAAAGATGGTCTATTTTGTGCAAGAATATTCGGTCCTATAAAAGATTATGAGTGTTTATGTGGAAAATATAAGAGAATGAAATTCAGAGGTATAATTTGTGAAAAATGTGGTGTTGAAGTCACAAAATCAAATGTTCGAAGAGAAAGAATGGGTCATATAAATTTGGCGACACCTGTGGCTCACATATGGTTCTTAAAATCATTACCAAGTAGAATTGCTTTGGCTGTAGATATGAAACTAAAGGAAATAGAGAGAGTTTTGTATTTTGAAAATTTCATTGTAATCGAACCTGGTCTAACAGGTCTTCAAAAAAACCAACTTTTAAATGAAGAAGAATTAGCAAAATATCAAGATGAATTTGGTGAAGAAGCATTTTCTGCAGGGATTGGAGCCGAAGCTGTTCTTGAAATGTTAAAAAATCTTGAACTAGAGACAGAGAGAAAAAATTTAGTAAATTATATAAAGGAGACTAAATCGAAAGTAAATGAAGAAAGAGCTATCAAAAGACTAAAGCTTATCGAGTCTTTCATAGAAACTGGTCAAAAACCAGAGTGGATGATAATGACAGTTGTCCCAGTAATCCCACCAGAGCTAAGACCTTTAGTTCCTCTTGATGGTGGAAGATTTGCGACCTCAGATTTAAATGACTTATATAGAAGAGTTATAAACCGAAATAACCGTCTCAAAAGATTAATGGATTTAAAAGCTCCAGATATTATTGTTAGAAATGAAAAAAGAATGCTTCAAGAGTCAGTTGATGCTCTTTTTGATAATGGAAGAAGAGGTCGAGTGATAACAGGAACTGGTAAGAGACCTTTAAAATCTTTAGCTGAAATGTTAAAAGGAAAACAAGGAAGATTTAGACAAAACTTACTTGGAAAACGTGTAGATTATTCAGGAAGATCTGTAATAGTTGTTGGACCAGATCTTAAGTTACATGAATGTGGATTACCGAAAAAAATGGCTTTAGAATTATTTAAACCATTTTTATATGCAAGATTAAATAAACTTGGCTTAGCATCGACAATAAAACAAGCAAAAAAATTAGTTGAAAAGGAGACCAATGCTGTATGGGATGCTTTAGAGCTTATTGTAAGAGAACATCCCGTTTTATTAAATAGAGCACCAACTTTACATAGATTAGGTGTTCAAGCTTTTGAACCAAAATTAATTGAAGGGGATGCAATCGAGCTTCATCCATTAACTTGTGCAGCTTTCAATGCCGACTTTGATGGAGATCAAATGGCTGTACACGTTCCATTAAGTTTAGAGGCTCAATTAGAAGCAAGGATATTAATGTTATCAACTAATAACATTTTATCACCATCTAACGGAAAACCTATAATTGTTCCAAGCCAGGATATGATATTAGGAATTTATTATTTATCACAAGAACCTTTGACTGATAAACCAATGGGATATTTTTTAAATGCAGACCAAATAGAGTATGCTCTATCTTTAGGTGAATTAAAAGTTCATAGCACAATTGTATCAAGATTTGAAACTGTCGATGAAAAAGGGAATAAAAAATATGAAAAATACACATCTACAGCTGGTAGATTCTTACTGGCGAACTTATTGCCTAAAAATAAAGATATTAAATTTTCATTGATAGATAGATTGTTACCAAAAAAAGTTGTTTCAGAAGTTATTGATATAGTATTTAGATTTTGTGGACAGAAATCAACTGTAATTTTTTGTGACAAGTTAAAAGATTTAGGTTTTAAACATGCATTTAAAGCTGGAATCTCTTTTGGTAAAGATGATCTAGTAATTCCAGAAAATAAGACTCAATTGATAGAGGATACCAAAAAACTTATCTCTGATTATGAAACTCAGTATGCCGAAGGCCTAATCACCAGAGGTGAAAAATATAACAAAGTTGTAGATGCCTGGTCAAAATGTACTGACAGAGTAGCTGGTGAAATGATGAAAGGCATTTCTGCTACAGAAAAAACTTCCGAAGGCTTAAAGATTAATTCTGTATTTATGATGGCAGATAGTGGTGCAAGAGGTTCAGCAGCGCAAATGAAGCAATTAGCAGGAATGAGGGGTTTAATTGCAAAACCATCTGGAGAAATTATTGAAAGTCCAATAACATCAAATTTTAAGGAAGGTTTAACTGCCCTTGAATACTTCAATTCCACTCACGGTGCGAGAAAAGGTTTAGCTGATACAGCCTTAAAGACTGCCAGTTCAGGGTATTTAACTAGAAGACTTTGTGATGTAGCGCAAGATTTAACAATAACAAAAAAAGAGTGTGATTGTAAAAATCCTGGATTTATAGAATTGTCTGAAATTTTGGAGGGTGGAAACGTTGTTGTAAGCTTGTCTGAAAGGGCTTTAGGAAGAGTGACTTTTGATGATGTGAAGCACCCAATAACTGGAGAAGTTATAATTAAAAAATTAACTATGATTGATGAGGCAGGGTGTGATAAAATTGATGCTGCAGGTATCAAATCAGTCAAAGTTTATTCAGTTATGACTTGTGGTTCAAAAGAAGGTGTTTGTGCTACTTCATACGGTAGAGATTTATCAAGGGGAAAAATGGTCCATGTGGGAGAGGCAATCGGAATGATCTCCGCTCAATCAATCGGAGAACCAGGTACTCAATTAACTATGAGAACTTTCCACGTTGGAGGAACTGCATCAGTAAAACAAGACTCACAAATAGTTACAAAAAATGAAGGAACCTTAAAAATAATCAATTCTAACATTTTAGAGGACTCAAAAAAGAATTTAATAGTAATGGGAAGAAACACTCAGTTATCTATTGAAGACGATAATGGAGTTCAAGTAGCAGTTTACAAAGTAGCTTATGGATCAAAGTTATTTTTTAAAAATGGCGATAAAGTTAAATCTAATACAAAAATTTGTGAATGGGATCCTTATACTACACCCGTAATAGCAGAAAAAAGTGGTATTGCCAGTTATGTAGACTTAATTGATGGTGTTTCTATTCAAGAAACAATCGATGACGCTACAGGTATATCATCTAAATCAGTTGTTGATTGGAGATCTCAATCAAAAAGCACTGATCTAAAACCAAGAATTACATTAAGAGATGAAAAAGGAAATGTTATTAAAAAAGCTGACGATAATGAAGCAAGGTATTATTTGGTTCCAGACTCAATTTTATCTGTAAAAGATGGGCAAAAAGTTTCTGCAGGTGATGTTGTAGCAAGACTTCCTAAAGAAACAACTAAAACGAAAGATATTACAGGAGGTCTTCCAAGAGTAGCTGAGTTATTTGAAGCTAGAAAAGCAAAAGATAGTGCAATAATTGCTGAAAATGATGGTCAAGTTATATTTGGAAAAGAAGTTAGGGGTAAACAAAGGGTCTCTATAGTCCCCGAGGATGGTAACGAACCCTCAAATTATTTAATTCCAAAAGGGAAACACATAAATTTTAATCAAGGTGAAAAAATTAAAAAAGGTGAATACTTGCTTGATGGTCAACCATTACCACATGATATTTTAAGAATAATGGGAATAAAAGAATTGACTGAATATTTTGTGAATCAGGTCCAGGAAGTTTATAGACTTCAAGGAGTAATAATAAATGATAAGCACATTGAAACTATTTTAAGACAGATGCTTAAAAAAGTTGAAGTTAAATCATCAGGAGATTCGTCATATTTACCTGGAGAAATTGTTGATCGAATTAAATTTGAAAATATGAACGATAAACTTAAAAAAGAGAACAAGACACCAGCGACGGGTGAAAGAGTTCTCATGGGAATTACAAAAGCATCATTACAGACAGAGTCATTTATTTCTGCAGCTTCATTCCAAGAAACAACAAGAGTATTAACTGATGCAGCTATTAAAGGTAAAATTGATCCTTTAAATGGACTAAAAGAAAATGTGATTGTCGGAAGATTAGTACCAGCTGGTACAGGTAATATCAAAAACAGATGGAACAAAAAAGCGCTGGAAGACGATAATAAATTTTTATCTGAGCAAGAGAAAATAGAAGGCTCAGAAAGCCAGGCAAATCAATAAAAAATACCACCTTAAATCATTGGTTTTAGTTTGACAAAGTTAGATTATTAAGTATTTTGTCGATGTTTTTGGTTGGAATGTAGTACTAACTGAATGTACTAAACGCTGCCATGAATAACCTGTCAGTTATTTCATCAAAAATATATTTTATTTAAATTTTATGCCAACAATAAACCAATTATTAAAAAAAAAGAGAGTGAAGCAAGTTAAACGAAATAAAGTTCCTGCTTTGCAAAAACAACCTTTGAAAAGAGGAGTTTGTGTTAAAGTTTATACTACAACTCCAAAAAAACCGAATTCCGCTTTAAGAAAAGTTGCACGTGTCAGATTATCAAATGGTTTTGAGGTAACAGCGTATATTCCAGGTGAGGGACATAATTTACAAGAACACTCTGTAGTTCTAATTAGGGGTGGGAGAGTAAAAGATTTACCAGGTGTAAGATATCATATTCTAAGGGGAAACCTTGACACTCAAGGTGTTGCAAATAGAAAAAAAAGAAGATCTTTGTACGGAACAAAAAAAGGTAAATAATTATGTCTCGAAAAAAATCTCAACCAAAAAAAGAAATTATTCCTGATCCAAAATTTAATTCAACTATAATTCCGAAACTTATCAACAACATTATGTACGATGGAAAAAGAGGTATAGCTGCTAAAATCGTTTATGATGCTATTGAAAAGATTAAAACTAAATCTAAAGATGAACCAATTAATGTTTTTAACGAAGCAATCAACAATATTAAACCTACTGTTGAAGTTAGATCAAGACGTGTTGGTGGAGCAACATATCAAGTTCCTGTTGAAGTTAAAAATAAAAGAGCTCAAGCTTTGGCTATTAGATGGTTGATAGACTCTGCAAGAAAAAGAAAAGATAAAAACATGTCAGATAAGATTTTCAATGAACTATTCGATGCTTACGAGAAAAAAGGAGCTGCTGTCAAAAAAAAAGAGGATGTACATAAAATGGCTGAGTCAAATAAAGCTTTTGCACATTTTAGATGGTAAGAAATTATGCCTAGAACACACAAATTAGATAAATATAGAAATATTGGTATTATGGCACATATTGATGCTGGTAAAACAACTACAACTGAAAGAATTTTGTATTACACAGGTAAAAGTCATAAAATTGGTGAAGTTCATGATGGAGCTGCAACCATGGATTGGATGGAACAAGAACAAGAAAGAGGAATTACAATTACATCTGCTGCTACAACATGTTTCTGGCAAGATCATAGAATAAATATCATTGATACACCTGGCCATGTTGATTTCACAATTGAAGTAGAAAGATCTTTAAAAGTTTTAGATGGAGCTGTAGCTGTATTTGATGGTGTTGCAGGAGTGGAACCTCAATCTGAAACAGTATGGCGACAAGCTGATAAATATAAAGTTCCAAGGATTTGTTTTGTTAATAAACTCGATAGAACAGGTGCTGATTTTTTTAGATGTGTTGACATGATTAAAGATAGATTGGGCGCTAAACCATTAGTAATACAAGTACCAATTGGCATAGAAGCTTCCTTAACAGGTGTAGTAGACTTAGTCAAAATGAAAGCTCAAGTCTGGAAAAATGAGGCCTTAGGTGCTGAATGGGAGTACAAAGATATACCAGATGATTTGAAAGAAATTACACAAAAATATAGAACTGAGTTAGTAGAGGCTGCTGTTGAGCAAGATGAAAAATTGATGGAGTCTTATTTGAATGGTGATGAGATTAAAGAAGAAGATCTAATAAGATGCATTAGAAAAGGTACTTTAGATTTTAGTTTTGTTCCAGTTATGACAGGTTCAGCTTTTAAAAATAAAGGAGTTCAGCCTTTATTGGATGCGGTAGTTAATTATTTACCTAGCCCAGTTGATATTGGATCAATAAAAGGAACTAAATTAGGCGCCGAAGATGAAATGGAGATGAAATTTGAGGATAATGCTCCATTTTCTGCTCTTGCATTTAAAGTTGCTAATGATCCATTTGTTGGATCTTTAACTTTTATTAGAGTTTATTCTGGCACAATTAAAACAGGTACCGCAGTGTATAATTCATCAAAAGAGAAAGAAGAGAGAGTTGGAAGAATGCTATTAATGCATGCTAACTCAAGAGAGGATATTAAAGAGGCAAATGCTGGGGATATCGTGGCATTAGCTGGTTTGAAAAATACAATAACTGGTCACACTTTATGTAACAAAGAAAACGCAGTTTTATTAGAACCAATGGAATTTCCTGATCCTGTAATTGAAATTGCGGTAGAACCGAAAACTAAAGCAGACCAGGAAAAAATGGGTGAAGCTTTAGGTAGATTAGCCAAGGAAGATCCATCATTTAGAGTAACTTCAGATGAGGAATCTGGTCAAACAATCATTAAAGGTATGGGTGAATTACACTTAGATATTATTGTTGATAGAATGAAAAGAGAATTTAAAGTTGAAGCTAATGTTGGAGCACCACAGGTTGCTTACAGAGAAACAATAGAAAACCCATCAGAAGTTGAATACACTCATAAAAAACAAAGTGGTGGAGCTGGCCAATTTGCGAAAGTAAAATTATTAGTAGAACCGCAAGAACCTGGAAAAGGTAGAGAAGTTGAAAGTAAGATTAAGGGTGGAGCAATTCCAAAAGAATTTATTCCTGGTGTTGAAAAAGGTATAGAGACAGTTTCTGACGGTGGAATTTTAGCAGGTTTTCCAATGATTGATTATAAGGTTACAATTATTGATGGATTACATCATGATGTTGACTCTAGTGTGTTGGCTTTTGAATTAGCAAGCAGAGCATGCTTTAAAGAAGCATGTACAAAAGGTGGTTTAAAATTATTAGAACCCGTGATGAGAGTTGAAGTAGTAACCCCAGAAGATTATATGGGAGATGTTATTGGAGATTTAAATAGTAGAAGAGGCCAAATAAGCACCCAAGAGCAAAGAGGTAATGCGACAGTTATAACAGCGATGGTACCACTAGCAAATATGTTTGGATATATAAATAGTTTAAGATCAATGTCCCAAGGTAGAGCTCAATATTCAATGTTCTTTGACCATTACTCAAAAGTTCCTCAGAATGTTCAAGACGAAGTAACTAAAAAAATTGCAGGATAATATGGAAAAGCAAAATATCAGAATTAAATTAAGAGCTTACGATAATAAAGTTTTAGATGCATCTACTGAGGAAATAGTAAACACAGTCAAAAGAACAGGTGCAACTATCAAGGGACCAATTCCTTTACCTACAAAAATAGAAAGATATACAGTTTTAAGATCACCTCATATTGATAAAAAAAGTAGAGAACAATTTGAATCACGAACTCATAAGAGATTAATAGACATTGTAGAACCAACACCACAGACTGTAGAGGCTTTAATGAAGTTAGATTTAGCTTCCGGTGTTGATGTGGAGATAAAAATTTAGATATGAATAAAATTGCTTTAATTGGAAAAAAAATAGGTATGACTAGAGAGTTTTATAAAACAGGTCAATTAGTTCCAGTAACTGTCTTGAAAATTGAAAAAGCAAGAGTTATCCAGATAATTGATACAGAAAAAAGAGGATATAAGGCTGTTCAATTAGGATATGGCAAAATAAAAAGCTCTAAATTATCTAAGGCTATGAAGGGATACTTTTCTAAAAGAAATACTGAAGCTAAGAAGAAACTAAAAGAATTTAGAGTCGAAAACTTAGAGAACTTTAAAGAGGGTAATGAATTTGGTTTAGAAATTTTTAAAGATATTAAATTTGTAGATACAAAATCAAAAACTATTGGAAAAGGTTTTGCTGGTGCAATGAAAAGACATAATTTCGGAGGTTTAAGAGCTACACATGGCGTATCAATATCTCACAGATCACATGGTTCAACTGGCCAAAGACAAGATCCGGGCAAAGTATTTAAAGGGAAAAAAATGGCTGGTCATATGGGCGATAAATTACGGACTATGCAAAATATTGAAATTATCAAGACAGACTTAGATAATGAATTGCTTTACCTTAAAGGATCAATACCAGGCTCAAAAAACTCAGAAGTGTTAGTCAAAGGTTCAGTTAAGAATATAAGTAAATTAACAATGAATGAAAAAATTAAAGCAGCAGAGCAAGCTAAAAAAACTCCAGATAAAAAGAAAAAATAATGAAAATTGATAAACTAAATTTAGACGGAAAGAAAAGCTCAATAGAAGTTCTTGATAAGATCTTTTCAGCAAAAATAAACCACAAACTAATTAGTCATGTTTTATATAAAACAAATGCAAATTATAAAGGTAGACATGCCAAGACTAAACAGCAAAATGAAGTTTCAGGACCCACTTCGAAGATTTATGCTCAAAAAGGAACAGGTAATGCGAGACATGCTAGTAAAAAAGCACCTATATTTGTTGGAGGTGGAGTAGCTCATGGACCAAAGGGTCAGTTATCATATAAAAAAAGAAAATTAAATAAAAGTGAAAAAAAACAGAGTATCGCTTCACTAATAAGTGAAAAAATTAAAAACAATAGATTACTAATTTTCAGTGATTTTTCTAATGAAATCAAAAAAACAAAAGAAATGAGTTTAATTTTAAAAAAATTTGAAATTTTAAATAGTTTAATTATTTTAGATAAGTCCTCTAAAGACAAGGTTGAAAAATCATTAAGAAATATTCCAAATGTTAAATTAACAGATATTAATCACTTTAGTGCTTTTGATGTAATTAAATATAAAAAAATTGTTTTTACAGAAACTTCAGTAAAAGAATTAGAAAAGAGATTCGCTTAATATGGAAAAGTTACATTTATACGATAAAATAATTTCACCATTATTAACTGAAAAGTCTACTAATTTATCAGGATTAAATAAAATAGTTTTTAAGGTTCATAAAAATGCAAATAAAAAGAATATAAAATCCAATATTGAAAAAATTTTCAAAGTGAATGTAACAAAAGTGAATATTATCAATAAACAAAATCGGACTAAGTTAACTAGAGGAAGAAAAGTAAAAATCTCAGGTTTCAAAAAAGCAATTATAACATTAAAGAAAGGTCAAAGTATTGATCTAACCACAGGAATTTAATATGGCACTAAAAACTTTTAAACCCTACACAAAGTCAACTAGAGGAACGATTTTAGTAAATAGAGAAGGTCTTTGGAAAGGCAAACCATTTAAGGGATTGGTTTCCCCTAAAAATGCTATGAAAGGGAGAAATAATAATGGCCATATAACATCTATAAACCGTGCCGGAGGTCATAAAAAAATGTACAGGCACGTAGATTTTTACAGAAAAAAATTTGATGCTCCAGCGAAAGTTGAGAGAATAGAATATGATCCAAACAGATCTTGTTACATAATGCTAGTAAAATTTGATGATAATTCTCATGCTTATTATTTAGCTCCACAAAAAATTAAAGTAGGAGATATTGTTGAAAATGGATCTAAAAAAGAAATAAAAGTTGGTAATTGTATGCCGTTACAAGATATACCTGTTGGAATAGATATTCATAATGTTGAAATTCAACCAGGTGGTGGTGGTAAATTAGCGAGATCAGCAGGAACTTCAGTTACTATAAGTGGCTTAGATGGTAACTATAGCCTTATAAAATTAGCTTCTGGAGAAGTAAGAAAAATAGACTCAAGATCATTAGCTACTATCGGAGTATTAAGTAATCCAGATCAAAAAAATATAAAAATTGGTAAAGCAGGAAGATCTAGATGGCTTGGAAGAAGACCGCATACGAGAGGAGTTGTCAAAAATCCAGTGGATCACCCTCATGGTGGTGGAGAAGGAAAAAGTGCAGGTGGAAGACACCCTGTTTCTCCTAAAGGACAATCAGCGAAAGGTCTTAAAACTCGTGATAATAAACGAACAGATAAATTTATTGTTAAAAGAAGAAATAAACGGAAGGATACTAAATAATGGCAAGAGCAGTTTGGAAAGGTCCTTTCGTAGAAGAAAGTTTAATGAAAAAAGTTGATAAGTATAAAACTGATCCAAAAAAGATACCTATTAAAACATGGTCAAGAAAGTCTACTATTTTACCAGATTTTGTTGGTGTGAGTTTTTTAATTTATAATGGTAAAAAATTTGTGCCAATAACTGTATCTGAAGACATGGTAGGCCATAAGTTAGGGGAGTTTGCGCCTACAAGAACTTTCTTTGGTCACACTCCAGCAGATAAAAAAGCTAAACCAGCTGAAGCAGAGGCTAAAAAATAATTATGACTAAAAAGATGAAAAAAGAGACAAAAAAAGAAAAAACAGTTAGATCTGTAAATAATAATATTAGGTCAAGTGTTAGAAAATTAAATCCTATATTAAGAGGAATTGTAGGAAAAAAAGTAGATGTAGCTATAAGAGATTTGGAATTTTCAGAAAAAAGAATTACTAAAGATATTAAAAAGACAATTAGCTCTGCAGTAGCAAATGCAGAGAATAACTTCCAGTATGATATTGATAAATTAGTTGTTAAGGAAGCTTATTGTGGAAAAAAAATTACTATGAAAAGATTTAGACCTAGAGCAAAAGGTAGAGCTGCACCGATATTAAAGCCTTATTCTAGTGTAACTATAATATTATCAGAAGCAAATAAGATGGAGAGTCATGGGACAAAAAGTTAATCCAGTTGGTTTTAGATTAGGTGTTAACAGAGGTTGGGATTCTGTTTGGTATGCCAAAAAAAAAGATTTTGGAAATTATTTAATAGAAGATTTTAAAATTAGAGAATACATAAAAAAAAATGTTATAAATTCTGGTGTCTCAAAGGTAATGATAGAGAGAACTTCCAATAAATGCTATGTTACCATATACACATCTAGACCAGGTTTTGTTATAGGAAAAAAAGGAAGTGATATTGACAAGATTAAAAATAATTTGTCAAAATTCACAAAAAATGAGGTCACATTAAATATTAAAGAAGTAAAAAAACCTGAGACTAATGCATATTTAGTAGCGGAAAATATAGCACAACAGTTAGTCAAAAGAATCTCTTATAGACGTGCAATGAAAAGAGCTATGCAATCTTGCTTAAGATTAGGAGCTAAAGGAATTAAGGTTTCTGTTAGTGGAAGATTAGGTGGAAATGAAATTGCTAGAACAGAATGGTTAAGAGACGGGTCTATACCTTCTCATACACTTAGAGCAGATATAGATTATGCTGAGGCAGAGGCACTAACAACATATGGTATAATTGGTATCAAAGTTTGGATTTACAAAGGCGAGGTCTTTGCAAAAGAATTTAGCCAAGAAACAAACAAAATAATTTCAACTGAAGGTAAGGAATAATGCTTCAACCTGTAAGAACAAAGTGGAGAAAAGCTCACAAAGGAAGAATACACGGTAATGCTTCAAGAGCTAATTTTATTAATTATGGTGCATACGCACTTAAGGCACTTACTCCAGAAAGAGTAACCGGTAAACAAATAGAGGCTGCTAGAGTGGCATTAACAAGACATATGAAAAGACAAGGAAGAGTATGGACGAGAATATTTCCAAATATTCCGGTCTCTAAAAAACCAATTGAAGTTCGTATGGGTAAAGGAAAAGGTTCACCCGAATACTATGCTTGCAGGGTTAAGCCCGGAAGAATTTTATTTGAAGTTGATGGAGTTTCTGAGGAAATTGCAAAAGAAGCACTGTATAAGGCCTCAGCAAAATTACCTATTAAAACTAAAACTATAAAGAGATTTTTATAAAATGAAAAAACAAGAAATAAAAAAACTCTCAAAAGATGAAATTTTAAAGAATATCGATAAATTAAAAAAAGATTTATTTAATTTTAGATTTCAAAAGATTAATTCTCAGGTTACTAACCCTTCAAAAATAAATGAAACAAAAAAAACTATCGCAAGATTAAGGACAATATTAAAAGGAAAAATAAATGCCTAAGAAAATTTTAACAGGTATCGTAGTTAGCGATAAACCAAATAAAACAATCACTGTGATGATTGAAAGAAAATACTCTCATCCAGTGTTAAAAAAAGTTGTGAAAGTAAGAAAAAAATACAATGCACACGATGAAAATAATAAATATAAAGAAGGCGACAAAGTGACAATTATCGAGAGTAAGCCTTTTTCTAAAAACAAAAAATTTCAGGTAATGGAGAATTCAAAATAATGATTCAAGTACAAACAGAATTACAGGTTGCCGATAATACAGGGGCAAAAAAAATAGAATGTATTAAAGTGCTCGGTGGCTCAAAAAGAAGATATGCTAGCATTGGAGACACAATAGTAATTGCTGTAAAAGAGGCTTTACCTAAGGGAAAAGTCAAAAAAGGTTCTGTTCATAAAGCTGTTGTAGTTAGAGTTAAAAAAGGTATTCACAGAGATGATGGATCAAAAGTTAAATTTGATAATAATGCAGCCGTATTAGTTGATGATAAAGGTGAACCAGTTGGAACTAGAATTTTTGGTCCTGTAACAAGAGAGTTAAGAACAAGAGGACAAATGAAAATAATTTCATTAGCACCAGAGGTACTATAATGATTAAAAAAGGTTTAAAAGTTAAAATTCTTACTGGAAAAGATAAAGCTAAAGAAGGTGAAGTAATTGAAATAGATAGATCAAACAATAGAGCAAAAGTAAAAGATCTTAATATGATTAAAAAACACATTAAAACTACAAAAGAGAAAAAAGGTGGAATTTTTTCAAAAGAAAATTTTATTCATTTATCTAATCTAAAGTTAGTTGATGAACAAAAGAAAACTAAAAAATCTGGAGGTAAAAAATAATGACTCCTAGATTAAAAGAAATTTATTTAAAAGAAATTCAACCAGCTTTAAAAGCTGAATTTAAACTCAAAAACTTGAATATGGGACCAAAAATTGAAAAAATTGTTTTAAATATGGGTTTAGGACTGGATGGAAACGACTCCAAAACGCTGAAGTCATGCGAAGAAGATTTAGCAAAAATTACTGGTCAAAAACCAGTTGTAACAAAATTTAGAAAGTCAGTTGCAAACTTTAAAACAAGAAAAGGAACTAACGCAGGCTTAAAAGTAACTTTAAGAAAAAATAGAATGTATGAATTTCTTGATAGATTAGTAAATATTGCCTTGCCTAGAGTAAAAGATTTTAGAGGATTATCTTCAAATGGATTTGATAAATTTGGTAATTATACTTTTGGTATAAAAGAGCATATTATATTTCCAGAAGTAAGTTTTGATAGGGCGGATAAAGTTAGAGGTTTAGATATTGTAATAGTAATATCATCAAAAAATAAAGAACAAAGTTTGGCTTTATTAAATAAAATGAATTTTCCATTCATAAAAAAAGGAGAAAATTAAAATGGCAAAATTGAGTTCAATTAACAAAAATAATAGAAGAATAAAACTTTCAGACAGATTGTTTAATAAAAGAGCAAAATTAAAAAAGATTGTTATGGATAAAAAGATTCCTCTAGAGGAAAGATTTAAAGCACAACAAAAGCTTTCAAAATTACCAAGAAATTCTGCTAAAATTAGAGTGATGAATAGATGTCAAATTACTGGAAGACCTCATGGTGTCTATAGAAAATTAAAAATATCAAGAATTGCATTAAGACAACTTGGATTACAAGGAAAAATTCCTGGTTTAGTTAAATCGAGTTGGTAGAAAGGAAAATTATGAGCTTAAGTGACCCAATCGGAGATATGATAGCAAGAGTTAAAAATGCTCAAGCTAGAAATCATAAAAAAGTAGATTTACCATCCTCAAACTTTAAAAGTAAAATCGCAGATATACTAAAAAATGAGGGATTTATAAGAGACTTTAAAATTTCAAGTAATGAAAAAAAGAATATTTTATCCTTAGAATTAAAATATCATTCTGGAAACCCAGTTATAAACAATTTTGAAAGAGTCTCAAAACCTGGAAGAAGGATATTTTCAAGTGCAGATAGCCTTCCAAAAATAAATAACGGTTTAGGTATTGCAATATTATCAACACCAAAAGGTGTTATGACTGATATTGATGCTAGAAAACACAGGGTTGGTGGTGAAATAATTTGTAAGGTTTTTTAATATGTCAAAAATAGGAAAAATTAATATCTCAATCCCGGAAAAAGTTAAGGTAGCTATTGCTGGTAATATGTTAAATATTGAGGGGCCACTTGGAAAAAAATCTCTTAGTATTGATTTAGATATGTTTAATCTAGACATTAAAGAGGGAAAAGAAATAACAATAAAACCTAAAAAAATTGATCAAAACACAAAAAGATTATGGGGCATGAATAGAAGTTTAATCAATAATGCAGTCATTGGATCAATTAAAGGATATGAAAAAATTTTAGAGCTTGTTGGTGTAGGTTATAGAGCAGCATTGAAAGGTAATCAGTTAAATCTCCAACTTGGTTATAGTCACGATATTAATTTCGATATTCCAGAGGGTATAAAAATTGCTGTAGAAAAACAAACTATTTTAAAAATAACAGGATTTGACAAACAATTAGTTGGATCTGTTGCTTCAAAAATTAAAACATTAAGAAAAATTGAACCATACAAAGGAAAAGGTATTAGAGAAAAAGGTCAATATATTTTGAAAAAAGAAGGCAAGAAAAAATAATGAAATTGAATACTAGTATAAGAAAAAAATTTAGAGTTACAAACAAACTTAAAAAGGTTGCTAGAGCTGGAAGATTTAGATTAAGTATATTTAGATCCACTAAAAATATTTCGGCGCAAATTATTGACGATAAAAAAAATATTACTCTTTTATCAGCCTCCTCTGTTGAGAAAGACATAAAAGAGACCAAAACAAAAAATAAATCGGAATTATCAGTGATAGTTGCTGAAAAATTAGCTAAAAAGGCTCAAGAAAAAAAAATCAGTAAGATATATTTTGATAGAGGCATATATAAATATCATGGAAGAATAAAGATTTTTGCTGAAACATTAAGGAAAAATGGAATGGAATTTTAAAAATGGAAAATTTTAAAGAAAAAAAATCTGATGATATTCTAGAAAAGTTGGTTCATATAAATAGAATTACAAAAGTTGTAAAAGGTGGCCGAAGATTTGGTTTTTCAGCTTTAGTTGTTGTCGGTAATCAAGCTGGAAAAATAGGTATAGCACATGCAAAAGCAAAACAAGTGCCTGATGCAATTAAAAAAGCAAACGAAATTGCTAGAAGAAAACTTATCCACATTCCTCTAAGAGAGGGAAGAACGATCCATCATGACGTTAAGGCAAAAGATGGATCTGGTCGTATTATTTTACGATCAGCATCAAAGGGAACTGGGATAATTGCAGGTGGTCCCGTCCGAGCTGTATGTGAAGTTTTAGGTGTTAAAGATATTGTTGCAAAATCTATGGGTACCTCAAATGCCCACAATGTTATAAGAGCTACTTTAAAGGCACTTATGAAGCAAAATTCCCCTAAGCAGATTTCGTCAATTAGGAATAAAAAGATATCAGAAATAATTGAAAAAAGAGGATAATGATAGAATTAAACAATAGACAAAAGATTAATAAATCAAAAATTAGAGTTGGAAGAGGAATTGGCTCTGGTAAAGGTAAGACATCTGGAAGAGGTGTAAAAGGTCAAAAATCTAGGTCTGGTGTTGCTATTAAAAGTTTTGAGGGTGGTCAAATGCCTCTTTATAGACGTCTCCCAAAAAGAGGGTTTAACTCTATAAAAAGAGAAAGTATTGCAGTTTTGAATTTAGAAAAAATTCAATCTTTAATAGATAAAAAAACTATAGATACAAAAAGTGTTTTAAATTCTTCTTCTTTAAAAAAACTAAAACTAATTAATAAAAATTCAAATAAACTTAAAATTTTAGGCACAGGTGTGATTAAGGATAAAATCAACATAGAGGCAGATTTAGCATCAAAATCGGCGCTAGAAAAACTTGAAAAAGCTGGTGGATCTATACAATTAAAAAAGTAATTTCTAATTAAATGAGTTCTTTATCTTCAAGTAGTGATTTAAGAAACAGAATAATTTTTACAATTGCTATTTTAGCGGTTTATAGATTTGGGACATTTGTTCCATTGCCAGGTATTGATCCTGAACAACTAAAAATTTTGATGGAAGGAAATCAAAAAGGATTGCTTGGAATGTTCAATGTCTTTGCTGGTGGAGCTGTGAGCAGAATGGCAATTTTTGCTCTAGGAATAATGCCATATATATCATCCTCAATTATTGTTCAATTACTTACTGGAGTATCAGATTATTTTAAAAATCTTAAAGCACAAGGGGAAACAGGTAGAGCAAAAATAACTCAAATCACAAGATATGGAACAGTTTTATTAGCTACAGTTCAAGGTTATGGATTATCTGTTGGCTTAGAGTCATCTGCAAATTTGGTAATTAATCCGGGAGTCTTCTTTAAAATTTCCACAGTTACTACTATCGTTGCGGGAACAATTTTTTTAATGTGGTTAGGAGAACAAATAACACAAAGAGGTATAGGTAATGGAATTTCTTTGATAATTTTTGCTGGTATAGTTGCAGAAATACCAAGAGCTTTAGTCACTACTTTTGAATTGGGAAGAACCGGCGCTATATCAACTTTAATGATCATAGGGATATTTGTTTTATTGATTCTTACCATTTTATTCATTGTATTTATGGAAAGAGCATTGAGGAAGATCTTGATTAATTATCCAAAAAGACAGATGGGAAATAAAATGTACGGCGGTGAGTCTTCACACTTACCATTGAAAATAAATCAAGCTGGAGTTATTCCTGCTATTTTTGCATCTGCTTTGCTTCTATTACCAGTTACATTTTCAAATTTTAATATTTCAGAAAATGAAACATTTTTAAATTTAAGTTCTTATTTTACTCAAGGACAACCTCTTTATATGCTATTATTTGCATCAGGAATAATATTTTTTACTTTTTTTTATACTTCAATAACATTTAACCCTAATGAGACAGCCGACAATTTAAGAAAATATGGAGGTTTTGTTCCAGGAATAAGACCTGGAGAAAGTACTGCAATTTATATTGAAAATATATTAACTAGATTAACAACTATTGGAGCATTATATTTGACTTTGGTTTGCTTGATGCCGGAATTCTTAATTGCAAACTATCCAATTCCATTTTATTTAGGTGGAACATCAGTCTTAATTGTAGTTGTTGTTGCCATTGATACTGTTACACAGATACAAACTAGGCTTATGAGCTCACAATATGAACAATTAATTAAGAAAACTAAATTTGGTAAATAGATAAAAAGTGAATTTAATTTTATTTGGACCCCCAGGTGCTGGTAAAGGCACTCAAGCAAAATACCTTGTTAAAAAATGTAATAGTTTTCAAATATCCACCGGCGATATGCTAAGAGAAGAAATTCAAAAAAATACTGAAATAGGAAAAAAAATTGTAAATGATATGAATGATGGGAAATTTGTTAGTGATGAGATAGTCAATACACTCATTGAAAATGCATTGATTGATCCACAAAAGAAAAATAGATTGATTTTTGATGGATATCCTAGATCTTTAGCACAGGCTAAAAATTTAGAAATTTTGTTAAAAAAAACTAATCAAAAAATTGACTTTATTTTTTTTCTTAATGTTAATAAAGAAACGATTATTAAAAGAATTGAACAAAGAAAAATTCAAGAGAAAAGATCGGATGATGATTTAAACACTATCATTAAAAGATTTGATACTTACATGGAAACAACTAAACCTGTTTTAGATTTCTATTCTAAAAACCCAAATTTTTATGAAATAGATGGTGCCTCTAAAATTGAGGAAATTACCGCAAAAATAGACAATTTTATAAGTGTTTAAGCCGTTGACTTTAAAAGATCTTCTTATATAAAAGGCTGAAAATTATCTCAAAATATATGGCTCGTATTGCAGGTATAAATATTCCACAAAATAAACTTGTGCATGTAGGACTTACTTATATTTATGGCATTGGAGATAAATTTTCTTCCCAAATTTGTTCTTCTTTAAAAATCCCAAGGGAGAAACGTGTAAATCAACTCACAGATGAGGAAGTATTAAGAATTAGAGAGTATATTGACCAGAATTTTAAAGTTGAGGGTGATTTAAGAAGAGATTACTCATTGAGTATAAAGAGATTAATTGATCTTGCTTGTTACAGAGGATCAAGACATAGAAAGAAGTTACCAGTCAGAGGTCAAAGAACTAGATGCAACGCAAGAACTAGAAAAGGGAAGGCAATTGCTATTGCTGGTAAAAAATTAACACCACTTAAGAAATAATTATGGCTAAAGTTGATAAGGTTGAAAAACAAGACTCAAAAAATGAAAAATCAACTAATAAAGTAAAAAAAAGTTCTTATTCCAAAAAGAAAAAAACAAAAAAGAATATTTTAAATGGTATTGCATATGTTCAATCAACATTCAACAATACTATTATTTCTATTGCAGATACAAATGGAAACGTAATTTCGTGGGCCTCAGCAGGTCAAAAGGGTTTTAAAGGATCGAGAAAATCTACACCTTATGCTGCACAAATTGCTGCTGATGCAGCGGCATCAAAAGCACTTGAATATGGAATGAAAACTCTATCTGTTGAGGTTAAAGGCCCAGGTTCAGGTAGAGAAACAGCTTTAAGAGCTTTACAAGCAAGAGGATTTAAAATTTTATCAATTAAAGATACCACGCCGATGCCACATAACGGTACTAGGCCACCAAAAAAAAGGAGAGTTTAATGGAAACTGAAAACGTAAATATTAAAAACTGGAAATCTCTTATTAAACCGTCAAAAATTGATGTGCAAATGAGCGATGATTTGTCAAAAGCGAAAATAGTAGCTGAGCCTCTAGAGAAAGGTTATGGTTTAACTTTAGGAAATTCATTAAGAAGAATTTTATTGTCTTCAATAAGAGGTGCAGCAGTTACATCTATACAAATAGACGGTGTACTACATGAGTTTACTTCTATAAAAGGTGTAAGAGAAGATGTTACTGATATAGTTTTAAATGTTAAATCTTTGGCATTAAAATCATCTTCTGAAGGTACTAAAAAACTTATTTTAGATGCAAAAGGCCCTGGTGAAATTAAAGCTTCAGATATAACTCCTGTAACTGATGTTGAAATTTTAAATCCTGAATTAGTAATTTGTAATTTAGATGAAAATACAAGTTTTCATATGGAAATGAATGTAAACACTGGTAAAGGGTATGTTCCAGCAGAATTAAATAAACCAGAGGAACCACCTTTGGGATTGATTGCAATAGACTCTTTATATAGTCCTGTCAAAAAAGTTTCTTATTCTGTCAGCACAGCAAGAGAAGGTAAAGCTTTAGATTATGATAAACTTACGATGGAAGTTGAAACAGATGGTTCAATATCAGCAGAAGATGCAGTAGCTTATTCTGCAAGAATTTTCCAAGATCAACTTAAAATGTTTATTAATTTTGATGAACCTGTAGAAGCACCTGTTAAAGAAGTATCAACAGAACCTGAATTCAATAAAAATTTATTAAGAAAAGTTGATGAATTGGAACTATCTGTGCGATCCATGAATTGTCTTAAAAATGATAACATAATTTATATTGGTGATCTTGTTCAAAAATCTGAGGGTGAAATGCTTAGAACACCAAATTTTGGTAGAAAATCTCTTAATGAAATTAAAGAGGTTTTGACAGGAATGTCATTGTATTTAGGCATGGAGATACCAAATTGGCCACCAGACAATATAGCTGAGATGTCAAAAAAACTCGAGGAAGCAATATAAATGAGACATGGATTTGCCAATAAGAAGCTTAACAGAACATCTGAGCACAGAAAAGCACTGTTAAAAAACATGCTAAATTCTCTGATAAAGTATGAGCAAATTAAAACAACATTACCAAAGGCAAAGTTTTTAAAACCTCAGGCTGATAAAATTATTACATTAGGCAAGAAAGATACTCTTCATAACACAAAAGCATTAGTTTCAAAGTTACAAGATATTAAATCTGCAAATAAAGTTAAAAAAACATTATCAAAAAGATATGAGAAAAGATCGGGTGGTTATACAAGAATAATCAAAGCTGGTTTTAGATATGGTGATAATGCACCAATGGCAATCATTGAGTTTGTAGACAGAGATGTTGAAGCAAAAAAAGTAGATAAAAAGAAAAAATCTACCGTAAAAGAGCCTGAAAAAAAAGTGGATAAAAAACCAGTCACTGCATCGAAATAATATTATTTTATGTTAAAAAGTTACATCGTTGACTCAACGTGTAATAATATGCGTGTAGATAGATGGATACGAAACACATTAGGAAAAATTCCTCAAGGATTAATTGAAAAATCTCTAAGATCAGGCAAAATTAGAGTTAATAAAAAAAAAATAAAAAGTTCTCATAAAATAAAATCTAATGACAAAATTGATTTTTATGACTTTAAATTTGAAGAGAGAATTTATCAAAAAAAGATAAGTTTTATTCCTTCAAATCAAATAATCAAATCAAATGAAGATTTGATAATAGATAACAATGAAAATTTTATTGTTCTAAATAAAAGTGCTGGAATTTCTGTTCAGGGTGGAACAAAATCAAAAAAAAACTTAATTGATATATTCAAAAAAAGTGAAATTTTTTCAGACTCAAAGCCTTTTTCTGTCCACAGATTAGATAAAGATACATCTGGTGTTTTTTTAATGGCTAAAAACAGAGAGACAGCACAATTATTAACATCATTGTTTAGATTAAGAAAAGTGCATAAAACTTATCTAGCTATATGTCATGGTGAACTTGAAAAAAATTCAGGAGAATGGAATGATGATTTAATACGTTATGATAACGGAAAAAAGATTATTGAAAAAGCAAAAACAATTTACAAAGTCATTGATAAAAATTCGAATTCTAGTCTAATTGAGATGAAACCTATTACTGGTAGGAAACATCAACTAAGAAAACAACTTTTTAATATTGGTCACTCAATTTATGGGGATAATAAATATAAATCTTTCACCAAAACAATTGGTATTAACAAAGAATTAATGCTTCATGCCTACGAAATAAAATTCATGATCAAAGACAAAAAATATACTTATAAAGCTTTACTACCTGATTATTTTAAAAAATTATTAAAAATTAAAAGACTTACTTATTCAAATTTGAAATAAAGATTTCAACTAGTTTTTTGTCTAATCCTTTATAATCTTGATCTTTGATTTGTTTTAGATTTGTGACTTCTTTATCTTTAATACCACATGGTATTATCGCTCTATATTTATCTAAATTGTTATTAATATTAATTGAAAAACCATGATAAGCTATCCATTTACTAATTCTTACTCCAATCGCAGCCACCTTTTTTGCTTGATCGTTATCTTTGTACCATATTCCAATATTTTCTTTATCTGAAAAAGTTTTTATATTAAAAAATTGTAGCGTATCTATTATTGTTTTTTCTATAATTGTAATAAAATTTCTTATATCTTTTTTTCTTTTTTTTAGGTCTATTACAAAATAACAAATTAGTTGACCTGGTCCATGATAAGTAATTTTACCTCCTCTATTCGTCTCTAAAATCTTAATTGATTTATCTAAAATATCGCTTTCATTATAGCTCGTCCCCGCTGTATAAATGTCTGGATGTTCTAAAGTCCAAATTAATTCATTTGATTTATTTTGATCTACATATAACAATCTTTCTTCCATCATTTTTTTAGCGTCCTCATAAATGACAGGTTTTTCAGACTTTTTAATTTCTATATTCATTTAAAAATTGTAATCTTTTGATTATGTATTAAAAGATCGACCTAAATAACAGGAAAATTTATGGCTTTAATTAAAAAAATTAAAGATAAAAAAGTCAATTTTGAATTTAATAAAGAGTACATAAAAGTAGTCACTGATAAAATTTCAAATAATGACGCAAATTTTATCACAAATTCTTTTAAAGAAATGCACCCTGCTGATGCGGCTGATATCATAGAACATTTGGGGCAAAATGATAGAGAAAATTTAATTAAACTTAATAATTTCAAAATAGATCCTGAAGTCTTTGTTGAGTTAAATGAGTCAGTTCAAACTGAAATTATAAAATATCTTTCCTCTGATGCAATAGTTAGAATATTAAAAAACTTGGAGTCTGACGATGCTATATCTATTCTTGAAAATGTAGATGAAAAAAATAAAAATTCTATTTTAAGTTTACTACCACCTAAAGATCGTTTTGCTTTATTGGAAGGTCTTAGTTATCCTGAGGATAGTGCAGCTAGAATAATGCAGAGAGAATTTACCGCAATACCTAGTAATTGGTCTGTTGGACAAACAATTGATTATTTAAGAGAAAATAAAGATTTACCGGAACAATTTTTGGAAATTTATATTGTTGATGAAAATTTTAAACCTATTGGTGCTGTACCATCATCCAAAGTTTTAAGAACACCAAGAGAAACAAAAATGTCATCAATCATGGATGACTCTATTTTTTTAGTTCCTGTAGATATGGATAGAGAAGAAGTTGGTAACTCATTTGAAAATTATAATTTAAATTCAGCATGTGTTATTGATAAAAATAATAAATTAGTTGGAATGATCACGTCAGATGATGTTCTAACAGTTTTAAAAGAAGAGGCAGAAGAAGATGCATTAAGATTAGCAGGTGTAGGTGATGAGGAAATTACAGATGGAGTGATAACGAAAACGAAAAGAAGATTTAATTGGTTGTTATTAAATCTTTTCACTGCATTTTTGGCTACATATTGTATTAGTTTATTTGGCGCAACCATTGAACAAATGGTTGTTCTAGCTTTCTTGATGCCAATAGTTGCGTCAATGGGTGGCAATGCTGGAATGCAAACATTGGCTGTAACAGTTAGAACTCTTGCCACTAATGATTTAACAAAAAATAATTTTAATCAGAATATTTTTAAAGAATTTAATATTGGGATTTTAAATGGAATTATTTTTGCAATTATAAGTTCTTTTATTGTTCAGTTATGGTTTCAGGACATTATACTTTCTTTAATAATTTCAATTTCAATGATTTTAACAATGATCGTTGCAGGTTTGTTTGGGATATTGGTACCTGTCACATTAAAGAAGATGAATATAGATCCAGCTATAGCATCAAGTGTTTTTGTAACAACTATAACTGATGTTATTGGTTTCGTATCATTTTTAGGTGTTGGAGCTTACTTTTTGTAAACATTAAAAGTTATCAATAAGTCTTACCTTATTAATATAATATGCTATAAAAATTCTGGCATTTTTAAATTTATTGGTCAATTTAAGATTTTTTGTATTACGGAATTCAAGATAATCTATTTTAATATCATACTTTTTTTTAAGTTCTCTTTTTTTTATAAGAATTAAATCTTTTAAATTTTTCTTTTTTAATAATTTTTTTTTAAAGATAATAAGATTTTTTGCTATTTTGCCTGCTTTATTTAAACTATTTTTATTTAAAAGAATATTTCTAGAGGATAGTGCCAATTTATTTTTATCTCTAATTGTCTTGCAATAAATAATTTTAGATTTGAAATTTTTTTCAACAAATCTTTTTACTAATAATAACTGCTGAAGATCTTTTTCACCCATAAATATTTTTGATGGTTTCACTATTTTTGTTAAACGAGTCATTACCTCAATCACCCCCTCAAAATGACCCTTTCTATACTTGGCACACAGTATTTTATCTTTTTTTTTGAGTTTAATCTTTATTTTGTCTCTAGCTTTATAGATATCTTTAGTTTTAGGTAAATAAACAAAATCCACTTTTAGCTTTTTTAAAATTTTTAGATCTTTTTTTATACTCCTAGGATATTTCTTGTAGTCATCTTTGTTATTAAATTGTTTAGGATTTACGTATATACTTACAATGGTTTTATTGCATAGTTTTAGAGATTTTTTAATTAATGAAATATGACCATCATGCAGGCTCCCCATAGTAGGCACAAACCCAATATTTGAATTGCCAAATAATGCCTCATTTAAATCAATATTGTTTAATAAAATTTTCATTTGTATAAAACATTTTAATAAGTAAAACATTTAAATGATTAAACAAGCAATTATTCCGTTAGCTGGACTGGGAACGAGGCTATTACCTTTAACCAGCATATTTGCTAAAGAACTACTTCCTATTAATGGAAAACCAGGTATTGAATATATTTTAGACGAATGTGCGGAAGCTGGTATAAAAAAAATTATCTTCATTATTTCAAAAAAGAAGCAAATGATTAAAGATTATTTTTACAAAGATAGTTTCTATAAAAAGATAATAAAAAAGAAAAATGATCCTAGAGTTATTAAAGAATATAAAAAAATTTTGAAATATAAAAAGATGATTAAATTTGTTTATCAGAATAAACCGTTGGGAACAGGTGATGCTGTATTAAAAACAAAAAAATTTATCACTGATGATTATTTTCTAATGTTATTACCTGATGATCTAATAATTAAGAAAAATTGTTCAAAGTCGATGATTAATATACACAAGCGCTATAAAACATCTGTAATGGCAAGTATCAATGTTCCAAAAAAAACTGTGTCTAGATGGGGAATTTATAAATTAGGAAAAAAATTAGATAAAGATAATTACGTTATTAAAAATGTCATTGAAAAACCTTTAATTTCTAAAGCACCATCAAATAAAGCTGTAATAGGAAGATATATTCTTCCAAAAAAAATATTTTCTAAATTACTAAATCAGAAGCCAGGCAAAGGTGGTGAAATTCATATTACTGATGCAATACAATCATTGATACAAAATGATGAAAAATTTATTGCTCATAATTTCACTGGAAAATATTTAGATTGTGGAAGTATGAGCGGTTATATCAAATCAAATTTAGAAATATCAAAATTATGAAACTTTGTATGATAGGAACAGGTTACGTGGGTCTAGTAAGCGGTGTATGCTTCGCTGATCTAGGTAATAATGTAATTTGTGTTGATAAAAACTTAAAAAAAATTGACTTACTTACTAAAGGAAGAATTCCTATTTACGAGCCTGGGCTAACTGAATTAGTTAATAAGAATTATAAAAATAAAAGATTAAAATTTTCTTCGAATTTAAAAAAATCAATTCAAGACTCGGATATCGTTTTTATTTGTGTTGGAACACCCACTAAAAAAGGAAGTAGTAGTGCAGATTTAAGTCAAATTTATCAAGTAGCAAAAGAGATAAGTTTATCTATTAATAAGTTTAAAGTAATAGTCACCAAGTCAACAGTGCCTGTAACAACAGGTGATGAAATTGAAAAAATTTTATCAAAAAAAAAGAATAATAAGAATAAATTTTCTGTAGTATCTAATCCAGAGTTTTTAAGAGAAGGTGAAGCTATTCGAGATTTTATTTATCCAGATAGAATAGTTGTTGGATCTAATGATAAAAAATCTAACCGCTTAATGAATAATTTGTATGCGCCTTTAATTTCCAAAGGAGCTCAATATATTTCTACATCAAGAAGAGCTGCAGAATTAATTAAATATTCATCCAATGCTTTTTTGGCTACAAAAATTACATTTATTAATGAAATTGCAAATTTATGTGAAAAAACAGGAATAAATGTTGAAGATATTTCGATTGGGATGGGCTTAGATAAAAGAATAGGTAGTCGTTTTTTAAGGGCAGGACCAGGTTATGGCGGGTCATGTTTTCCAAAAGATACTAAAGCTATAACTTCTACAGCAGATAAATTCAAAATAAATCTTTCTGTAATTAAATCAGTCATAAAATCAAATGAAAATAGATCCAATTTTTTACTTAATAAAGTTTATGGAATTTTAAAAAACAAAATTAAAAATAAAAAAATAACTTTCTTAGGTGTCACATTTAAAGCTAATACAGACGATATGAGAGACTCTCCTAGTTTAAGAATGATACCAGTACTATCAAAAAAGGGTGCTCAGATAAATTATTTCGATCCAACAGGTCATAAAAAAGAGTTTTCAAAGATCAAAAATGTTTCCTACATTGACAATATTAAAGACTCTGTAAAGGACTCAGATCTCGTAATAATTCATACAGAATGGAACGATTTTAAATCAATCAATTTTAAAAATTTAGTTAAGGGTAAAAAATTTATTATTTATGATATGAGAAATATATACTCTCCAATGAAAATTAAAAATCAAGGCTTTAAATATTTTAGTATTGGAAGATAAATTTTAATTTAGCTCGAATATAGCATCAACTTCAACAGCAACACCTAAGGGAAGACTATTAACACTTACAGCTGCTCTTGTATGCTTTCCATCATCTCCAAAAACAGATGCGATTAAATCAGATGCACCATTTATTACTTTAGGTTGTTCAATAAAATTATCAGTGGAATTAACAAAACCAGTAAGTTTTACACAAGATTTAACTTTTGTAAGATCGTTATTACAAGCTTTCATGATTTGAGAAATTATACTTAATGCACATCTTTTTGCTGCATTATATCCTGACTCAACATCTAAATCTTTCCCAACTTTTCCTTTGATTAATTCACCTTTTTCATTAATTGAAATTTGTCCAGATACAAATAACATCTTTCCTGAAATTTTAGTTGCAACATAATTACCAACTGGAGCTTTAGCATCAGGTAATTTCAAATTAATTTTTTTTAAATTTTGTTCATAATTCATTTTTCTGTAACTTTTTCTTTTAAATTATTTAATTTGCTTTTTTCATCAGACCATTGTTTATTTTGAAAATTCTTTGTGTCATCTATAAATTTTTTACCGCCAGATATTGTTTCATTCTTAATTAAGTTAGCTTTACACTTCATATAATTAACTGAAAACTTTTTAAATTCGTTACAATTTAATTCATTTGAAAAAGAGTAACTATTAAAACAGAACAAAAAGGTAATAAATATAAAAATTTTTTTTTTCATTTTTTCTTTTTTTTCTTTTTTGTTTTATCGTATTCTCTTCTTTTCTCAATCAATATTAATGCTTCTTCCATTGTGATTTCTGTTGGATCCTTTTCCTCAGGTATTGTCGCATTTAGTGATTTATACTTAATATATGGTCCGTATTGTCCTTTCATAATTCTAACTGGTTTTTTATCCTCAGGGTGTTCACCTAAATCTTTGATCATCGAAGAAGAAATTCTTCCTGGTTTAGCTTCAGCAATTAATGTTACCGCTCTATTTAAACCAATAGAAAAAATTTCTTCAATATTTTCTATTCGAGCTGATTTATGTTCACACTTTAGATAAGGACCAAATCTTCCAGTGTTTAAAGTAATTTCTTTTTGATTATCGGGATTTATTCCTAGAGATTTTGGTAGTGAACATAAAAATTGTGCTTTTTCTAAATCTATACTCTCTAGTTCCAAACCTTTTGGAATAGAGATATTTTTTAAAAGTTCATTTACATCCGATTTAAGTTTTTTTGCTTTCTTTTTTTTCTTTTGTGTTTTTTCAATTTCTAAATCTTCTGGAATTTTTTCATATTGCAAATATGGACCGAATCTTCCGTTTTTAAGATATATATCATTTCCATTTTCATGTTTTCCAATAAATTTTGGTTCAGCTAACTGTGCTTGTGCCGCTGCTTTAGCTTTAGACAAAGGTCTTGTAAATTTACATTCAGGGTAATTTGAACAACCAATAAACGCACCACCCCTAAAACTATTTTTTAAGCTTAGTGTTCCTGAATTACATAATTGACACTTTCTTACAATATTTCCTTTATCATCCTTATCGAAAACCAAATCACCTAAACTATCATTTAAAAGATCTAAGACCTCTCTTGTTCTTTTTTCCTTTACTTCAGCCACATTACTATTGAAGTCTTTCCAGAACAGCTCCAAGACTTTTATCCAGCTTTCTTTACCAGTTGTAATCTCGTCTAATTGATCCTCTAAACCAGCAGTAAAGTTATAATCCACATATTTTGAGAACAATTTTTCAAGAAAAGCTGAAATAAGTTTTCCTCTATCAGTAGGAAAAAATCTTTTATTCAATATCTCTGCGTAACCTCTATTTGCTATGGTAGATATTATACTTGCGTAAGTAGATGGTCTTCCTATTCCTAATTCCTCTAGTTTTTTTACTAAGCTAGCTTCAGAATATCTTGGAGGGGGTTGAGTAAAATGCTGTTCATCAATCAAGGACTCAATATTTACAAGTCCTTTAGATACAGAGGGTAGAATGTTTTCATCATCATCCTTACCTTGATTATTATATATCTTTAAAAATCCGTCAAATTTAAGAATCGATCCACTTGCTTTGCATACTGTATCATTATTAGTTGATGTAATCGTTATAGTATTTCTATCAAATTTAGCAGATTGCATCTGAGAAGATAAAGCTCTACTCCATATTAAATCATAAAGTTTATTTTGATCTGTGCTTAGATACTTTTTTACACTTCGGGGAGTTCTGATAACATCCGTGGGTCTTATTGCTTCATGTGCTTCTTGTGCATTTTTCGCCTTTTTGCCAGAGTAATTTAAAGCACTCTCAGGTAAATATTCATTACCAATTTCTTTTTTGATATAATCTCTAAAAGCCACAACAGCATCTTTTGATAAATTAGTACCATCTGTTCTCATATATGTTATCAAACCTATAGTTTCTCCTTCAATTTCGACTCCTTGGTAAAGCTTTTGAGCAATTTGCATCGTTCTTGATGCGCCAAACCCTAATCGACTTGAAGCTGTTTGTTGAAGAGTTGATGTAGTAAATGGTCCTGATGGATTACGATTTACCACTTTACTTGATATATCAGTAATACTAAATTTTTTTTGATTGATACTTGATATGGCTTTATTTATTTCATCTTTATTTCTAAAAGAGAATTTTTCAATTTTGTTGTTATCTAGTTGACTAATACTAGCAAGAATATTTTGATTTTTTTCATCTTTAAATTTGACACTTAAAGACCAAAATTCTTCTGGCTTAAAGGACTCAATTTCATGTTCTCTTTCAGTAATCAATTTTAAAGCTACCGATTGAACTCTTCCCGCGGATTTAGAGCCTGGAAGTTTTGTCCATAATATTGGTGAAATATTAAATCCAACCAAGTAATCTAAGGCTCTTCGAGCCATGTAAGCATCAACTAAAAGGGGTTCAATTTGTCTTGGATTTTCGATGCCATGAATTACTGCTTTTTTTGTTATTTCGTTAAAAACAACTCTTTCTATTTCTTTATCTTTAAGAAGTTTTTTTTCATTTAGATACTCTTTTACATGCCATGCAATTGCTTCTCCTTCACGATCAGGATCGGTAGCTAATATAATTTTTGAAGAATCTTTAGCTGCGTCAGTAATTTCTTTAAGATATTTTTTTGAAAAGCTGTCGATCTCCCATTCCATTTTAAAATCTTGATCTGGATCAACAGAACCATTCTTAGATGGTAAATCTCTAATATGGCCATAACTAGCTAATACTTTATAATTATCACCTAAATATTTATTGATAGTTTTGGCTTTAGCTGGACTTTCTACAATGACCAAGTTCATAATGACAAACTACCTAAAAGAGTTAGATAGTCAAATTAATAAATTTTTGTCTTAGTTTCTTCTTTATTTTTCAATCTTTTAATATTTTCTCGATGGGTAAAAAATATTAACACAAACATGATTATAAAAAAAAATATATCTTTGAATTGACCCGTGACTAGTAAATAAACAGGAACTGATACAGAAGCAATTAATGAAGATAAAGATGAAAATTTTGTTATAGCAAAAATTACAAACCAAGATAAAGCAAAGATAATTCCAAAATAAATATTTATAGCAAATAGAATACCAACGTATGTTGCAACACCTTTTCCTCCTTTAAATTTGAGCCATACAGGAAATACATGACCTATAAATGCACATAATGATGCTAAATATAAATAATCTGTGTAATAAATTTTAACAAATATTACAGGGATAACAGCTTTTAAAATATCAAGAGATAACGTGATGTAACCAACTGTCTTGTTACCAGCTCTAAGTACATTTGTGGCTCCGATATTTCCAGATCCAATATCTCTTATATCTTTTTTCAAAAAAATTTTTGCTAGTATCAATCCAAACGGAATTGAACCCATCAGATATGAAATTATACCTATGATTAAAATATCCATGCTATAACTTAAATAATTCTTTACCGTTTACAAATGTATTTGTAACTTTGCCTTGAAGTTTTTTATCTTCGATAGATGTATTTTTTGACTTTGAGATAAGTTTATCTTTTTTTACAATCCACGGTTTATCTATATCTACTATACAAAGATCTGCATCATTACCAATAGATAGGTTCCCTCTATTTATCTTTAATATTTTAGCAGGGTTTGATGTTAATGCTTTTATTATTGTCTCTAATTTGAGTGATCCGTTATGATATAATTCTAAACTTAGAGACAGCAAAGTTTCTATCCCTGACGCACCAGTTGCTGCTTGAGCAAATGTTAATCTTTTTGACTCCTCATCTTCAGGTTTGTGATCTGAAACAATTACATCAATTAAATCATCCTTTAAACCCTGTACTAAAGATAGTCTATCTTCTTCTCTTCTTAACGGTGGAGACAATTTCAAAAATGTTTTGAAATCTCCTATGTCGTTTTCATTTAAAGATAAGTTATTAATCGAAACACCACATGTGAATTTTACTATTTCCTTTCTTGATTTAATTACTTCGACAGATTTTTGTGATGACAATTGAGAGATATGATATCTGCATTTAACCTTTTCCAGTAATGTTAAATCTCTCTCGATCAGAATACGCTCAGCAATTTCAGGTATACCAGATAGACCTAATTTTGAAGCAATTATTCCAGAGTTAATCATACCATTTTTTGCTAGCTCATAATCCTCAGCGTGCTGCATTATTAAACTACCCAAATCTTTAGCAGAGTTCATTATTCTAGACATCAGTCTTGGGTTTTGAATTGTTTTAACGCCATCGGTGAATGCAATTATTCCTTTATTTTGTAACAAGCCAAATTCAGTCATATTTGTACCCTCAGTGTTTTTTGTTAAGGAGGCACATGGAAAAATATTTATCTTTGACTTATCTCTTCCTCTTCTTTTAAGAAAATCGACTATGGAAACGTTATCAATTACTGGATCTGTATTAGGCATTGTTACAACAGAAGTAACACCACCTGAGAGTGCTGCATTACTCAGAGTCCTAAAATTTTCTTTATACTCATAGCCTGGTTCACCAACAAAAACTCGCATATCGACTAATCCAGGAAAAATATACTTACCTTTTAAATCAATTGGTTTATCTCTACTCGGTAAATTATTAATATTTACTTTCTTTCCTATGGCTTCAATTTTTCCATCTTCACTTATGATCAGACCCCCATTCTCATTCATGGAGTTATGAGGATCAATTATATTTGCGTTTATAAAATATTGTTTTTTCATTATGTACAAAATATTTTAAGACAAGCCATCCTCACCGCGACACCTAATTCAACCTGCTCTTTAATCACACTTTTGTTGATGTCATCTGCTAGCATTGTATCTATCTCTATACCTCTATTCATTGGACCAGGATGCATAATTAAAGCATCAGATTTGGCATGTTCTAATTTATCAGGAGTTAATCCATAATATTCGTAATATTCTCTATTGGATGAAAGATATGAACTCGTCATTCGTTCATTTTGTAATCTCAACATCATAACAATATCACAATCTTTCAATCCTTTTTTCATATCTGTAAAAGTATTCACACCAAATTTTTCAATTTCTTTTGGCATAAGATTTGTTGGAGCAACAATGTTCACCTCTGCTCCTAACATACTTAGTAAATAAATATTTGATCTAGCAACTCTTGAATGAAGTATATCTCCACAGATTGCTATTTTTAATCCTTGTATTTTTTTTTTACGAGTAATAATTGTTAATGCATCTAACAAAGCTTGAGTAGGGTGTTCTCTTCTTCCATCACCAGCATTAAGAACTGCACAGTTTACTTTTTGTGAAAGTAGATTACATGCTCCAGAATCTTGATGTCTAATTACGATAATATCAGGATGCATAGCATTTAGCGTCATTGCTGTATCTATCAACGTTTCACCTTTTTTAATTGCTGAGTTGCTAATATTCATTGACATAACATCAGCCCCAAGTCTTTTACCGGCTAATTCAAAAGAGCTTTGAGTTCTAGTGGAAGGTTCAAAAAATAAATTAATTTGAGTTTTACCTCTTAAAACATCAACTTTCTTATTTTTACTTTGATTTACTTTAATAAATGAATTTGCTTCATCAAGTATTAAATTAACGTCATTAATTGATAAATCTTGAATTCCTAGTAAGTGCTTTTGAGAAATTTTAATAGCTTGAATTGTTTTAATTGCCATTAAAAGCAACTCTATAACTATAAACCTCTATAATAGCAAGTATTAATTATTCAAAAAATCCAAAGCTCCTTGTAATATAAAAGCAGCAGCGTTTTCATCTATCTTTTTTGCTCTTTTACTCACATTAATGTCTAATTGGCTAGACAGATTAAAAGCTCCAACAGTTGAGAGTCTCTCATCCCAAAGACAAATTGGAATATTTAAGTTTTTTTCAATATTTTCAGTTGTATCTTTTACTGATTGAGCTGACCTACCTGAGGATCCATCCATATTTAAAGGATTTCCAACAATGACTCCTTTTATATCATTTTCATTAATTATTAATCTGAGCTCATCAACAAGATCTTTAAGTGAATTCTTATTTATTGTTTTTAACGGGGTGGCTATTAATTGTTTGTCATCACAGATTGACACACCAATTCTTTTAGATCCAAGGTCTAAACCTATCAATCTACACTTATCTGAGTGTTTTTTTTTAAATTCCTCTAAAGTGATCATATTGTATATTTTAAACTTAAGTGATACTTTGCCTCTTATTTAAATAGCATATGAGTATAGATCTTAAAACAATAAAACATATATCTAAATTGGCAAGAATTTCAGTAGACGAGCAAAGAGCTGAAAAATTAGCTGGTGATTTAAATTCTATTTTTGATTTTATTGAAAAACTTAATGAATTAAAAACTGACAATATAGAGCCATTAACTTCTATTGCAGAAACAACATTAAAATTAAGATCTGATGAAGTAAAAAGTAAAAATATAAGAGAACAAATTATTAAAAATTCTCCTCAGGATAATGAGGACTATTTTGTAGTACCGAAGGTTATTGAATAATGTCAGATATTACAAAACAATCCCTTACAGAACTGGTTGAAAATATTAAAAATAAAAAACTTTCTTCAACAGATGTAACCAAAGCATTTATTGATAGATCTGAAAAATCTGAGAAATTGAATGCTTATATTACAAATGACTTTACATCAGCTTTGGATAAAGCAAAAAAATTTGATCAAAAACCTAATTTTGATTTAAAACTGCCTGGTATTCCAATGGCAGTTAAAGATTTATTTTGCACGAAAAATATTAAAACAACTGCTGGTAGTAAGATTTTAAATAACTTTATACCAACTTATGAATCAACAGTGACTGAAAATATTTGGAATGAAGGCGCAATACTTCTGGGAAAGCTAAACTGTGATGAGTTTGCAATGGGCTCGTCAAATGAAACAAGTTTTTTTGGTAATGTTCAAAGTCCAATTGATAAAAATTTAGTTCCAGGTGGATCATCTGGTGGTTCTGCCTCAGCTGTAGCTGGACAATTGACACCTATTACAATTGGTACTGATACTGGTGGATCAATTAGACAACCAGCTTCTTTCACTGGAATTGTTGGATTGAAACCTACATACGGAAGTTGTTCAAGATATGGAATAGTTGCTTTTGCTTCATCATTGGATCAAGCAGGACCAATGGCACAAAATGTCAAGGATTGTGCTTTATTGCATGAAGTGATTAGTTCCTATGATCCTAAAGACTCTACTTCAATAGATTTTAAAAGAAATCATTATAGTAAAAAACTTACAAATAACATAAAAGGAAAAAAAATTGGAATACCAAAAGAATATAGAGTCGATGGTATGCCAAAGGAAATTGAAAATCTTTGGCAAAAAGGTATTCAATATATTAAAGATTGTGGTGCTGAAACTATTGATATTTCTCTGCCTAATACAAGTTATGCCCTACCAACATATTATATAGTTGCTCCAGCAGAGGCGTCATCAAATTTAGCAAGATATGATGGTGTTAAGTATGGATTTAGGGCTAAAGGGGAAAATTTAATTGATATGTATGAAAAAACTAGATCAGAAGGTTTTGGAGCTGAAGTTCAAAGAAGAATTATGATTGGAACCTATGTTTTATCTTCAGGGTATTATGATGCATATTATCTTAAAGCTCAAAAAGTAAGGAAACTTATCAAAAATGATTTTGATGAGGCTTATAAAAAAGTCGATGCAATTTTAACTCCATCAACACCTAGCTCAGCATTTAAAATTGGTGAAAAAACTAATGATCCAGTTTCAATGTATCTTAATGATATATTTACAGTTCCTGTTAACTTGGCTGGACTTCCAGGTATCTCAATACCCGCAGGACATGACTCTAAAGGTTATCCTTTAGGTCTACAAATTATTGGTAAAGCTTTTGATGAACAAAATATATTGAATATAGCTTATGCTATGGAAGAAAAGATTAATTTTAAAAACAAAATTACCGATTGGTGGATAAAATGAGTAAAAAAGATACAGAATATTTGATCAATCGAAAAGATAATCAGTATGAGGTTGTAATTGGTTTAGAAGTTCATGCTCAAGTTTTATCTGAGTCTAAATTATTTTCTACTTCAGCAACCAAATTTGGGGCAGAACCTAATACGCAGGTTAGTTTAGTTGATGCTGCATTTCCAGGAATGTTACCAGTAATAAATGAATTTTGTGTTAAACAAGCAATTAAAACCGGTATTGGACTTAATGCAAAAATTAATAAACGTTCAGTATTTGACAGAAAAAATTATTTTTATGCTGATTTACCTCAAGGATATCAAATTTCACAATTTAAAGATCCAATAGTAGGTGAGGGTAAAGTTATTTTGGATATGCCTAATGGCCAAAAAGAAGTTGGTATAGAGAGATTACATCTAGAACAAGACGCTGGAAAAAGTATTCATGATCTTGACCCACAAAATACTTTTGTAGATTTAAATAGATCAGGAGTAGCTTTAATGGAAATAGTGAGCAAACCTGATCTAAGATCCCCAGATGAGGTTAATGCTTACATTAAAAAATTACGATCTATAATGAGATACTTGGGAACTTGTGATGGAAATATGCAAGAGGGCTCTTTAAGAGCTGATGTGAACGTTTCTGTAAGACCAAAAGGCTCAAAGGAATTCGGTACTCGATGTGAAATTAAAAATGTTAATTCAATTAAGTTTATGCAAATGGCGATAGAATATGAGGCTAATAGGCAAGTTGATTTAATAGAAGAGGGCAAAACTATTGATCAAGAAACAAGGCTTTTTGATACGAAGAAAAATGAGACAAGGTCAATGAGATCAAAAGAAGACGCTCATGACTATAGATATTTTCCGGACCCTGATTTATTACCTTTGGATGTTTCGGAAAAATTTATTGAAGAACTTAAAAATGATATTCCAGAACTTCCAGATGATAAAAAGAAAAGATTTATTGAAGAGTTTAAATTATCTTCTTATGAAGCCAATATTTTAGTGTCTGATATTGATACTGCAAAATACTTTGAAGAGGTTGTTGCTAAAATGGGTAAAAATAAAGATATAAAGTTGGCAGTCAATTGGATCACAGGAGAACTATTTGCTGTTTTAAATAGCAAAGGTCTAGAAATTTCTCAAAGTCCAGTAAGTGCTAAGAATTTTGCTATTTTGATAAATCTTATTAAGAATGGAACTATCTCAGGAAAGATAGCAAAAACTGTTTTTGAATTGATGATAGATGGAGATAAAGATCCACAAAAAATTGTTGAGGAAAAAGGATTAAAACAACAAAGTGATCCAAAAGCTTTAGAGGCTTTAATTGATAAAATTATAAATGACAACAGAGAAAAAGCTATTGAATATAAACAAGGTAAAGAAAAATTATTTGGTTTTTTTGTTGGTCAAGCAATGAAGGCATCAGGTGGAAAAGCTAACCCTCAATTAATAAATGAGATCCTAAAGAAAAAATTATAAGGTTATGGGTTCAGACCTTAATATCACAAAACATTTACAAGATTATATTCTAAAGAATGGTTTGAAATTACATCCAATTCAAAAAGAAATAATAGATTACAACCTATCACTTGGTGATTCAAAAAGAATGCAAATATCTATTTCTCAATGTCAATTTCTACATCTGATTATAAAAGTTTCTAAAATTAAAAAAGTCCTAGAGATAGGAACTTTTACAGGTTTAAGTACATTATCTATGGCATTAGCCTTACCAGATGGAGGCAGTATAATTGCATTAGATAAAAATGCGGAAACAACTAAAGTTGCACAAAGCTTTTTTAAAAAGGCTAATCAAGATCATAAGATTAAAACAATGATTAAACCAGCATTAGAAACTTTAATGAGTATAAGAAATGAAAAATTTGACTTAGTTTTTATTGATGCAGATAAAATGAATTATAAAAAATATTATGAAATTTCTTTAGATTTATTGAATAAAGAGGGTTTAGTGATAATCGATAATGTATTATGGCATGGGGAAGTTGTTAACAAAGATATAAATGACAAAATTACAAAAAGTATTAGAGATTTGAATGATTTTATCTCTAAGGATACAAGGATTGAAAAGGTCATGGTGCCTTTTGGTGATGGAATGACTGTTTGTAGGAAGATTTAATGTTCACTGTATTTGGTTTTTATAAATTTCAAAAAATAAATGATTTAAAAAAAAATCAAAAGATATTGAGTAATCTTTTAAATAATAAAGATATAAATGGATCAATTATCATTTCTAAAGAGGGTTTAAATGGATCTATTTCTGGAATGAATAAAGATATTAAGACCACAATTATTAGATTAAAAAAAATTTTGAATATTAAAGAATTTGATAGTGTCAATAATTCAATAAGTAAATTTAAACCTTTTCATAAACCTAAAGTGAAAATTAAAAGAGAAGTTGTTCCAATGGACCTTAAAATGTCGAATAGGATCACAAAAAAGAATACTCATATTGATCCAACAAAATGGAATAAATTAATTAAAAAAAAAGAAACTCTTTTATTAGATGCAAGAAAACCTTTTGAACATAAAGTTGGTTCTTTTAAAAAATCAGTAAATCCAAATATAAGTAACTTTAGAGATTTCCCGAAATACTTAAAAAAGTTAAAAAAAGATCAGCCAATAGCAATGTTTTGCACTGGTGGAATTAGGTGTGAAAAAGCCTCTGTATTTTTAGAAAAAAAAGGTTTTAAAAATATTTATCAATTAAAAGGAGGAATTCTAAATTACTTAAAAAAAATTAAACCAAAAAAAAGTTTATGGAAAGGCGAGTGTTTTGTATTCGATAACAGAGTAAGTTTAAAACACGGATTAGCACAAGGAACCTATTCAATTTGTGGTGGATGTAGACAACCAATCTCGATTAAAGATAAAAAATCTAAAAAATATGAGGAGGGTGTAACTTGTCCTAATTGTTTTGATAAACTCTCAAAAAACCAAAAATCTCGTTTTAGAATGAGACAAAGTCAGATATACAAGGCAAAGCTATCAGGAAAAAAATATAATTTTCAAAAAGAATTTAACTAAGGATTTATTTGTCACAATCTTTCAAATTAACTAAAGATCCAATATGGTTTTTATTGAGAAAAGTTACTATTCCAGCAAGTGTTGGTTCATTATTTCAAACCTTTTACAATCTAGTAGACACATGGTTCGCAGGAAGAATATCTGCTGAAGCAATAGCAGCGATCGCAAAATCTTTTCCAATTTATTTTACTATTATTGCAATAGGTGTTGGATTAACTGCTGGAACTAATACTTTAATTGGAAATAATATAGGGGCTAATAATAAAAAGAAGGCGTCATTATTTGTTGCTCAATCAATTATTTTTGCAATCTTTTTATCCATACTAGTTACTTTTTTTGGTTTGAATGTTTCAGATTTTTTACTTTCTCTCATGGGATCAGACCAAGAGGCAATTATATTAACTAGAAAATATCTAGATGTAATTTTCTATGGAACTATAATTGTTTTGATACAAATTTCCTTAAATGGAACTCTAAATGCGCAAGGGGATACAAAAAGTTACAGAAACGTTTTAATTTTTAGTTTCTTTTTAAATATTATTCTAAATCCATTATTTATTTTTGGTTATGGTTTTATTCCAGCATTTGGTATAGCTGGACTTGCAATAGCTACTGTAGTGGCTCAGTTTGTTGGTCTTTTGTATTTAGCATATAAAGTTTATTGTTGTGAATTAAAGAAATATCTTAAGCCTGAGTGTTTTATTCCAAAATTTGATCTTCTTGGAGAACTCTTGTATCAGACGATACCTGTGATGTTTAGCATGTTGTTGATTGGTGTTGGTTTGTTCAACATCCTTTACTTCATTGGTCAATTTGGAGATTTAGCTACTGCTGGTTATGGTGCTGCTTTAAGAATTGAACAAGTCTTTCTACTTCCTGTAATTGGATTAAATACAGCGGTACTATCAATTGGGGGACAAAATTTTGGTGCAAAAAATTATGATAGATTGAGAGAATTATATAGAAAAGCTTTAATGTTTGGATCATCTTTTATGATATGTGCAGGAATAATAATATTTTTAGGTGCAGAGTTTTTAGTTTCATTATTTACTGATAACCAAGAGGCAATAAAGCATGGTGCGATATATCTAAAAGTTGCTGCATTAATTGGCCCAATTTATCCTGTTTTTTTTATCACCACTGCAGTATTCCAAGCAGTGAAAAAACCATTGTACAGTCTTTATCTAAGTATTCTTAGATTAACAGCTCTTCCATTTTTAAGTTTATGGTATGTAATTAATATTAAAGGAGGAGATTATGAGGATATTTTTTATACGATTTTAGTAACAAATTGGTTTATGGGAATTGCAGTTCTAATATTTATTGGGTATTTTTTGAATAATGTTTTCAAACAAAATAAAAGTCTTTTTACTTACTAGTATTTGTCTAATATTTTTCTTTGTCACATACCTTGATGTAAAATCTAGTGAAATAAAGGTTATAGACGGAGATACCATTCATTTAAAAAACGAAAAAATTCGTTTTAGTGGTATTGACACTCCTGAAATTAAACAAATTTGTAATAAGAATAATGAGGTTATCAAATGTGGAGTTCAAGCAAAACAATTACTTATTAATAAGATAGGTAAAAACAAAGTAAGATGTGTCAAGGAGGGTGTAGATAGATATAAGAGAATTTTAGCTGAATGTTTTGTAAATAATCAAAGTCTATCTAAGTATCTTGTTCGAGAGGGTTATGCTTTTGCTTACAGGAAATATTCAACAAAATACATTCCAGATGAGGATTATGCCAAAAAAAATAAAAAAGGTATGTGGGCAATGACTTTTGAGTATCCTTGGGACTATAGAAGAAAAAATTAATCTTTTTGTAATTTTTTTTCTAATTTTCTAACAAGATAAGAAACAATTAATATCAAGACTAAATATTCTAGAATTAGAAATGTATATATTTCAAGTGGCCGATAAGTCGTCACAACCAATTCGTTTGCTTTTCTAGTCAGATCTCCAATACCAATTATCGATACAAGAGAGGACATTTTAAGCACATATACAAATTGATTACCAATAGCTGGTAAAATATTCTTTATTGCTTGAGGTAGAATTACTAATCTTAATTTTCTAAAAAAACTTAATCCTAAAGAGCTTCCAGCTTCCCATTGTGATTTTTTTATTGAATTAATTCCTGCTCTAAATATTTCTGCTTGGAAAGCACTTTCGCTAATTGATAGCGCTATGATACCAGAAACGAATGGGCTAAAACTTATACCCGTCATGATTGGAAGACCATAATAAATCCATAAAATTAAAACTAGCAAAGGAATTGCTCTTACAATTTCAACATAGCCAATATTAAGGTAGGTTAAGAATTTACTTTTAGCCAGTGATGGAATAGCGACTAAAAGGCCAAGAATAATAGAAATAATGATTGAGACTAAACTAATATAAATAGTAGTTGTTAAACCACTTAATAAAAACTTTAGATTAGTTAACCCCTCAATGTTGTTTGGTGATAAGATTAACCAGTTTAATTCACTTTTTCCACATGAGGTTAATGGGAAAATTAAAATTAATAAAAGTAGATTTTTCACTCCTTAACTTATAAAGAATAAAAAATTAATTACTAATTTTTTATAAGCTCTTTAAATTATATTTAGCTAATAACTCGGTAAAGAAGCCTGAAGATTTTTTGTCTTTAATCCATTTATTGACATAATCATTCCACTTAGTATCACCTTTTGGTACCATCATTGCTAAAAATGCTGGATTTTTTCCACCATCTGGGACGATTGCTAACTGAGGATATTTAATGACCAATTTATTTGCCTCTGTTGAACTTGTAATATTACCATCAGCTCTACCTGCCAAGACTTCTTGGAAATCTCTTGCTGGTGCTTCAATTGAGTTTAATTTTGATTTTGGGAAAAATTCTTTTGCCTTTTCCTCTTGAGAAGTACCAAGAGTAGTTGCGATTGTTACATTTGAATTATTAAGTGAGTCCCAAGTTGGAAATTTTTTTAAGTTCTTTTTGAGAACAAGTGGCACAGTAGCATATTTGTAATAGGTATCGGTAAAACCAGCTACTTCAGCTCTCTTTGGCGTTTTAGTAACACTAGTTGAGATATCATATCTTGCAGATGTTATTCCTGAAACAATAGTTTTCCATTCTGCAGGTACAAACTCAATTTTTACACCCATATCTTTAGCTAATTGATTCATTACATCGATATCGAAACCTTTATATTTGTTGGTTGCAGGATCTTTGACTGTCATAGGATCCCAATCTCCAGTAGTACCAACTTTAAGTACTCCAGAAGACAAAATTTTATCTAGATTAGACTCTGCGTTAAGTGAGAAGGGTAAAAGAGCAAATAATGCTACTAAAAGTAATTTTTTCATATTTTTATTTAACTTATTTGAGATCTAAATGTGACTATAATCTTGACGCACTATCATTTATCCATGCGAATAAATGCTCAGAAAATGAGCGTCTAACAAACAAATTAACTTCATTTTTATTTTGATTATGAATGATTACATCTATTTTTGTGAGAATTGTTTGGGTCACTGAGCCAATTTTACCCTTAAAATCATTAAAATTAAAAGGAGAGCCTGTTTGAAACAAATCATATATCTTATCCCCTTTGAGATTAATCCTCACGAATTGATCTGTGACATCCACCACAGCTCCTAAATTTAATTTAGATATGTTTTTATTCAAAAGTGTTTCAGTTTCATAGGAATTTGTATTTTCTTTAACAACGCCATTTGAAAAAATCATCCATTCATCAGGACTCAACCATAGAGCAGTCAATTTTTCACTTTGAGTGGAAGTATTTGCTTTTGTAGGCAAAACCATATTTAAAGATTTACCAATAGCTGATAAAAATTCTCTTTTTTTACCTCTTACTATCAATTTCATAACAGGTTTAACCTCGTTTATTTGTAAACCTTGATATGATTTTTCCTCTTTAATTGTATGATTATAATTTAACATTTAATCTTTCACCTTCTTTATCTAAAAAAACTGGATCAGCTACAGTCACATTAATATTCTTATTTTCCATTGGTATGATCAATTTTTGCCCCAACATGTTTTTTCCACCTTTTACAACACCTAATGCAATCGACTTTTTTAAATTTGGGCTGTAATAACTTGAGGTTACATGGCCAAGCATTTCAATAGGTGATTTTTTTATATCAGCAACTATCTGTGCGCCTTCTTCCAAAACTTCCTCAGGATTTTCTGTCAATAAACCAACTAATTGTTTTCTATCTTCTCTAATAGTATCAGATCTATATAATGATCTTTTTCCAATAAAATCATATTTCTTTTTACTTACTATCCAATCCATTTGTAAATCAATTGGTGTTAGTGTTGCATCAGTGTCTTGACCAACTATTATAAAACCTTTTTCTGCTCTTAATAAGTGCATCGTTTCAGTTCCATAAGGTGTAATATTAAAATCTTTACCTGCTTCCATACATTTTTCCCAAACAGATTTACCAAAATTTGCTTGGATATTAATTTCATAACTATGTTCTCCAGTGAAACTGATCCTCATCACTCTACATTTAATATTATCTATTTTTGCATTTTTGAATGACATATGTGGAAACTTTTCATCAGAAAGATCTAAATCAGGAATAACTTTTGAAACGATTTTTTTACTGTTAGGCCCACACACACTTATTGTAGCATAATGATCAGTTACAGATGATAAATAGACATCTAATTCAGGCCATTCTGTCTGAAGATAGTCTTCAAGTTTTCCCAATACGATTGCCGCACCACCAGTAGTAGTGGTCATAATGTAATGATTTTCACCTAGTCTAGTTGTGACGCCATCATCATAAACCATTCCATCTTCATTTAACATTAAACCATAACGACATTTACCCACTGCTAGTTTTGACCAAGCATTAGTATAAACACGATTTAAAAATTCCGATGCATCTGTACCCTGAATATCAATTTTTCCTAATGTAGATGCATCCAGAATACCTGCTGAGTCTCTAGCAGCTTTACTTTCTCTTTGTACTGCTTGATGCATATTTTCATTATCCTTTGGATAGTACCAAGCTCTTTTCCATTGACCAACGTTTTCAAACTCAGCGTTGTTGGCAACATGCCAATCATGTATCGGAGTACGTCTAAATATATCAAAAAATTCTCCTACATTTCTTCCAACAATAGTTCCAAAAGTAAGGGGTGTATAAGGAGGTCTAAAAGTTGTAGTTCCGTGTTCACCCATTTTACTTCCCGCTGTTTCTGAGATAATTCCAAGAGCATGCATATTACCAAGTTTACCCTGATCAGTTCCCATACCAGTAGTAGTGTATCTTTTTACATGTTCTATAGATCTAAACCCTTCTCTTAGAGCTAATTTAATATCTTTTGCAGTTGCATCGTTTTGATAATCAACAAAAGACTTAGTTTTCCCTATGGATTTATCAGATGGTAATAACCAAATATTTCTCTTTGATTGATTTAAACCTGAGATAGTTTCAACAGTTTTGTATTCAGAATTATCAATATCAAGAAACTTTTTAATAGAAGATAAGGTGTTCCTTATTATTTCTTCTAAACCAAAGTCTCCATTACAAGATCCAACACTTATTTGATCTGAAGGATAAACATTAGGTATAAATACTTGATCTTCTTCTCTAAATTTTAATTTACCTCCCGATTGTGTAAACAAGTGTACTGCTGGGGTCCAACCACCAGATACACCTAAACAATCACAATTCAACTTTGTTTTGTCACCAATGACTGTTTGACCATCTTTTGAAAGTTTCATGATGGATATTTTATTAATTCTTCTATATCCGTAAGTATCAACGACAGTATAACCTTTATAAATTTCAATATTATTTTTCTCAACTTCGTATGAAATTTTAGAGTCAATCTGCTCTCTATTATCAATTATTGCATTAATCTTAATTCCTCTTTGAATTAAGCTCATGGCTGTTTCATATGCGGTATCGTTATTGGTAAAAAGAATATTATTTTCACCACAAGCCACACCATATAAATCAATATATTTTTTAATTGCTGAAGATAACAGTATCCCTGGACGATCATTATTATCAAATATTAAAGGTCTTTCTATAGAGCCAGTTGCTGTGATTACTTTTTTAGCTCGAATTTTTAATAATCTTTGTCTTACTTTATTTTCTCTTTGATTAATCGGTAAATGATCAGTAAGATTTTCACGGGCCAATAAAAAGTTGTATCCATGAAATGCTGCAACGCTAGTTCTTATTTTTATTTCTAAATTTTCTAATTTAGATATTTCGTTAATTTCTTTTTCTAACCATGAACTTGTTATTTGATTATTAATCTTTGAAAATTCTGAGTTATCATAAATAGAAGATCCCCCCAAATAAGATTTTTCATCAACTAAAAGAGTCTTAAAACCATTTTTAGCTGCCATTTTAGCTGCCATTATTCCTGAAATACCTGCTCCGATAACTAAAACATCACAATGAATATATTTATGTTCATATATGTCTGGATCAGCTACTTTAGGTGATTTACCTAAACCCGCAGATTTTCTAATAAAGTATTCATACTTTTCCCAGAAACTTGCAGGCCACATAAAAGTTTTATAATAAAAACCTGCAGGTAAGATAGGGGATAATAGATTATTAATCCCTCCAATATCAAAATTAACGTTGGGCCAACAATTTTGACTAGATGCAACTAAACCTTCATAGATTTCAACCTCTGTAGCTCTTACATTTGGTTCAGTTCTTGAGGAATTATCATGCAATTGAATAATTGCATTGGGTTCTTCAGAACCTGATGTCATAATTCCTCGAGGTCTATGATATTTGAAACTTCGTCCAACAAGATGAATTCCATTAGCCAACAAAGCTGATGCTAGAGTATCACCTTTAAAACCAAAATATGTTTTGTTATTAAATTTAAAAGAAACTCGATAAGTCTCATCGATAAATTTGCTTGTTTTAAATCTTAAATTATTAGACATTCTATTTTACTGGTGGTTTTTCACCCATTTTGTATACAGCTTTTATTTGGTCGTTTGATGTATCTCTAACCATATTGAACCATTTTCTACAACCATGAACATGGTTCCATCTTTCAAATTGAACTCCTTTTATGTTTTTTCTCATGAACAAATATTCTGCCCATTCATCATCACTTAGTTCTGTAGGTTGTTTTGGCCTTACAATATGTGCTTCACCACCAGCTTTAAATTCGCTTTGTTCTCTCTCACCGCAAAAAGGACAATTAATTAAAAACATTAGTGTGCAACAGCGGCTGCACCATGTTCATCAACTAGATCACCACTTACAAATCTATTTATATTAAACGCAGCATTTAATTTATGAGGTTCGTCATTTGCAATGGTGTGAGCAAATAAATCCCCTGAGCCAGGTGTAGCTTTAAAACCTCCAGTTCCCCAACCACAATTAAAGTATAAACCCTTAATTGAAGTTTTACTTATGATTGGACTTGCATCAGGACATATATCAACTATTCCACCCCACTGACGAAGCATTCTCATTCTACTAAATATTGGATATAGTTCTAAAATTGCATTTAAAGTTCCTTCCACAATATCATGACTTCCTTTTTGAGAGTAAGATACATAATCATCAGTTCCTGCTCCAATAACTAATTCTCCCTTATCAGATTGGCTGACATATGCATGAACAGCGTTAGACATTACAACTGTATCTATTATTGGTTTTACTGGTTCAGACACTAAAGCTTGAAGTGGTTTACTCTCCAAAGGTAATTTCAATCCAGCCATGTTCGCTATTACACTGGAGTGACCAGCTGCTACTACTCCAATTTTTTTTGTTTTGATAAATCCTTTAGTCGTTTCAATTCCTTCAACTGTATCACCATTTCTTTTTATACCTTTTACTTCACAATTTTGAATTATATCAACACCCATTTCATCAGCACCTCTTGCGTATCCCCAAGCAACAGCATCATGCCTAGCTGTACCGGCTCTTCTTTGAAGAGTTCCACCTAAAACTGGATAACGAATATCTTGCGAGGTATTTATGATTGGACAAAATTTTTTAACTTCTTCAGTATTTAAATAAACTGAATCAATACCATTCAATCTATTAGCGTGAGTTCTTCTTTTTAAATCTCTAACATCTTGCAAATTATGTGCAAGATTCATAACTCCTCTTTGACTAAACATAACATTATAATTCAATTCTTGAGATAAACCTTCCCAAATTTTAAGAGCATGGTCATATAAACCCGCACTTGCATCCCATAAATAATTAGATCTTATTATTGTAGTATTCCGACCAGTATTTCCTCCTCCTATCCAACCTTTTTCCACAACAGCAATATTCTTCATGTTATGTTTTTTTGCTAGATAATAGGCAGTTGCAAGACCATGTCCTCCACCACCAACAATTACTGCATCATATTCTTTTTTAGGCTCAGGATCTTTCCAAGCTTTCTCCCAATTTTCATGATAAGAAAAAGCGTTTTTAATAAGTGAAAATATTGAATACTTATTTTTCATAATTATTGAATAATTACTTTATAAATGTTGATTATTCAATACAATCAGAAGTGACAAATTTATTGGAAGAGTGGGTGAGAGGCTGAAACCAGTCGTTTGCTAAATGACCGTGCGAGGAAACTTGTACCGAGGGTTCGAATCCCTCCTCTTCCGCCATTTTTAGTATAAAGGATCATCCTTAAAGAAATTTATCATTGTAACTGGCTTTTGAGCTAAAATATAACGATAGACGTTGTAGTTCTCCAGTACTCTTTGCACATAATTTCTTGTTTCTTTAAATTTGATTAATTCAATCCAGTTTACATAATCAATTTGATTCTTTTGTGGATTTTTATTTATTTTTTTCCAATATCTGACTCTTTTAGGTCCGGCATTATAGGCCGCTATTGCAAAGGGATAAGCACCATCATATTCTAAAATTAGTCCAGCTATATAGTGAGAACCTAAATTGATATTATATTCTGCATCTCTTGTTAATCTAGATTTTGAATAAGGAAGTTTTGCTTGTTTAGCAACTACTTTTGCCGTGTAAGGCATGAGCTGCATTAATCCTTTTGCTCCTGCGTGACTGTTAGCACTTAAATCAAATTCACTTTCTTGTCTTATTATTGACAGTATAAATGCAGTATCAGGAATTTTTCTTCCATTTATATAATTTGGAGTACTTATAATTGGATAATTATATTTGTTATGAAATCTTTTTTCATATGATGCAATTTTTGCTATTTGAATAGCAAAATCAAATCTATCAATGCTTGTTGCTAATTCTGCTGCTAAAACTTCACTACCATTATTTATATCATCATTAGCCAAATGTCTTAAAATATGTTTTGTATATTTATCTTCGTTCAGCTCATCAAGAAGATAAACTGTTTTGACTAATTCTTTTTTAAAAAAGTAGTCTCTATATTCTTTTGAAACTTCAATATCTCTAGATAGTTCAAAAGCCTGATTGGGATTTAACTCCATAAATGCTAACTGACCATAATATGTAGTTAGAAAATTAGATGCTTTACCAAACCATTCATTAGCTAATTCATTTTTACCAAGTTTCTGATAAGTTTTAGCTAACCAATAGGCTCCTCTCGAAGTACTTATCGGGTAACCAACATTATTATAAAAATTTTCAAAATGATCCTTGGCTAACAAAGGATCATCTAAGAAACTTAATGCTATCCATCCACTCATCCATTCCGCGGCCGCATATTCTGGTCCATCAGTCAAAGCATGATTACTTGCAATTTTATAAGCTAAAGCATATTTCTTTTTATAAATTAATGATCTTGAAATGATTTCTCTTTCAAACCACCACTTATCTGGTCTGACTAAATAATCTTTGGTATTTTTAATTTTTACTAAAATTTCAACAGAACTATCAACCCTTCCTCTTTTTCTTCTCCATTTTAATCTGTCGTAATTTAAACCCGCATCGTTTTTAAATTTTGCTGGAACTTTAGAAATAGCATTATCTACACCATACGATTTACTCATTAATAATTGACGTGCTGTATAAAGCAACTCATAATCTTTAGGTAAATATCTTAATAATCTTTTTAAATCCCAGTATTTATTATTCCAAGCCAAGTAATCTGCTCTTTTAATATAATCATCCGCATTGAGATATTTTTTGAATTTTTTTCTATAGAATCTTAATTCAGATTTGCTTAATTCGGCAGTAATCCATCCTTCTTTAATATATGAAATACCTTTTTGTGTATTACCATTAAGAATTATACTTTCTCCAAGTATCATTTTTCCAAAACCACTTAAAGGTTCATCAACACCGAACCAATCGATAATTTTTTTGGGTGAAATAGTGTCTGTAGAAAGTTTATGCTCTGCTAAATATTTTACTCTTCCCAATCGTGGATAATCCTCATTTTTGTCTATAAAAGTTTTATAATCGTAATATGATGCTTTGTTTCCTTTAGTTAGCAGATGTCTCCATTGTATGAAATTATAAATTGATTTATCTCTTGCTTTTTTTGCTGTTTTCAATGCGGCAGGCCATTTTGCTTGTTTCATTTCTGAAATAGCCTTTTTCGCAATTTCGAAATCTTTCTTGTTATAATATTTGGATTTTTTCGCTGTATCTGTTTTTTTGGTTCCAGCTATTAAAGGTTTCTTTTTTGGTAGAATAATACCTAAGTCTTTTTCAGCTTTTAACTTTATTTCACCCTCAGGCTTTTTTTTAATTTCCTCTACTATTTTTTTGGGAATTGGTTTTGGCAGAGGCTTCATTACATCAATTAATAACTTCTGGTCCTTTTCTGCTTTAGTTTGGATCGGTTTCTTTAAAGGTATTATTTCAGCAGAAAACAAAATAGTAATAGTAGAGAAGAAAAATAAATTGATAAAAAATATGAATTTTTTTAGCATAATCTTTTAGTATATGAATCCACAAACTATGTTATAAGTATTTATGTTCAAAGGATCAAATGTTGCTTTAGTCACTCCGTTTAAAAATGATAAACTTGATGATGAAACTTACATTAAGTTAATCCATTTTCATATTGAAAATGGGACAAATGGTTTGGTTCCAGCTGGAACAACTGGTGAGTCTCCAACTTTAAGCCATAATGAGCATGAAAGAGTAATTGATTTATGTGTCAAAGAAAGTAATGGAAAATTACCTGTATTTGCTGGTACTGGGTCAAATTCTACTGAAGAAGCAATTTCATTGACTACTCATGCTGAAAAAATGGGAGCAGATGGAGCTTTAATTGTAACTCCTTATTATAATAAGCCTACCCAAGAGGGACTTTATCAACATTATAAAGCTATAAATGATAAATGTGGAATTCCAATTCTTATTTATAACATTCCTGGAAGATCAGTGATTGATATGTCAGTTGAAACAATGGCAAGATTATTTGAATTAAAAAATATTATTGGTGTTAAGGATGCAACAGGAGATTTAACAAGAGTAGATAAAACATTAAAAAAATTAGGCAAAGATTTTATACAATTAACTGGAAATGATGATAACGCTTTAGAGTTTAATAGAAAAGGTGGAGTAGGTGCTATAAGTGTAACAGCCAACATTGCTCCAAAACTTTGTTCTGATTTCCAAAGATTTTCAAAGTCTAATAATGATAATGAAATTAAAGAGGCTGAGAGATTAAATGAAATATTGCAGCCTGTTCATCACGCTATGTTTGTTGAAAGCAATCCTAGCCCAGTTAAGTACGCTGCAAAATTATTAGATTTATGTGATGACGATGTAAGATTACCATTAGTAAAAGTAACAGACACTACTAAAGATATTGTTAAAAAGGCTCTTCATACAGCTAAATTAATTTAATGAACAAAAAAACCAATTCTGGTTTAAAAATAATATGTTTGAATAGAAAGGCTAGTTTTAATTATTTTTTTGAGGATTTATTGGAAGCTGGGATTGTCCTTAAAGGTTCTGAGATTAAATCAATAAGAGAAGGAAAAGTTAATATTGCAGATTCATATGCTGTCGAAAAAGATGGCGAGTTGATCTTAATTAATTCTCATATAGCATCTTATAAACAAGCCAGTTATTCTAACCACAATCCTACAGATGAGAGAAAGTTACTTTTAAACAAACGGGAAATAAATAAATTGATTGGAAAAATGCAAAGAGACGGTCTTACCATTGTTCCAACTAAAATGTATTTTAAAAAAGGAAAAGCAAAAATTGAACTTGCGGTAGCAAAAGGAAAAAAACTGCACGACAAAAGAGCAAGTAAAAAGGATAGGGATTGGAATCGTGATAAATCAAGATATTTTAGAAAATCAAGCTAATCGTATCTACTTAGGTATAGGTTCAAATTTAGGAAACAGAAGATATAAAATTGAACAGGCTAAGTATGAATTATCGTTGAGAAATATCAGACTTATCAAATCGTCAAATTTTTATGAGAGTTTATCATGGCCAGATGAAAATAAACCTAAATACTTAAACATAGTATTGGAAGTTATTTCTGATTTAAAACCTTTGGAATTACTTAAAGTATCCAAAGACATTGAAATCAGTCTCGGTCGTAAAAAAAGGTATAAAAATGCCCCTCGAGAATGTGATATAGACATAATTGATTATAAAAGTAAAAAAATTAGTCAAAAAATCAATTTACCTCATCCAAGAATGCACAATAGAAATTTTGTCCTTTTTCCATTATTTGAATTAAATAAAAACTGGAAACACCCAATTTCCAAAGATCACATTAAAAAACTCATAATATCATTACCAAATAGAGACATAAGATCTATTAAACAAATCTGAATTAATGATATAGTAAGATGTATGCTTAATTCAGATGATTTAATAAATAAAGTAAAAGGATATAATAAGTTTTTAAATCCAGATAGATTAAATAAGGCTTATGATTTTGCCGTAAAGGCACATAGCAATCAAAAAAGAGCCTCAGGTGATCCCTATTCAGTTCATCCAATTGAAGTAGCAAATATATTAACTGATTTGAAATTAGATAGTGCAACCATAACTACGGGTTTATTACATGACACAATAGAGGATACATATGCAACTTATGAAACTATCAAAGGTGAGTTCGGAGATGAGGTCGCAGATTTGGTTGATGGTGTTACTAAAATATCTGCTCTTGAAAATAATGCATCATCTAATTCCAAAGCAGAAAATTTTAGAAAATTAATTTTAGCTACATCTAAAGATATTAGAGTTTTATTAGTGAAAATTGCTGATCGACTGCATAACATGAGGACTATAAAAGCAATTTCAAAAGAGGAAAAAAGAAGGAGGATTTCTCAAGAAACTATGGAAATTTATGCCCCATTAGCGGACAGGATGGGAATGCACAGAATCCGGGATGAGTTAGAAGATCTCTCTTTTGAAATTTTAAATAATGAAGCTAGATCATTAATTCAAAAAAGACTTGATGAAATCAAATTCGACAAAAAAGATATTTTTGAGACTTTATCAACTGAAATAAGAAAATTATTAGATCAAAATAAAATTTCTTCTAAAATTTATGGAAGAGAAAAAACACCTTTTTCAATCTGGAGAAAAGTTCAAAAAAAAAGAGTTTCTTTGGAACAAATTACCGATATCATCGGATTTAGAATTATTTTGGATAATGTTGATGATTGTTATAAAACCTTAGGAATAATTCACAAAGAGTATAATTGTATACCTGGGAAATTTAAAGATTATATATCTTCCGCAAAGATTAATGGCTATAAATCAATTCATACCGCAGTTATTGGATCTAATAAAAAACCCATAGAAATTCAAATAAGAACTAAAGAGATGCACGATTTTGCTGAAAGAGGTATAGCATCTCATTGGCAATATAAGTCTTCAGAAAAGTTTAATTCACTTACTTGGAAAGAGTATGATTGGTTGAAAGATTTAGTTGAAATTATAGAAAAAAACGAAAATCCTGAACATTCCTATGAATATACAAAACTTCAAATGTTTCAGGAAAATGTTTTTTGTTTTACGCCCAAAGGCTCAGTAATCAAATTACCTAAAGACGCAACAGCAATAGATTTCGCTTATGCTGTCCATACAAAAATTGGTGATACTGCAGTTGGATGTGAAATAAATGGAAATAAGAGTGAACTTCAAACAATTTTAAGAAATGGTGATAGAATAAAAATAATTACATCAAAAAATCAGTCACCATCACTTCACTGGATCCCAACAACAAAAACAGGAAAAGCCAGAGCTGCTATAAGAAGATATTGGCATGATAGAGGTGAGGAGAAGCAGGAAAGAATAAAAAAATACAATACCACTTTGTGGATTTCATTACCTGATAAACCAGGGCAATTAGGAAATGTAAGTTCATTAATTGGTGAACATAAATTAAATATTTCAAATTTAGTAATGGCTGGAAAAAAACCTGACTATATCAATTTTAAATTTCAGCTGATAATAAGAGATTTGAAAAATTTTACTAATTTTATTGCAGAGCTTAAACAAAAAGGTATAAAATTTAAGATAATTAGACACGAAGATAAAAGAAATGCTTTCACACAAAAAATCCTTAGATATTTTAAGAAAGACTAATGCTTTATTAGAAGGACACTTCATTTTATCTTCTGGATTACATTCTTCAAAATATATCCAGTGTGCTAAACTTTTAAGTTATCCATCAAAAGCAGAAAAAATATGTAAATCATTGGCTTTTAAAATAAAAAAAAATTTAGGAAAATTTGATTTAATTTTGGCACCTGCCATAGGTGGCATTGTGATAGGTTATGAAATTGGTAGGATTTTAAAAAAAGAGACAATTTTTTGTGAGAGAGTTAAAGGTAAATTCACTTTGAGAAGAGGTTTTGAAATTAAAAAAGGATCTAAAGTTATTATTATTGAAGATGTAATAACAACAGGAAAATCTAGCATGGAATGCGTAAAACTAATAAAAAAATCTAATGCAAAATTAGTTGGTTTTGCCACAATCATTGACAGAACATCAAAGAAAACATTGAAAATAAAAAAAAAAATAATTTCACACCTTAAAATTGAAGTACCAACTTATAAATCAAACAAAATACCAAAGGAATTAGACTCAATTCCCATTTCAACACCAGGAAGCAGATTTATTAAGTGAAACGATTAGGTGTAAATATTGATCATGTTGCTACTGTCCGGAATGCTAGAGGTGAAATTCATCCTGATCCATACAAAGCTGCATTATTTGTAAAAAAAAATGGTGCTGACTCAATCACCATACACCTTAGAGAGGACAGGAGACACATAAGAGATTTAGATGCAAAAAAAATTTGTTCAATAAAAAAATTATTAGTAAATTTAGAAATTTCAACAAATAACAGTATTGTTAAAAATGCTTTAAAAATAAAACCAAAATTTATTTGTATCGTACCTGAAAATAGAAATGAAATAACAACTGAAGGTGGTTTAGATTTAAAAAAGAATAAAAATAAAATAAAAAAGATAATATCACAATTTAAAAAAAAAAAGATAAGAACGAGTTTATTTGTAAATCCAAATTTAAAAGATATTTATTTGTCTAAAGAAATAGGTGCTGATTGTATTGAAATACATACCGGACATTTTTCAAATCTGATTAAATCAAAAAAATCTTTTATTAAGGAATTTTTAAAGATCAAGAAATGTGCAATATTAGCATCAAAAATTGGTGTTGAGGTACATGCCGGACATGGCCTGGATTTCAAATCCACTAAGATACTAACTAAGATAAATGAAATAGTAGAATTTAATATTGGCCATTTTATTATTGGTGAGTCTATTTTTTATGGTTTACCGTTTGTCATAAAAAAGTTTAAAAGAATTATCAAAAATTAGAATGAAAATTTTAGGTATTGGTGCAGATATTGTTGAAAACAAAAGAATAAAAAATTCTATTAAAAATAAAAGTTTTCTTTCAAGA
>CACHCA010000007.1 GCA_902578265.1 uncultured Pelagibacteraceae bacterium
ACACCCTTAAGGGAAAAGAATATTGAAAACTTATCTAAAATACAGAGACTTAATCTTGAACTACAAAGTCTGGACGAAGAAAACACAAGGATACAAGATGAAATTGAAAATATAAAAAAAACACTTCAAACATTTGAGGAAGATATCGGTAGAGAAAAAGGAATAGTAATCGATGCGAACTCAAATGAAAAAAGATTAAAAGAAGAAAAAAATGAGTTAATAGAAATTGACTCCAAATATTATGACACTGAAAAACAGTCTGATAATGATTTAAACACCTCTAAAGATAAATTACAAAGTGAAATTGAAAAAGTTAAAGAACTTATTAATTCACAAAAAAATCAAGAAGCTATTTCAGCACTTGATAATTGTAAGCTATTAATCGAAGCATATGCTGGGAGTTATAGTAAAAATGAAAATATAAAAAAAGAGTCTGTAAAGAGAAACGAGAGAATTAAAGTAATTGATACAGAGATAGAAAGTTGGAAAAACCTATTATTAAATTCTGAAAAAATGGTTTCCCAGCTTACCGAAAGAAGAAGTAAATTGAATGATCAATTAAGTAAATTAGACAATCAACCAAAATTACAGGCAGAAAAAAAAGGTCAAATAACTGAAGGGTTAAGAATTTCTGAGGAAGAAAAAAAAGAAAATGAAGAAATTATTAATTCAACAGATGAAAAAATAGAAAATTTAAGATTACAATTGAATGAAATCCAAGAGCAATCAATTCAGATAAGAGAGAGAAAAGCAAGTTCGGGTGCAACAGTTGAGGGACTAAAAAAAAGAAAAAATGATTTAATTGATAGAATTAATTCCGAATTAAATTTATCTGAGGAAAATATTTTAGAAAATTCAAATCTTTTCGGAGTTGAGGAACTGCCCGATGCTGTAAATCAAGAGGACTTGCTAGACAAAAAAAAACAAGAAAGAGAAAAACTAGGCTCGGTAAACTTAAAAGCAGATGAAGAAACAAATAAGTATGAAACTGAAATTAAAAAAATGGAGAGCGATCGGGTCGATTTAGTAACAGCAATAGTAAAATTAAAAGAAAGTATCAATGAGCTTAATCAAAAAGGAAGAGAAAGATTAATTGAGGCTTTTGATAAAGTTGATAGAAAATTTAACGAGGTTTACACAAAACTTTTTAATGGTGGAAGCGCCAAACTTGAATTAGTAGATGCTGATGATCCACTAGAGGCAGGACTAGAGATGTTGGTGAGTCCTCCTGGTAAGCGTCTCCAATCAATAACTTTATTATCGGGTGGAGAACAAGCACTTACTGCGCTTTCATTAATTTTTGCCGTTTTCTTAACTAATCCATCTCCGATTTGTGTATTAGATGAAGTAGATGCACCTCTTGATGATTCGAATGTCACAAGATTTTGTAATTTGCTTGATGAACTTACAAAAATTACTGACACGAAATTTATAATTGTTACCCACCACGCTTTAACAATGTCTAAAATGAACAGACTATATGGAGTTACAATGCCCGAGAAAGGTATTAGTCAACTTGTAGCTGTTGATCTTCAAAAAGCAGAAAGTATGGTTGCCTAATAAAGCTGATTTCAAATGTCCAAAGATCCATTTAAAACTCGCTTAGAAATTGCAAAAAAAAAGGTTTTGGATAAAGAAAGTAGGAAAAAACATAACCCCTCTCCAATTGGTAATGCTTTTAAACTAAGCACTGAGCTGGTTTCTGCAGTAGTTGTAGGGACAATTATTGGGTTTATTTTAGACAAGACCTTTGGTACTAAACCCTGGTTAATTTTAATATTTTTTTTTGTAGGTGTAATTGCAGGAATAATGAATGTAATTAAATCTGCAAAAAAAATGCAAAAATAGATCGAAAAATATATGGCTGCAAATCCAATGACACAATTCGAAGTCTATAGAATTGGTCCTGAAATTAAAGTAGGTGCTTTTGATATTTCATTTACAAACGCTAGTTTGTTTATGGTCATAAGTTCGCTAGCTATTTTGATTATATTTAATCTTGGATCAAAAAAAAATTCATTGCTACCAAACAAAATTCAGTTGTTAGCTGAATTAAGTTATACATTTGTTTCAAAAATGATTAGTGATACGGCAGGGTCTAAAGCTAAACCTTATTTTTCTTTTATATTCTCTTTATTTATGTTTGTCCTTTTTTGTAACATGTTTGGAATGATTCCTTACACCTTTACAGTCACAAGTCATATTATTGTTACCTTTGTGTTAGCAGCTTTTATTTTTATCGGTGTAACAATAATTGGTTTTATAAAACATGGTATAGGCTATCTTAAATTATTTGTACCGAGTGGGGTTCCTATAGTACTATTACCATTAATTGTAGTTATTGAGATTATCTCATATTTAAGTAGACCTATCAGTTTATCCGTCAGGCTCTTTGCTAACATGATGGCGGGTCACACAATGATGAAAGTATTCGGAGGCTTTGTAATAAGTCTTGGGGTAGTCGGTGGATGGCTTCCACTGAGTTTTTCGGTTGCTTTAACTGGCCTGGAGATATTAGTTGCTTTTCTTCAAGCATATGTTTTTGCAATTTTAACCTGCATCTATTTGAATGATGCATTAAACTTACACCATTAATTAACAGAGGAGGATATAATGGAATTAGAAGCAGCAAAAATGATCGGAGCAGGTTTAGCGGCTATAGCCCTAGCTGGTGCCGGTGTTGGCATAGGTATAATTTTTGGTAATTATCTATCAGGTGCGATGAGAAACCCATCTGCGGCTCAGAAACAGTTTCCTAATTTGCTTTTAGGGTTTGCCCTAGCAGAGGCAACTGGTCTGTTTGGATTGGTTGTAGCGTTAATCATTCTTTTTGCATTTTAAATAGATGGTTAAAAAAATATTTTTTCAGTTAATATTTTTTAATCTCTTTTTTTTAAAAGAGGTTTTTGCAGCTGAAAGCGGAGGTATGCCTCAATTAAATCCAGAATTTTGGATTTCACAAATTTTTTGGTTAACATTTACTTTTGGCATACTGTACATAGTATTATCTAAACTGATACTACCTAAGATAAGTGCGAACCTTGAATTAAGAAAATCGCAAATACAAGAAAATATTGAGGCAGCAGAAAAACAGAGAGAAAGTAGTGAAGCCAAGCTTAAAGAGTACGATGATATTGTTTCAAAAAGTAAATTAGAAGCTAATAACATTTTTAAAGAAGCTAGAGAAAATGCGCTCAAAGAAATAAATGCAAAAAAGGAAACTTTAGATAAACAAATTGATGAGGAAATAAAGAAAGTTGAGCAAGAGATAAATTTACTAAGAAAAGGTGCTTCGGAGAAAATAAATAAAATTGCAATCGAAACTACTTCAGAGTTACTAGTGAAATTAATCGGTACGGAAGTTAATAATAGTAGTATTTCTGCAATCGTTGATGATTTATCTAAAAGAAACGGGGATAAATATTATGGCAATTGATGCAACATTTTGGGTAGCTGTATCGTTTATTATTTTCTTTGGAGGCTTAATATATCTTAAGGTTCCACAAAAAATAAATGAGTTACTAAACAAATTAATTTCAGATATCAAAAATGAGATTGATGAAAGTGAAAAGCTTAGAACAGAAGCTAAAACTTTATTAGATAATGCTCAAAAAAAACTCGATACAGCTCAATCAGTCAGTAAGGAAATATTGGCTCAAGCTAAAAAAGACAGTGATAATCTTATTATTGAATTAAACGATAAATTTCATAAATCCTCAGAAATTAAAAAAAATTCAACAGAAAATAAGATCAATCAAATGAAAGACGCGGCAATAAAAGAAATAAAAGATGCTTCAATTAAAGTCGCGGTAGATTCAGTTAAAAAGATAATTACAACATCGGTTGATAAGTCCAAGCTTGATAGCTTGTTTCAAAAAAATTTGGATGAAACAAAAGAAGAGTTAAAAAAAATCAACTCATAATACTCTTACAATTTTACAAAAAAGACTATAAATTATATAGATGAATTCCATTGTTATAGGTTCAGGATTTGGAGGGATAGCTGCAGCTTTACGTCTTAAAGCTAAAGGACATAAAGTTACTTTAATCGAAAAACATCGAGATCTTGGAGGAAGAGCTAGAGTATTTCGAAAAAATGGCTTCATTTACGATGGTGGACCAACAGTAATAACTGCTCCATATTTGATAAATGAATTATTTGAATTATTTCAAAAAAAACCAGAAGATTATATAAAACTCACTCCACTAAAAGTTTGGTATCAATTCATTTTCGAGGATAAATCAAAATTTAACTACTCTGGGGACGAGCTAGAGATGAAAAAACAAATAAAAGAGATAAACGAAAAAGATGTTAAGGGTTATGAAAAATTAGTCAATTTTACAAAAAAAATTTTTGACAAAGGTTTCACGGAGCTTGCTGATGTGCCCTTTGATAAACCATTTGTAATGATGCAGCAATTGCCAGCACTACTAAAACTAAAAAGTTATAAATCTGTTTATTCTTTAGTCTCCTCATATATAGAAAATGAAAAATTAAGGAGAATGCTTAGTATGCACCCATTATTAGTTGGGGGAAATCCTTTTACTACAACTTCAATTTATGGATTAATCTTATACCTAGAAAAAAAATGGGGTATTCATTACTCAATGGGTGGAACAGGAAATATAATCAAGGGTTTTGAAAAATTAATGGATGAAGTCGGGATTAAAATAATTAAAGGTCACGAAGTTACCAAAATTATTTCAAACAAAAAAAAAATTACCAGTATCCAATTAGATGATCAAACAATGATAGAGTCTAGCAATGTAATTTGTAACGCTGATCCTCCTGCTGTTTACGAGAAAATGTTAAATGGGAATGCAAGTAATTCATTTCTTTTTAGATGGAAAAAAAACCGAATGGAATATTCAATGGGATTATTTGTCTATTACTTTGGTACCAAAAAAAAATACGATAATGTTGAGCACCATACTATTAAGTTTGGAAACAAATATAAAGAACATCTAGATGACATTTTTAATAATAAAAAATTGAACAACGATATTAGTTATTATCTTCACAGACCCTCTGCAACCGATAAAACTATGGCTCCCGAAGGCAACGATTGCTTTTATGTTTTAGTCCCGGTGCCAAATAATCAATCAAAAATTGATTGGTCTGTTGAGGGAGAAAAAATGAAAAATTTGGTTATTGATAAAATGCAAAATGACTTAATGCCAGATCTCAAAAATAATATTGTAGAAGATTTTTATTTAACCCCTGATTACTTTGAAAGAGATTTAAATACAAAATATGGCTCAGGTTTTTCAATCCAACCAAAATTTTCTCAATCTGCATATTTTAGATTTCACAATAAGTCTGAGATATACAAAGGACTTTATTTTGTTGGTGCAGGAACCCATCCTGGAGCAGGTGTACCTGGAGTGCTTTCGTCAGCTAAGGTATTAGAAAAGATTTTATGATGTCTGATAAAAATTACTTATCAGTTTATGCAAAATCTTTTAATTGGGCGGGTTTTTTTTTACCTAAAAAAACATATAAAAAATGCTCTGCGTTGTATGATTTTTGTAGAGTTGCCGACAATATTGCAGACGATGAAGAAAAATTAGAAGTTAAAGAAATTAAATTCAAACAATTTAAAAAAGATTTTGTTCAAAAGAATTTTGATAATCAAATTGTTAAAAATATGTGGGACCTTATTGATGAATTTAAAATTTCAGTAAAAATTATCGAAGATCTATTAGATGGTATAAATTCAGATATAAAAGATAAGGTGATATTAAATTCGAAAAAAGACCTTTTAATTTATTCTTACAGAGTTGCTGGAACTGTTGGTTTAATGATGGCAAAAATTTTAAAAGTTAATAAAAAAAGCTCACTTAAGTCAGCTATTGATCTCGGTATCGCAATGCAACTTACAAATATATCAAGAGATGTGATTGAAGATTCAAAAATAAATAGATTTTATATAAATAAAAATTTTGAAGAAATTACATCGACTATAGATCTTGCAGATACCTTTTATAAGAATTCCTTTTATTCTATAAAAGATATTCCAATAAGTTTTAGATTTTCAATTTTAGTCGCAAGAAGGATCTACCGAAAAATAGGCTATAATATTCTAAATAAAAAAACTTTTGAAAATTATAAAAATTCAGGAAAAATCTATGTATCCAATATTGAAAAGAGTATAGAGACTATTTTTGCAATTTTTGATCTTATAAAGTTATCTCTAACCAATATTAAAGAAAATCAGATTCAACATGATCATTTTTTAATTAACGAGGAAATAAATCTAGATGAGAGAATTTGACTATGTCATTATTGGTGGAGGCTGTGCTGGTTTATCTTTAGCATATGAATTGGAAATTCATGAAAAACTTAAAGATAAAACTTTGGCGATTATAGAGCCAAGAGATGAATACAAAAGAGACAAAACTTGGTCCTTTTGGAAAGTAACATCTCACAATTTTGATGATTGTGTAAAAAAAAATTGGGAAAATTTTTCAATTAATATTCCTAAAAAAACTAACTATTTGGAGTGTAAAAGTTCTCCATATCAAAGTATTGACAGTGGTTTATTCTATGAAAAAATTAACAATAAACTAAATGAAAATAAAAATATTTCCTACTTTAAAGATGTCAGTGAAATTAGTTTAAAAAATTCTTTTATTTTTAATAGCGTACCATTCATTAAAAAGGATTATCGAAATCTTTGGCAACATTTTTGTGGGGTGGAAATTAAAACTAAAAATGATTTTTTTGATGATGAAATTTTTAACCTTATGGATTTTGATTGTGATCAAAGAGAAAGTGTTCATTTTTTTTATACCTTACCCTACTCAAAAGATACTGCTTTAGTTGAAACCACTTGGTTGTCTAAAATTAATGATAATTCTCAAAAAGATTATGACAAACAGATAAAAGACTACATTGAAAATCATCTAAATTTGAAAGATTACAAGATAATTTATAAAGAGGAAGGTGCGATACCTTTATTTTACCCAGTCGATAAGAATGAAAAAAATAAAATTAATATTGGAACTGCTGGTGGTATGACTAGATTAAGCACAGGTTATACTTTTCTTAATATTCAAGAACATAGTAAATATATTAGAGAAAATATCGAAAATATTGCTAATGTTAAAAAATATAAAATAAGCACCAAATATCAATTTTTAGATGAAATATTTTTAAGAGTTCTTGAAAAACATCCAGAAAAAATGTCTGATATATTCTTTAAAATGTTTAAGGCTTCACCAAAGACTGTTATAAAATTTTTGTCCAATAAAAGCAATTTTTTCGAGGATTTGTCTATTATTTTAAGAATGCCTAAATTGACTTTTATAAAAGCATTATTTTATTAGTAGAATTTTAAAATGAATAACAGATCAAAAAAAATAAATTTCAATCATTCTTTCATTTTTTTTTTAGTTTGTAATATTTTTTCATTGATAGCTTTTAATTTTAACACTTTGTCAATTTCACCATTTATTTGTTTGTTGTTAATTTTAACTATCGGTATATCTCATGGATCACTTGACAATGTAAAAGGAAGAAAACTTTTTCAAATTTTTGAAATTAAAAAATTTTATATTTTTTACTTTGCATATATTTTGATAGCCATCATAGTTATAATTTTGTGGATACTCATACCATATGTTTCTTTAATCATTTTTTTAACGGTTGCCTCATATCATTTTGGAAAAGAAGATACTCAGTTTTTAATAGTTGAAAACTCTTATTACAATCAATTTTTATTTTTGTTAAAAGGTTCTTTAATAGTTTTTGCACCAATGTATTTCCATTTCGATGAGACAATATCAATATTCAGATTGTTGTTAATTGAAAATGAAAATTTCTATAATTTTCTAGATTTAATAGAGTCGAAAAAGATATTATTATATTGTATTATTCTATCAACTTTAGCAAACGTTCTATTATTTGCAAAAAATTTTGAGGTGAAGAAGTTCACAATATTTTTAGATTATTTTTCAATTATAATAATAAATTATTATTTTTCTCCATTAGTAGCTTTTACAATTTATTTTTGCTTTTTACACTCTGTAAGACATAGTATCTCATTAATGTCTGAATTAGACAGAGATGACTTTAGCAATGGATTTAAAATCTTTGTTAAAAAGGCTTTGCCACTGACAATTATTACAGCTATTTTTTGTGCAATTGGCCTTTATTTACTAAATAATACTTACAATTTAGAAAGTTCAATTCTTAAAATTATATTTATAGGTTTGGCGTCTTTGACCTTTCCACATATATTGCTTGAGTATTTAATTGAAAAAAATGAAAAATAAACATTTGAAAATATTACTATCTGCACCAAGAGGTTTTTGCGCAGGTGTTGAGAGAGCTATAGAAATTGTAGAAAAATCAATCAAAAAATTTGGTGCTCCAGTTTATGTTCGCCATGAAATTGTGCATAATAAATATGTTGTAGACGATTTAAAAAATAAGGGTGCCATCTTTGTTGAGGAGCTCGAGGAGATAGAAGATAAAACAAGGCCAGTTATTTTTTCTGCACATGGTGTTCCAAAAAAAATACCGGAAGATGCTAAAAACTATAACATGACTTATATAGATGCTACATGTCCATTGGTATCCAAAGTGCATAGAGAGGCAGAAAATTTACATAAAGCTGGGTATCATTTAATTTTGATAGGACATCAAAATCACCCTGAAGTAATCGGTACTATGGGTCAATTACCAAAAGGATCAATTGATCTTGTTCAAAATGAGGATGAGGCCAAAAAATATAAACCTCAAAACAACAAAAAAATATCATATGTTACTCAAACAACGCTATCAGTAGATGACACAAAAGATATAATTCAAATCTTAAAAGATAGATTTCCTAATATAAAAGAACCAATGAAAGAAGACATCTGTTATGCAACAACAAACAGACAAATGGCTGTAAAAAATATTGCCAAAAACTGTGATATTTTTTTGTAATAGGTAGTAGAAATTCATCTAACTCGGTGAGACTCGTAGAAGTAGCCAAAAAATCTGGATGTTCAAATGCTCAATTAATTCATTCCCAAAGTGAGATCCCATATGATCTTATTGAAAATTCTAATACAATTGGAATTTCTTCTGGAGCATCAGCACCTGAAATATTAGTAAAGAATTTCATCGAAGATTTAAAAAATAAATTTACAGTCAGTATAGATGAGGTTGAAATAATTAAAGAAGATGTTGTATTTAAAGTTCCTAAAAAATTAAACTAAATGGCTGTTTATACTAAATTAGAAAAAAAAGATATAGAGTCGATTTTAAAAAATTATTCTCTTGGAAACCTAGAAGAATTTTACCCGATAGAAGAAGGAGTAGAAAATACGAACTATAGAATTTTGGTAAGTAAAAAAAAATATATTTTGACCATCTATGAAAAAAGAGTTGATAAAAAAGACCTCCCTTTTTTTTGTTCTTTAACTTCAGAGTTGTTTATGAAAAACTTTAAATGCCCTCTTCCTATCAAAAATAAAAAAAATGAAATGATTTCAGATTACCATAATAAAAAACTTACAATTCTCTCATTTATAGATGGTGAGTCAAAAAAATATTTGAATGAGAACGAAATTTATAAGGTAGGATTAGAAACTTCAAAATTACATGTTTTAACAAGTAATATAGATTTGTATCGTAAAAATTCACTTTCAATAGACTCGTGGGAAAAAATATTTAGTGAAATTAAATTGGCTCAAAAAAATATAGATGACCCTAAATTGAAATATATTGAACACAGTTTAAATCAAATAAAACACAAATGGCCTAGAAATTTACCAACCGGAATAATTCATGGTGATATTTTTATTGATAATATAATTTTTGAGGGTGAAAACATAAACGGTATTATTGATTATACTTTTGCTTGCAATGATTTTTTTGCATTTGATATTGCTATTTGTTTGAATGCTTTATGTTTTGATCAAGATGGAGACAAATATAATTTCAATATTTTAAATGCTAGAAATTTTTTAAAAGGATACATCAAAAATCGTTCTATAGAGGAAAGTGAAAAGCAAAATATGAGAGTCCTTTGTCAAGGTGCAGCATTGAGATTTTTGTTAACCAGATTAACTGACTCAATAAATCAAAATGATTTAGCATTAGTAAAGATTAAAGATCCCATAGAATATTTAGAAAAACTAAAATATTTCAACAGTGATGAAAAATTAAAGTCTAAATTATTTGAATGAAATATAATATTTATACTGATGGATCCTGTCTGGGAAACCCTGGAAAAGGTGGGTGGGCTGCAATAATAATTAAAGATGGGGAAAAGACCAAAATAAAAGGAAATAAAAAAGATACCACAAATAATCAAATGGAATTATTAGCCCCTATAGAGGCTCTTAAAAAAATTCCAAAAGGTAGTAAAGTTCAAATTTTTACTGACTCTAAATATGTAAAGTCTGGAATAACAGAATGGATATATAATTGGAAAAAAAATGGATGGAAAACTGCAAACAAAAAAGAGGTGAGTAATAAAGAACTTTGGACAGAATTAGACCAACTAAATAGTGAATTTGAAATAAGTTGGAATTGGGTAAAAGCGCATTCAAAAGATAAATTAAATAACGAAGTGGATTTACTTGCTAGAGATGCTGCGAATTTATAATAGATTATTTAACAAATTTTCTGCTGAAGTTAAGCCGCATTCTTTAGTCTCTTCTTCCTCATGAATTTTAACAACTGTAAAATTTTCAATAACCATCAAATAACGATTTGATCTGATTCCCATTCCTTTTGCATTCCGGTCAACTTCTGCACCAATTGATTTTGTAAATGACAAATAAGGATCAGATAACATTTTTATTTTATCACCAATATTATTAATCTCTCCCCAACCGTTCATTACATAAGGATCATTTACCGATAAACAAAATATATTTTCTATTCCTTTTGCTTTAATTTTATCTGCATTTGCTACAAAACCTGGTAAATGAAGTTTGGAACAAGTTGATGTAAATGCGCCAGGTAAACCAAACAAAACAATTTTTCCATTACCTATGATTTCTCTTAAGTTACTTTTTTGAGGCTCTCCATCAATAAGTTGAAAAATCTCTGTATCTGGAAGTTGATCTTTTATTCTAATTTTCATATCGAATTCATTACATATTTTTTAACTTTTTCAATATCATTTGAAAGAAGTTCAAATTTTTCTTTTCTGTCATTAACATATTTAAGACTTTCTGGTAAATTTTCAGTTTTTGAAATTGCATCTTCTATTGCTTTTGGAAATTTACATGGGTGTGCAGTTGATAATACAACGCAATTTTTTTCTAATCCTAATTTTCTAACAGCACCAATACCTACTGCGGTATGCGGATCAACCACCATCTGATATTCATCATTAATGGCTTTTATCATTTCAACAGTTTCTTTTTCGTCAAGCATTTCAGATATAAAATTTTTTTTTATTTTATCTAAATCGTTTTTATCAATTTTATAAGTGTTATTTTTTATTTCAGCCATTACACTTTTTGTAACTTCAGAGTTACAATCTTTTACATCATATAAAAGCCTTTCAAAATTACTCGCTATTTGTATATCCATACTTGGAGTATTTGTTTCCTCAACTTTCTTTTGACTATAGTCGCCGCCTGATATGGCTCTATGAAGTATATCATTTTTATTTGTAGCTACGATTAGCTTATCAATTGGAAGGCCTAATTTTTTTGCTAAGTAACCAGCATAAATATCACCAAAGTTTCCTGTTGGAACAGAAAAAGATAAAGGCTGACCATCTCCAACATTAAAGAAAGCATAAAAATAATACACCGATTGAGCAATAATTCTTGCCCAATTAATTGAATTTACGCCTGACATATTTATCGCTTTTGAAAATTTTTCGTCATTAAACATTGCTTTAACTAAATTTTGGCAATCATCAAAATTACCCTCCACCGCTATATTAAATACATTACTCTCTTCATGTATTGTCATTAGTCTTCTTTGAACTGGTGATATTTTATTATTGGGATGTAATACAAAAACATTTAAATTATTTTTTCCCTTTAAAGCGTCTATTGCAGCTGCACCAGTATCACCTGAGGTTGCTACTATTATATTAATTTTTTTTTGATCGCGATCTAAATGGTATTGATAAAAATTACCAATCAGTTGCATTGCGATATCTTTAAAAGCAAGAGTGGGTCCATGAAATAGTTCTAATACTTTTAGATTTCCGAGATTAGAAATTTTAACAACATCGTCAGATCTAAAATTTGAATATGATTTTGAAATCATAGAGATTAAGTCATCTTTAGACATGAAATCTCCTATAAATGGATAAATTATTTCAGCAGCTAAATCATTGTAACTAAGATTTTTGAGATTATCTAATTCTTCTTTTTGGAATTGTTTAATTGATTTAGGAACAAAAAGTCCTCCATCGTCCGCCAAACCTTTGAGGAAAACATCTTTAAAAGAAAAGTTTTTTTGATTATTTCTTGTACTAATGTAATTCATTTAATAATTCTTTTTTCTAAAATATAAATATAGCAAAAGAATTGAAAGCGCTAACGAAAACCAAGTAATAGCGTATTTTTGATGATTATTAGAAATATTTGCAGTAATTTTTTTTGGTCTGGGTAACTGATAATTTCCATCTAAATAAATAATATATTTAGAAAAATTTTTACCTGTAAATTTTAAGATATCTTCTCTATTTAAACTAAACCAGTAATTTTCATCTAAATCATTATCTGGCTTAAAGATATTTTTTCTACCTTGTAATTTTAGGGTTCCGATAATATTTTTTTGATCAAATACGTTTATTTCTTGAGTACCCTTCTTTTCAAATGGTATCCAACCTCTATTTATTAAAAAATTTTCATCTCCAATCGTAATTGGATTTATTACCTCAAATCCAGGAGTACCAGACTCATTTAAATTGTATAAATAAATTTGCTTATCAAAATCTATAGACCCTGAAGTTTTAATTTTGAGAAAATTTTCTTTTTTTGATTGAGCTAATTCCACTGGAGGATTTTTTAATGAATTTTCAATCTCTAAAATTAAATTATTTTTCCAATTTAGACGGATAATTTGCCACGTACCTAGTCCAATAAAAACAAAAATAAAGAAAACTATAAAGACGGAAAATAAAAACTTATTTTTCAAGGATCAAATTAACTTCCCCAAATATATATTGCAGCAAACAAAAATAACCAAACAACGTCAACAAAATGCCAATACCATGCAGCTGCTTCAAAACCAAAATGATGGTCTTTAGTAAAATGACCTAATTTTCCTCTCCATAAACATACTGCTAAAAAAATTGTTCCAACTATAACATGGAAACCATGAAAGCCTGTAGCCATGTAAAAAACAGAGCCATAAATATGATCTGAAAAAGCAAATGTAGCATGATGATATTCATATGCTTGAAGTGCTGTAAAAAATGCTCCAAGAATTACTGTTAGCACCAATCCTTGTATAAAACCTTTTCTATCACCTTCTAATAATGAGTGGTGAGACCAAGTAACTGTTGTTCCTGATAAAAGTAAAACTAATGTGTTAATTAGAGGTATATCCCAAGGATCAAAAGTCACAATATCTTTAGGTGGCCATACGTTTCCTACAAAATCATTTGGGAAAAGACTAACGTCAAAGTAAGCCCAAAACCAAGCAACAAAAAACATTACCTCAGATGCGATAAATAAAGTCATTCCATAACGGTGGTGAATTTGGACTACTGGGGTATGATGACCTTGATGTTCTGCTTCAATGACCACATCTCTAAACCACATGTATGCGCCATAAATTAAAAGAGCTAATCCAAGATACATTCCCCATGAAACATCTGAATGCATATAATACACGGCACCTATAGCTAATACTAAGCAAGAGAATGAAACGTAAATAGGCCAAGGACTTGGATCTACTAAGTGATAATCATGTTTTTTTTCAGCTGACATTTTTTTGGATTATGATTGTTTATAATAATCTGTCGAGAAAAAAGTATACGACATAGTTACATCTTCAAGGTTTTTGACACTTGGATCATTAATCATTTCGGGGTCTAAATAAAAAGTCATTACATAAGTGGCTTTTTCTCCTGCCTTTAATTCTTGTTTTTCAAAACAAAAACAGCCAAGTTTACTATAATATTTCCCAAAACTTGCAGGTGATACGTTAAAACTTGCTACACCAGCAGTTGGTTCGCTACTATAATTTTCAACTTCAAACTCTATTTTATTAACTTGGCCAACTTTCACATCCATAACATTCGATTTTGCTTTAAAATCCCAAGGTAAATTATTCACATTAGTATCAAATCTAACGCTCACTACTTTGTTAAGAACTATTTTAGGAGCACTGTTTGAAATTTGAGTAGTGCCTCCAAAACCCGTTACTCTACAAAATAAATCATATAAAGGCACTGCAGCGTAGGATAAACCCAACATAAATACAAATATTCCTATAAGGACTAGTGGTGTAAGATTTTTTTTTTGTATCATATTGCTCTATCAAAAACTCCAGTATTATATAATGTAAATAAAAACAGAAAAATCATGAAAGCAATAATCGCTAATGCTGTCTTGATATTTTTTTTCTTAGTTTTTTTATCTGGTATAATCATAAAATCTTATCTATCAGAAAAAGCACAAAAACCAAAAATAAATATAAAATAGAATAGCCAAATATTGTTTTAGCTTTTTTTGCGCTAAATTTGTTTTTTTTAAATTTATAAAGATCGAAACATAGATAATTATAATAAATAGTTAATAACAATGATGGAATAAGAAAAACAAGTCCAACAAAGTTAATTACATATGGAAAAATTATCACTGGAAGCATTATCAAAGAGTAGACGAAAATATTTACTTTAGTGCTCTCTATCCCGTTTGTTAGGGGAAGCATGGGTATATTGGCTTTTTTATAATCTTCTGATTTATATAAGCTTAATGCCCAAAAATGTGATGGCGTCCAAAAGAAAATAATTAAAAAAAATACAAGAGGTTCAAGAGATAAGGATCCTGTAGCAATAGTCCAGCCTATAACAGGAGGAAGAGCTCCTGCCGCTCCACCAATAACAATGTTCTGTGAGGTTCTTTTTTTCAGCCAAATTGTATAAATTAAAACATAAAATATAATAGTAAAAAGTAATATTCCTGCAGATACTCGATTTGTAAAATAATCTAGTGCAACTATTGAAATAACCGATAAAGTTATTCCAAATATAAGAGCCTGATTTTTATTAACTTTACCTGTTGGTATTGGTCTCAGACAAGTTCTACTCATTAAAGCATCAAGGTCAGACTCGTACCACATGTTTAATGCTCCTGCTGCTCCTGCGCCCATTGAAACTAGTAATATTCCAATTATAGCATCTTGAGTTGAAACCATAGTTGGGGCTGTTAATAATCCAACTGCACAAGTAAAGATCACAAGCGACATTACTCTTGGTTTCATCAATTTAAATAATTCAGAAAAATTTAGTAAGTCTTCTTGAGACAGATTATCTTTTTTTAATTTTGAACTACTCATCAATTTTAAAGCTTTTATTCCTAGCTATGAGATTTCCCAGTCTCTTGATCATCTACAAACTTTGGTAATTCTTCAAAAGTGTGGAAATTTGGTGGAGATGGAACGGTCCACTCTAAAGTTGTTGCTCCTTCTCCCCAAGGATTCTGTGCTGCGGCTTTCTTTTTTGCAAAAGCATAAATCAAATTCACAAAAAATACAGCTAAGCCAGCAACTGCTATATAGGATCCTATTGAAGAAATATAATTCCAACCTGCAAATGCATCTGGATAATCAGCATATCTTCTAGGCATACCTGCTAATCCTAAAAAATGCTGTGGAAAGAAAATCAAATTTACACCAATAAAAGTTAACCAAAAATGTAATTGACCTAGCCACTCTGAATATTCGTAACCAGACATTTTTGAAAACCAATAATAAAAACCAGCAAATATTGCAAATACAGCTCCTAATGAAAGAACATAATGAAAGTGAGCTACTACATAATAAGTATCGTGCATTGCAGTGTCTACTCCTGCATTTGCTAAAACTACACCTGTCACTCCGCCAACTGTAAACATAAAGATAAAACCTAGTGCCCACATCATTGGGGTTTTAAATGAGATCGATCCTCCCCACATAGTTGCTATCCAAGAAAAGATTTTTATTCCAGTTGGAACAGCAATAATCATAGTGGCTGCTAAGAAATAAGCTTTTGTATCTGTGCTTAATCCAACAGTATACATATGGTGAGCCCAAACTACGAAGCCAACTATTCCTATTGCGACCATCGCATAAGCCATACCTAAATAGCCAAAAACTGGTTTTCTAGAAAATGTTGAAACAATATGACTAATCATTCCAAATCCTGGTAGAATTAAAATATAAACTTCTGGATGGCCAAAGAACCAGAATAAATGTTGAAACAACACTGGGTCTCCTCCAGTTTGAGCTTCAAAAAAGGCGGTTCCAAAGTTCCTATCAGTTAATAGCATTGTTATCGCTCCTGCTAAAACTGGTAAAGACAATAATAATAAAAAAGCTGTTACTAAAATTGACCAAGCAAACAATGGCATTTTGTGTAGAGTCATTCCAGGAGTTCTCATATTAAGAATTGTTGTGATAAAATTAACTGCTCCTAAAATTGATGAAGCACCAGCCAAGTGTAAACTTAAAATCGCTAAATCCATTGCAGGACCAGGTTGTCCAGCTTTTGACGATAAAGGAGGGTATATTGTCCATCCACCTCCAACTCCAGTTTGTCCTGGAGGACCATCAGCAAAAATTGACAATATTAATAAAGTTAATGAAACAGGTAATAACCAAAAAGAAATATTATTCATTCGCGGGAATGCCATATCAGGTGCACCAATCATAATTGGAACAAACCAATTACCAAAACCACCTATCATGGCTGGCATTACCATAAAGAAAATCATTATCAATCCATGACCTGTCACTAACACATTATACAAATGATAGTTTCCACCCAAAATTCCATCGCCCGGATGCATTAACTCCATTCTCATTAAAACTGAAAATGCAGTTCCAATAACTCCAGCAACAATTGCAAAAATTAGATACATTGTTCCTATGTCTTTATGATTTGTAGAATAAGCCCAACGTTTCCAACCTGTTGGTGTATGATGATCGTCGTGCGAAGCTGTTTGTGTATACATATTTATTTACTCACTAATTTAAGATTATTATTTTCTATTTCCTCTTTTGCAAATTTTTCTTTTGCCTCAGATAACCAATCCTCATATTCCTCATCAGTTACAACTTTAACGGTGATGGGCATAAACGCATGCTTAATACCGCAAAGTTCAGAGCACTGACCATAATAGGTTCCTACTTTTTCAGCTTTGAACCATGTCTCGTTAATTCTTCCAGGAACAGCATCTCTTTTTACACCAAACGATGGTAAAGCCCAAGCATGTAATACATCGTTTGCAGTGATTAAAACTTTCACAACTTTATTAACTGGCACAACAACCTCGTTATCTACCGCTAGAAGTCTTGGTTGATCTGGTCTTAAATCTTTATCTTCTACCATGTAAGATTCAAAAATAATATTTTCATCAGGATATTCATATCCCCAATACCACTGATAACCGATTGCTTTAATTGTTAAATCTGCTTTTGGTATTGCATCTTGTTTATATAAAATTTTAAATGAAGGTACTGCAATTACAATTAAGATCAAACATGGTATTAATGTCCATAAGACTTCGACTGCAACGTTGTGAGTTCTTTTAGATGGATTTGGATTTGCTGAAGCTCTAAATCTTATACACGCGTACAACATTAAAAATAAAACAAATACACTTATTGCAATTATTATTGGTAATAATAAATAATCATGAAAGGCAACTATCTCTCTCATTGATTCTGATGCAGCTTTTTGAAAACCTAATTGCCAGTCAACAGGCTGGTTCGCAAAAGCCTTTTGCGGTATGAAAAGCGATGAAAATATAAATAAAAATTTTTTCATTTTTAATAGCTATATAAAGCTCTTTTTTAAAAATTACACTTTAGTTTTCGCGACAATTTATCAATTAATCACATAATTTACGATTGAAATTGCAGATATGACAGCCGTTTCTGACCTTAAAATATTCTCATTTATTTTAATAGGTTGAACGCCCTTAAAAGAGAGAATCTTTTCTCTTTCAGTCTCTGAAAAATCTCCCTCAGGACCTATGATTATACAAACAGGCTTATCTGTAAATTTTGATTTATCAATTTTTTTAATATTTGAATTTAAATCTGTAAAAATTAGATCCATTACATTTTTTTTTAAAAAACTATTCAAATCTTGAGCCTCTTCAATTTTTGGTACATTGATACGGTTTGATTGTTCACTGGCCTCAATTACAATTTTTTCGATGCGATCTTTGTTAATTTTTCTAACCACTGTTCTATCAAAAATAATTGGTAAAAATTTTGTAACTCCAAGCTCTGTCGCTTTTTGCAGCATAAAATTTTGATAATTTGATTTGATAGGAGAAAATGCTAACCATAATTCTTTAGTAATCTCTTTTTGTCTTAGTTGTTTTATTATTTTAAATTCAACAGTATTTTTTGATATTCTTAAAATTTTTGCTTCCCACTCTCCCTCTTTATTAAACAAAGAGAAAACATCATTTTCTTTTACTCTCATAACTTTACTTAAATAATGTGATTGATCTCTATCAAGTTTATCAATGATGTTTACTGATAAAGTATCTGAAAAAAATAATCTAATATTACTCATTTGTGTTAAGTTAATTTATGAAAAATATTAAAGCAATAATTTTTGATGCTTATGGCACATTGTTTGATGTCAATTCAGCTGCTGAAAAATGTAAAGTCAAGATTGGAGCTAAGTGGGAAGGTTTTGCAAATTTTTGGAGAACAACTCAGCTAGAATACACCTGGCTTAGAAGTCTTATGGGAAGACACAAGGACTTTTGGCAAATTACAGAGGATAGTCTAGATAAATCAATGAAAACTTTTGATATAGACACTTCAATGAAAAGTGAATTATTGAATTTATATAAAGTTCTTTCACCTTTTAAGGAGGTTCCAGAAACTCTTAAAAAATTAAAAGAAAAAAATTTTAAATTAGCTATACTTTCAAATGGAACCCCATCTCTTTTAAAAAAGTTAGTTGAGAGTAATAATTTAGATAATCTATTTGATGATTTATTTTCAATAGAAGAAGTTGGAATTTATAAACCAGACTCTAAAGTTTATGAATTGCCTATCAAAAAGTACAAAATTAAAAGAGCTGAAGTAGCTTTCTTAAGTGCAAACACTTGGGATGTTTCAGGAGGTGGAAATTATGGTTATCATTCTATTTGGGTAAACCGTAATAATAATATCTTTGACAATCTTGATTACAAACCCAAAAATCAAGTTAAAAATTTAAGCGAGCTTATTAATTTAATTTAAATTAAAATGCGGATAATATGAATAAAGGACAAAGAGCTGGAGATCGCGCATTAGCTATAGAAGTTGAAAAGGGAAAATCTTATTACTGGTGTAGTTGTGGTAAAAGTTCTAAGCAACCATTTTGTGATGGTTCGCATAAAGGAACAGAATTCAAACCCTTGGCTTATAAAGCTGAATTAACAAAAAGAGTGTTCTTTTGTGTATGCAAACAAACAAACGATCAACCTTTTTGTGATGGCTCTCATAACAAAAAGTAATATTGCAAATCGAAATAGAACAACTATTTTAATCTGATGAAAAATATTGAAGTAAATAAAATTATTGATCCTATTCCAGCATCAGATGGGGCTGGAGTTAAATTAAAAAGAAGTATTGGTGTTGAACCAAATTATTTTGATCCTTTTTTAATGCTAGATGAATTTGGTTCAGAGAATAGTGAAGATTATATTGCAGGATTTCCTCCACATCCACATAGAGGAATTGAAACTGTCACTTATATGCTTGCTGGTGATTTTGAGCATGAAGACAGTACTGGCGGAAAAGGTAGAATGACTGCTGGTGATGTTCAATGGATGAAAACAGGAAGTGGAATTATTCATTCTGAAATGCCTGCTATGAAAGAGGGAAAACTTCATGGATTTCAATTATGGATAAATATGCCAGCAAAATTAAAAATGAGTAAACCAGAATATATTTATATTGATGCAGATAAAATGAGTGTTCATAAAGATAATGATAAGCAAGTAAAAGTTATTGCGGGTAAATTTGAAAAAGCTGAAGGTCCAGTTAAAGGTCATAATGTCGAACCTGTTTATTTTGATGTTGAACTAAATAAAAACAAAAATTTTAAATTTAGCCTTCCATCTACGCACAATACATTTATCTATCTCATAAAAGGGGAAATAAAAATTGGTGAAAAAGAACATGAAAAAGTCAAGGATAGTACTTTGATCTTACTATCGAGAGGTGAGGATTTAAAAATCAGTGCACAATCTGATGCAAAATTCTTAGTTATTTCAGGTAAACCTATAAATGAGGAAATAGCTAGAGGTGGACCGTTTGTAATGAACACTAAAGCAGAAATCTTGCAAGCTGTTCAAGATTATCATAATGGTACATTTGTAAAGTAGATAATGAAATTAGTTCAAATAGATAAATTTGGTGGACCAGAAGTTTTGGTTATTAAAGATGTAGAATTAGGGAGGCCTGGACCAAAAGAGGTGTTGATTAAAAATTTATCAATTGGTTTGAATTTTATAGATATTTACCATCGAACAGGCCTTTATCCTATACCATTGCCTAGCGGTATTGGACTTGAAGCTTGTGGAGTAATTGAAGAAGTTGGAATTGAAGTAAAATTATTTAAAGTTGGTGATAGAGTTACTCATGCATCGATGCCTATTGGTGCTTATTCAGAAAAGCAAATAATGCCTGAGGAGAAATTAGTATCTGTTCCGGATGGAGTCTCTGACGAGGTAGCATCTTGCATTACATTAAAAGGAATTACTGCAGAATACTTATTACACAGAGCATATCCATTAAAAAAAGGTGATAAAGTTTTATATCATGCTGCTGCAGGTGGACTTGGCCAGATTTTATGTCCCTGGGCTAATGCATTAGGTGCTGAAGTTATTGGAACTGTAGGCTCAAAAGCCAAAGAGGAGATTGCTAAAAAAAATGGTTGTCACCATGTAATTAATTATTCTGAAAAAAATTTTGTTGAAGAGGTTGAAAAAATTGTTGGAAAAAACGGTATTGACGTTGTCTACGATGGTGTTGGTATCAAAACTTTCAAAGGATCAATCGAGACATTAAAGATTAGAGGAATGATGGTAGCTTTTGGGAACGCATCAGGTTACGTTGATACCATAGATGTAAAAAAAGATATAAATGCAAAAGGTCTTTTTTTTACACGACCATCTATTGCTCATTATACTATAAAAAGAGAGGAGCTTGTAGAGTCAGCAAAAAAAGTTTTTGAAGCAGTTTTATCAAAGAAATTTAATGTTGAAATTTCAAAAAAGTATTCACTTCAGGATGCTGCTCAAGCTCATAAAGATCTGGAAGCAAGAATATTAACTGGTCCAGCAGTCATTATTCCTTAATCAACATTTACGTCCATATCAGACATATGTAACTTAAGAGCGTTCGTTGAAATATGAATTTCTCTAATAAAAAATAGTATTGAAATTATCATCGACAAACAACATGACCCAAAAATAATCCTCGCTATAAAAACCTCATTAAAGTAAAGGGCAAATACAGTTAACATGTTAAACAGAAAGCCAAAGGACGCAAATAAAATTGTCCATCTCAAAAGAGTTATCCTTCCACTTAAATTTATGAACTGTTTTTTCCATTCAGGTGGTATATGCTTTTCATACACATGTTCATCGTGAAGTTGTCTAATAAGGATACTTAATGAATGAAATCTATTGCTATAAACTGCCATCATCAATGGTATCGCGGGAAACATCAATGCAGTTACAGTATAATCAATATTCATACGAATCAGTTTGATTATCAATCTTGCCTTTGTTATTTACAAGTAAAATCTTATGAACCAATTTAATCTTTTTATAGAACTCACAAGACTAAAGAGACCAATTGGATATATGTTATTGTTTTGGCCTTGTGCGTGGGGATTAACTATTGCATATGATTTTTCATCAACTTTTGATGTTTATTTTTTTTATTTATTTTTATTTTTTTTAGGATCAGTTCTCATGAGATCAGCAGGTTGTATTGTAAATGATATAATAGATAGAAAATTTGATAAAAAAGTTTTTAGAACCAAAAATAGACCTATAGCTTCAGGTAAAATATCTGTCAAACTTGCATTATTTTACTCAACAGTTTTATGTTTTATTGCTTTTTTGGTTTTAGTAAATTTTAATTTATTTACAATAATTATCGCGCTAGCTTCTATGCCCTTTGCTTTTACATATCCACTGATGAAAAGATTAACCTATTGGCCGCAACTATTTTTAGGAATTACATTCAATTATGGATTAATATTAGGATGGACTTCAATAAATCCTGAAATAAATTTATTACCACTTATATTTTATTTTGGAGCCATATTTTGGACACTTGGATACGACACAATTTATGGGTTTCAAGATATTAGAGATGATGAAATTATTGGACTAAAATCGACATCGATAAAATTTAAATCAAATCCAATTACTTTTTTATATGTATGTTACACAGTATTTTTAATAAGTTTAATAGTAGTAGGTTATTTAAATGAATTTAGTAGTTTATATTTTATTTTTTTATTATTAATCATTTATCACATGTATTTTTTTCAATTAAAAAAATTTAGATCTTATGATCCATCGATTTGTCTCAAGATATTTAAATCAAATAATTTTCTTGGGACTTTGGTTTTAGTCTCTTTGTTTATAGGAAAGCTTAATTAATGACTGATTTTCAAATTTTAAAAAGACTTTATAAAGATTATACTAAGAAACATTTAAAAAAAATTATTTTAGCGTTATTACTCTCAGTTATGGTTGCTGGTAGTACTTCTTCAATAGCATATCTATTAGATCCTGCAATTAAAGAAATTTTTATAAAAAAAGATCAAACTATGATTTTAATCATCCCCATTTTGATAGTAATTGCTTTTGCAACAAAAGGGTTATCTTTATACGTGGCAAAAACTACAATGATTGGAGTTTCTGAGGAAGTACGAAAAGATGTTCAAGTGCAAATGCTTAATAACTTAATTGATGCTGATACAAAGTTAATTGACAATAAACATACTGGAAAATTTATTTCTAACATTACAAATGATGTAGCTCATTTAACAAATTTAATTAGCACTGCAATTTTGAATATTTTTAAAGATACTTTAACTTTAATTGGCTTATTAAGTGTAATGTTTTTTCAAAATTGGGAGTTATCACTCATTGCAATCATCATGATACCTTTAGCTTCTTTTGCAGCTAGATCTTTAGGAAAAAGGATTACAAAAGTGTCTTTTGAACAGATGGAATGGGCAGGGGTATTGAGTTCTTACTTAATAGATATGTTTAAAAATCATAAGTTAATCAAAATTTTTCAAAAAGAGATCTATGAAAAAAATAGAGCAGAGATTTTTTTAGACAAAGTTAAGGAAAAAGGAAAAAAAATGGCGATTGTTTTTGTTAGAGCTTCTCCAATTATGGAAATAATGACTGGAATAATAATAGCCATATTAATTTACTATTCTGGAAAACTGGTAATGAATGATGAAATAGAGATCAGCAATTTTTTTTCTTTTTTAGCTGCTATGATGCTTGCTTATCAACCTGTTAGGTCATTAGCCACCTTAAACATTGTTATTAATCAAGGGCTAACTTCATCTAAAAGAATACTCCCAATTATTGATGAGAAGTCAAAACTAAAAAGCAGCAAAGATGACAAAGAGTTGAAACTAAAAAATGGAGATATTGAATTTAAAAACATAGAATTTTCTTACAATAGCGACAATGAAAATGATGAAGCCAAAAAAATAGTAACGTTAAAGAATATTAATTTAAAAATGATGGGTGGAAAAATGACATCATTAGTAGGTCAAAGTGGTAGTGGTAAATCTACAATACTCAATTTAATACCAAGAATTTATGATGCAGATCTTGGCGATATAACTATTGATAGCCAATCAATTTATAAAACTAAGCTTAAATCTTTAAGAAATAATATTTCTTTTGTTAGTCAAGATACAAATTTATTTGATGATACAATTAAGAATAATATTGCGTATGCAGATATGGATGCTACTGATGAAGAAATATACAATGCTGCTAAACTATCTTATGCTTCAGAATTTATTGATAAACTAGAAAATAAATACGATACTAAAATTGGTGAAAATGGAATTAGACTATCTGGAGGTGAAAAACAAAGATTATCAATAGCAAGGGCAATACTAAAAAAAAGTAAAATAATATTATTAGATGAAGCAACATCCTCATTGGATGCTGAAACTGAGGATAAAATTCAAAAAGCAATAAGTTTCCTAACAAAAGACAGAACAACGATTGTAATTGCACACAGATTATCAACTATATTAAATTCAAACAAAATTTATGTGATAGATTCTGGTGCTGTTGTGGCAGAAGGAAATCATCAAGAATTAATGAACACCTCGTCAATTTATAAAAATTTTTACAATAAACAAATTAAAGTTTAATGTTTTTTATTTATAAGGTTTTAATTAATATAGTATTTCTTTTTTCACCTTTCATTATAATAATCAGATTAATAAAACGTAAAGAGAACATTAAAAGATTTGTAGAAAAATTTGGTTTTTTTACAAAAAAAAGAGTTTCTGGAAAATTAATTTGGTTCCATGGCGCGAGTGTAGGTGAAATTCAGAGCATTATACCACTGATAGAAAGACTTGAGAAGGATAGAAAAATAAATCAAATTTTGATAACGTCGAATACTCTTAGTTCATCTATTATAATAAATAAATTAAATCTTCGAAAAACTATTCATCAATTTTTTCCTATTGATTGTAATTTTATTTCATCTAAATTTTTAGATTATTGGAAGCCATCAAAAGTTTTTTTTGTTGATTCAGAGATTTGGCCAAATACTATTAATAATTTATTTAGAAAGAATATCCCAATTATACTTCTAAATGGTCGAATAACAAAAAAAACATTCAGCAGATGGATGAAATTTTCAAATTTTTCGAAATTTGTTTTTAGTAAATTCAATTTTTGTTTATCTGCTAACAAAGAATCAAAAAAATTTTTAAAAAAGCTTGGTGCAAATAATGTAAAATTTTTTGGTAATTTAAAATTTAGTCAATCAGAAAATCAAAGTGTTGAAGTAGATAAAAATTTAAAAAAGTTTCTTTTAAAAAGAAATTCTTGGTGTGCATCGAGCACTCATTACAATGAGGAGAAATTTTGTGGACTTGCACATCTTAAATTAAAAAAAAAATATAAAAATCTTTTAACTATAATTATTCCAAGACATGTTGATAGAGTTGATCAAATTAGGGCTGATTTAAACAAACTGAACCTTAATGTTCATTTAGATCGTCCTAAAGACAAAATTAAACCCAATACTGATATATATTTAGTAAATTCCTATGGAAAAACAAAATCTATTTTTAAAATATGCAAAAACGTATTTCTTGGAGGTTCACTGATTAATCATGGAGGTCAAAATCCCCTGGAGGCAGCGAGATACGGTTGCTGTGTTTATCATGGCCCACATATCTCAAATTTTAAAGAAATTTATGAGCATCTCCAAAAAAAAAAAATTTCATTTAAAGTCAAAAATCAAAACCATTTAACTGATTTACTTCAAAAAAAGCTTGATAAAAAAAATTTTTCAAAAAAATCAATGAAAAATTTAAGTCTAGAAGGAACAAAAATTTTAAATAAAATCTTTAATGAAATTTGTTAATATTTGTTGATGAAATTTAAAAAGCCTAATTTTTGGGATTATAAAAAACCTAACCTTGTTGCATATTTACTTAGTCCTCTTAGTTTAATTGTTAAAATTAATAATTTAATTTTAAACATAAAACCAAAAAAAAAATTCAAAAATATTAAAACTATCTGCGTTGGAAATATTTATGTGGGTGGTACAGGCAAGACTCCAACAGTTATAAAGCTATACGAAATATTCAAAACTAATGGATTTAAAGTTTCTACAGCTAAAAAATTTTACAATGATCAAAAAGATGAGAATTCTATTCTTAAAAATAGATCCAAATTTATAACCTTAGATAGTAGACAAAAAATTATTCAGAAGGCAATTGAAGAAAATTGTGAATTATTAATTTTTGATGATGGGCTTCAAGATAGACAAATTGATTATGATTTTAAATTAGTGTGTTTTGACAATAAAAAATGGGTTGGTAATAGTTTTATAATACCATCTGGTCCTATGAGAGAAAAAATTGATAGTTTAAAAAAATATGACGCGGTAATTATAAAAAATATTGATAAAAAATCTGATCAAAATGAAATCTATAAATCTATCAACAAAATAAACCCAAAAATTAAAATATTTGACTCTTTTTTTAAAATAAAAAACAAAGATGAATTTAATTTGAATGATAAATTTTTGATATTTTCAGGTATCGGAAATAGTAATAGTTTTAGAGAAATATTAATTAAAAATAACTTTAATATAATTAAAGAAATTGTATTTCCAGATCATTATAATTATAAAAATCATGATATTTTAAATATGATGAAAGTTGCAGAAAATAAAAATATCAAAATTATTACAACAGAAAAAGATTATGTAAAAATTCCTACGAGTTTGAGGGAGAAAATTGATTTTATAAAAATAGATTTAGAGATTTTAGAACAAAAAAAATTAACAGAATTAATTGAGTCAAAAATCAGTGAAATTAATTAAATACACTTTTGAATTTACAATAATAATTCTATTATTTTTGATATTTAAAATAGTTGGATTAAAAATATCTCGAAATGTTGCAGGTTTTTTATTTAAAAATTTTGGGTCATTTTTTAGATCAAAAAAAAACTCTCGTGCCAATTTATCTATAGCCTTTCCAAACTTTAATGAAATACAGAAAGACAAAATACTTGCAAATATGTGGATTAATTATGGGAAAATTTTTGCAGAATATATGTTCATTAAAAAATTTAGAATATCTAAAAAATTTTCAAGTCAAATGATAATTGAAAATCAAGATGAACTTGAAAAAATTAAATCATCTAATAAACCAGTAATATTTATCTCTGGACATTTCAATAACTTTGAATTAATGGCAATGCATTTAGAGAAATCTGGTATTGATCTGGCTGCAATTTACAGACCATTAAATAATTTGTTCCTAAACCCAATAATGGAGAAAATTAGAAAAAAATATATTTGTAAAAAACAAATTAAAAAAGGAATCACTGGCACAAAAGAACTGTTAAAAGAATTTAAAAAAGGAACATCTATAGCGCTAATGATTGACCAACGAGTTTCTGAGGGCGTAGAGAGTGTTTTTTTTGGAAAAAAAGCTTTAACAACTACAATTCCAGCGCAATTTATAAAAAAGTTTGATGTTGCTGTTGTGCCTATTTATATTGAAAGGTTAATTGATGACAAATTTAGATTAAAGATCTTAGAGAAAATTAAATTTTCACAAGATGATTCTGTAGATAAGATTACATTAAAATTAAATAAAATTTTAGAAAAAATGATAATGACTAATCCTGATCAATGGATTTGGACTCACGGTAGATGGAAAATTTAATTTAGTCGTTATTTCTCTCTTTTTTTAAATGGGCTTCTTTATAGGAATAATAAGCTTCTTGATCTTTTACATTCCAATAATTTAATTTATCGAGTGGGATTTGCTTTCCAGATATTGCACATAAAACATAATCTCCCTTTTCAATTATTTTAAAGTTATTTGGTAAATATTCTAATTTAGCTAATTTTTTCATTATTTTTAGTTTATATATATTTATATGAAGATAGGAATAATTGGAAGTGGGGGGAGAGAGCACGCTATTTGTACCTTTTTAAAATCATCAAGTAAGGTGGATAAAATTTATTGTTTTCCAGGAAACGCTGGAACAAGTTTTATTGCGGAAAATATTAACATAAATTTGAATAATTTTCAGGAAGTAAAAGATAAAATTAAAAACCTTGAAATAGATATTGTTATAATAGGACCAGAAAAGCCTTTGGTTGATGGAATTGTTGATTTTTTAGAAAAAAATGAAATTAAAGTATTTGGCCCTAATAAAGTTTCCTCTCAATTGGAAGGCTCAAAGATATTTACAAAGAAATTATGTGAGAAATACAAGATACCAACTGCTAATTTTGGTGTTTTTGAAGATAAAGAGAAAAGTTTTAGTTTTTTAAAAAAATGCAAATTTCCAATAGTTGTTAAAGCTGATGGTCTAGCCTCAGGAAAAGGGGTTTATATTTGTGATAATTTTGAACAATCTAAGATCGCTGTGGATGAAATATTTAACGGAAGATTTGGAGAAGCTAAAGAAATTTTAATAGAAGAGTTTTTAAAAGGTGAGGAAATGAGTTTTTTTATAATTTCTGATGGTAAGACTTACAAAAAATTTGGATCTGCACAAGATCATAAAAGAGTATTAGAGGGTGATAAGGGTAAAAATACAGGCGGCATGGGTGCATATTCACCTTCTCGTCTCGAAAATGAGGAATTAGATAAAAAAATAATAGAGAGAATAATTGATCCAACATTGCAGGGTTTAAAAGATTTGAACACTAACTTTAAAGGTTTTTTATACGCAGGACTGATGATTGTTAATAATAATCCTTACCTTATTGAATATAACGTTAGAATGGGTGATCCAGAGTGTCAAACTATTCTGCCTAGATTAGAAACTGATTTTGCAGATATCATTTATGCATGTGTAAATCAAAATCTAAGCTCTTTAGATATTCAGTTATCTAATAAAAAAAGTATCTGTATTGTACTTTGCTCAAAAGGTTATCCTGATAAATTTGAAAATAACGTTGAAATAATCGCAATTGACCAAATAAAACTTCAAAAGGATAATTATATTTTTCACGCAGGTACCAAAATAGATAATTCAATAATCTATTCTAATGGCGGACGAGTACTTAACTTTGTAATTAAGTCTGCAAATCTAAAAGAAAGTAGAAATCAAGCAATAAATTTAATAAAGGCATTAAATTGGGAAAATGGATTTTTCAGAAAAGATATTGGTTACAAAGTAATTGAGCGATGAGAATTATTTCGGGTAAGTTTAAGGGAAAAAAATTATTATTACCCTCTGATAAAAATACACGCCCATTAAAAGATATGGTAAAAGAGTCTATATTCAATCTTCTGGAGCATTCTAATAAATTTAGCTTAAGTTTATCTAATTCCTCTGTTTTAGATTTATTCTCTGGGTGTGGCTCCTTTGGGATTGAATGTATTTCGAGAGGTTCTAAAAATGTTTATTTCTTTGAAAATTATCTAAAAGCATTAGGGATTTTAAAAAAGAATTTATCAAACCTTGCCGAAGATCAAAACTACAAAATATTTGAAAACGATTGCTTTACTTTTTTCAACTCAAAGAAAACAATAGAAAAAAAGTTTGATTTAATTTTTATTGATCCACCATATAAAGAATTAAGAATAAACGATCTCATTGAAAAAATTATTGAAAAAAAAGTACTTAGTAAAAAAGGATTGTTTATAATTCATAGACATAAAAAGGATAAATTGCCAATAACAGAAAAGATAAATATTCTAGATGTGCGGACTTATGGGATTTCAAAGGTCTACATTGCTAACTAAGAATTAACCAAAATTTTATTTGTTTCTTTTTTAATTAGTTCTACTGCTGGTTGATCATATGGATTTATTTTCAATGCTTTGGCTATCAGTATAGTTTCTACAATAAAAAAGGTAAACAGTTCACCTAGAGTTTCCTCTTTTCGAGTTTTAAGAAAAAAGCTTCTGAATGGTATCCTTTTTTTTTTAAATACTTTTTGAGTTGCTAAAATCTTGGAGTCTAAAATATCTTGTATATTTTTATTTATTAAAAAGTTTTTTGACCTCGAAATTGTCTTTTTATTTATCTTTGGAGAAATTTTATCGGCACTACTAAAAAAGGTATAAAAGTTATTTTTTTGGCCATCTAAGTATAATTGCATCAAACTGTGATTGTCTTTTGGCATTGTTGAAATTATTGGAAAAATTCCTTTAGCCTTTTTTCCTATACTCTCTGCTAGAAGTTGTTGATACCATTTTAGAAAATTGTCTAAACTTTCATCATAATTTAAAATTACTGCATTAGATTTTTTTTTGTTTATTAATTCCACAATTTTGGTGACATTACTTATAACCGAGTTAAAAAAGTGTTCATTTTTTAATAAGTTATTAAATTGTTTAAATTTTTTTGCATTTAATCCCATTAATTCTGCTGGAAGCATTCCCACTTCAGATAAGACTGAATATCTTCCACCTATAAAATTGTTATGATCAATTATTTCACTTTTCAATTTAATACCCATATCTCTTAGATAGCTGGTTTTATTCTCTGTAATTACAATATTTTGATCTTTTTTTGATATATAAATATTGGAATTAACTATTGTCTCTAAAGTATTTCCAGACTTTGAAATGATTAGATTTAAATAATTTTTTTTTGCAGAAAATTTTCTCTTTTGTAAATTTGATAAAAAATAAAAATTTTTTTTTATTTTATACTTTAAAAAATCATAAATAGCGTTAGTTCCTAGAGATGAGCCTCCCATTCCAAAAATTCTTATGTCCTTACATTTTTGAAATTTTGCAAGATTTTGTTTTGTATAACTGTAATAGTAATTAGTAGTCAATGACTTAATAATTTGATTTTTAGAAGCTATAAGTTGTCTAAAATATTTTCTTAAACTTTTATTATTTTTTTTTTCTTGAAAATTTTTAAATAAAAAATTTTTAGTTATCATTTTTATTTAATCTTATCCAAAATACTTTTTTTTAAATCAGATTCTTGATTAATTTCATTATCGTTATTTTCATCATTTTTGGGGTTGCCCTCACTAAAAACATTATCAATAATCAATTTTTCTTCCTCATTATCCTGATTTTCAATCTGTTCGTTTGGTTCTGGTAATTTTGAGAAGTCAGGTGGCAAAATTAAGGGATCCTTTTTTTCTATTAAAAATTCCTCACCAGAAGTAGATTTTTTTTTCAATTTAAATCCTGCACAGGAGTAAATAAAAAAACTAACAGTTATCATAAGTAAAATATTTTTAATTATTTTCATTTTTTTGTTTTTTTGAACTAAATATTTCAATACAAATTAGAAACAGTATACCTAAAGTAATGAATATATCAGCAACGTTGAATATAAACCAATGATAATTATTGTAATGTATATCTATAAAATCTGGTACAGCAGAGTAATAAATCCTGTCATAAATATTGCCCAAAGAACCCCCAATTATCAAAAGAAAACTAATTTTTTCAAATCCTTTTGATTTTAACATTAACCAAATTATTATTAATATGATTAAACATATAATTATTGTAAGCAAATTGTAATAAAACTTTTCATCAAAAGAAAATAAACCAAAAGCGATACCTTCATTCCAAATCAAATTAAAATTTAAAAAGGATGTGATACTAATGCCATATTGTTCATAAGTTTCTGGAGAATTAATAATCAATAATTTACTTACACGATCAGTTAAAAAAATAAAAATAATTATAGAAAAATCTACTAAATGTTTTTTTAACATTCTATTTACAATTCGGTCTTTCACATGGTGCGCTTCTGATTTTCCAACATATTGGACATTTTTCACCTTTTGCTTTGCTTGTTTCTACAATTATCTCATTTGTATCACTATTCTCAATTTTGACTGAAGAAGTTATGCAAAGTTCTGAAAGATCAATATTTTTCAAAAATTTCTGGTTCTCATCATTTAATTTTACAATTAATGCTGCCTCTAAACTAGATCCAATATCTTTACTTGCTCGTTTTTGCTCAATGCTGAGATTACAAATATCCCTTATTTTAATTAATTGTTCCCATTTAGAATTGAGTTTTGAATTATAAAATTTTTCAGGAAAATTTAAAAATTTTTCAAGATGAATACTTTTTTTGTTTTTTGAAATAAGTTGATAAATCTCCTCAGTTGTAAAAGATAATATTGGTGCAAACCATCTTATTAAAGAATTAAGAATAACATTTAACAATATTAGTGTAGATTTTCTTTTTTCAGAATTTATTGGATCGCAGTACAAAGTATCTTTTCTTATATCAAAATAAAAAGCAGATAAATCTACAGTACAAAAATTCAATAATTCTTTATACAAATTATGAAAATCATAATCTTTGAAATACTTGTTAAATTTTGAATTTAAATTATAAATTTTATGAAGCATAAATTGCTCTAATTCTGGTAAGTCTTCAATTTTAATCTTTTCTAAATTTATTTGTTCAAATTTATCATTAAGATTTCCAAGCAAATATCTAAATGTATTTCTTATTTTTCTATAAGACTCAGCATGCTGATCTAGTATTGAATAGTCTATTCGAAGATCCTCAGCATAATTTGAGGAAGCAACCCAAATTCTAAGTATATCAGCTCCATATTTTTTTAGGATATCTTCAGGTGCAATTACGTTTCCTAAAGATTTCGACATTTTCAAACCTTTGCCATCAACTACAAAACCATGAGATAGAATAGATTCAAAAGGTGCGCGATCTCTTGTTCCACAAGACTCTAAAAGAGACGAATGGAACCAGCCCCTATGTTGATCAGAACCCTCGAGATACATGGATGCAGGCCACTTTAAATCTTTTCTTTTTTCCAATACAAATGAATGCGTAGATCCACTATCAAACCATACCTCTACGATATCACTTAACTTTTCAAAATCCTCAGCTTTGTATTTTTTTCCAAGAAATTTTTGCGGATCATCCGAAAACCAACAATCAGATCCTTCTTTTTCATAAATTTTTGCAATATTATCAAAAACCTCATCATCAACCAAAATTTCACTTGTCTTCTTGTTAATAAAAATAGGTAATGGAACTCCCCATACTCTTTGTCTTGAAACACACCAATCAGGTCTTGTTTCAATCATCGATTTTAATCTTTCTTTTCCTTTGCTAGGATAAAAGTTTGTTTCATTAATTGCTTTTAAAGCTTTATTTCTAAGCTTATGACTATCCATAGAAATAAACCATTGAGGAGTCGCTCTGTGAACTAATGGTGCTTTTGACCTCCATGAATGAGGATAAGAGTGAACAAGTTCGCCACTCGATAATAATTTTTTTTGGTCTTTTAATTTTTCAATGACAATTGAATTAGATTTAAAAATATGTATCCCTTCAAAAAGTGCTACATTTTTTGTATATTTTCCATCTCCATCAACTGTTTCAATTGCTTTAATTCCATTATTCATACACAAATTAAAATCATCAGGACCATGGCTTGGCGCACAATGAACAATTCCAGTGCCTTGTTCTGTAGTAACAAAACGTGCCTCCAACATAGGTATATCGTATTCATAACCAAGTTTTAAAAAGGGGTGATTACATATTGTTCCTTTTAAATCTTTACCTTTGAAATTTTTTAATTTTTTGAAACTTTGAATTTTGGTATCTTTTACAACTGAGTCTATTAATGCATCTGCAACAACAATTTTTTTATTTTTAAAATCTCCATCGTCATTTACCTCGATTAGCAAATATTTTAAGCTTTCATTGTAAGCTAATGCTCTATTAGCTGGAATAGTCCATGGGGTTGTTGTCCAAATTACTATTTCACTATCATTTAATTCTTTAATGTTTGATGATTTGATCGGAAAAGATGCATAAATAGTATCTGACTTATGATCTTGATATTCTACCTCTGCATCTGCTAAAGCTGTTTTTTCAACAGTTGACCACAAAACAGGTTTAAAACCTCTATACAAACTTCCTTCTTTTAAAAATTTACCTAATTCTCTTACTATTTGAGCTTCAGCATCAAAGCTCATTGTAGAATAATAATTATCCCAATCTCCTACAACTCCCAACCTTTTAAATTGGTCTTTATGAATATCTATCCATTTTTCTGCAAAGGCTCTGCACTCTTTTCTAAATTCAACGATTGGTACCTCACTTTTGTTTTTTTTATTTTTTTTGTATTGCTCTTCAATTTTCCATTCTATTGGTAATCCATGACAGTCCCATCCTGGAACATAGACGGAGTCTTTACCATCCATCTGATGAAATCTCACAATTATATCCTTTAAGATTTTATTTAAAGCTGTACCCATGTGTATATTGCCATTTGCATAGGGAGGACCATCGTGAAGAACAAATTTTTCCTCTCCTTTTCTCGATTTTCTTAATTCATCATAAAGGTTTATTTTTTGCCAAAATTTCAAAATTTCTGGTTCCCGTGTTGGTAAATTTGCTTTCATCGAAAAAGCAGTTTTAGGAAGATTAATTTGTGATTTGTTCATTTTATTTTTTTGCTATCAATAAATCAGTTTTAATTTGTCTTCTAAGCAGTTCAACATTTTTAAATTTTTTTTCTCTTCTAATAAATTTTTTAAATTCTACTGTTAAATACTTATTATAAAGATTTCCAGAAAAATTAAATAGATGAACCTCTAATAATATTTTTTTTCCATTAAATGTTGGTCGATAGCCTAAATTAGCAATTCCTTTTAAATAATTATTTTTACCATTCCATTTTACTTTTACTGCATACACGCCTGGGCAGGCTAAAATGTAATCTTTAATATCAATGTTTGCGGTTGGGAAACCAATTTTTTTTCCTAGCTGTCTTCCCCTTTGAACCTTTCCAACAATTGACCAGTTTCTATTCAGAATTTTATTAGCTTTTTCTAATTTTCCTTTTTGCAGAAGTTTTCTAACCAATGATGAAGATGCTATTTTCTTATTCGTTAACAATGGTTGAGGTTTGATTACCTTATAACCACATATTCTCTCAAATTTAATTAATTGTTTAACGTTACCTTCTCTTTTATTGCCAAATCTAAAATTATTGCTAACAAAAATAAATTTTGGTTTTAACTTTTTTCCCAAAATTTCTTTTATGAAAGTTATAGATTTTATTTTTGAGAATTTTCGATTAAATTTTTTAATTATCAAAAAATCTACATTGAGATCCTGAAGATTATCAATTTTTTGCTGCAAACTTGATATTCTAAAATTATTTAGATTTTTATTAAAAAACATCTTTGGCATTGGTTCAAAAGTTAAGACACCAATTTTTGAAGAATATCTTTTTTTATATTTCTTAGCTAATGAAAATAATTTTTGATGTCCTTTATGAACTCCATCGAAGTTACCAATTAAGATAATTGAATTATTGTATTTAGTATTAATATTAAAATTTTTATATATGTTTTTTGAATTTACCATTTCAACTCTGATTGAATATAATTGCAAATAGCTTCGTAAGATTTTGCAACTTTTTCAATTCCTTTTTCTTTTATCTCATCCTTATGAATTCCATTTGAAATTATTAAAGAATCATAATTTAAAAGGTTTGCTCCTTTTATATCAGTATTTAAATTATCACCTATGGATAGAATTTTTTTATTCTTATTATCCGTAGATTGAACATAAACTTCAGGATAAGGTTTTCCAAAGTAAACTACTTCTCCACCCATTTTTTCAAAAACCATTGCAACAGAACCAGCACAAAATTCTCTTATGTTTCCTCTGTCCACAATTAAATCTGGATTTGTACAAATCATTTTTTTTTCAATATTTTTTTCAAATAAATCTTTATAATAACTCAAGTCTTTATTATGATCATCAAACAATCCAGTACATAAAATATATTCGCTTTTTTCTATATTATCTAATTTCATTTTTTTAAAGTCTTTAAATAAATCAAAATCTCTTGGTGGTCCTACGTGAAAAAAAGTTTTATTAATAAAATTTTTTTTTAAATAAATGAGGGCTGCCTCTCCAGAGGTAAAAACATGTTCTCTAATTTCTTTTTCCATGCCTAGTTTTTCTAAAAAAGATTTGACTACATGATTAGGTCTGGGTGCATTTGTGAGTAAAATATAGTCCTTTCTTTTTTTATTGATTTCTTTGAGAGCTTTTATTGCCTCAAGGTGTAGAGTAACCCCATTATGGACCACTCCCCATAAGTCAACATAAAATAGCTGATAATTGTCTGCTATAGAACTTAGACCCTCTTTATCTAAATTTTTAGTCATCAAATTAATCTATAAACCATAAAACCCACAAATTCCTTTATTTTTTAGCTAACTAATTTTTAACTATATCTTGAAATAGTAAGGCCAATCTCTATATGAAGATCATACTAATAAGGAGAATTTATGAAATTTAGACCGTTACACGATAGAGTTTTAATTGAAGTTTTAGATAGCAGCGAAAAAACTGCTGGGGGAATAATCATACCTGATACAGCGCAGGAAAAACCTCAGGAAGGTAAGGTAGTAGCAGTTGGTGGTGGTGCTAAAACTGAAGACGGTAAAACCATACCAATGGATGTGAAAGTCGGAGATAAAGTTTTATTCGGCAAATGGTCAGGAACTGAGGTCAAAATTGATGGCAAAGAATACAGCATAATGAAAGAGTCAGACATTATGGGTATTTCAAGCAAGTAATTTAATTTAAAGGAGATAATAAAATGGCAAAAGTAGTAAAATTTGATGCTGAAGCAAGAGCAGCAATGATTAGAGGAGTAAACATCCTAGCTGATACAGTTAAAGTTACATTAGGACCAAAAGGAAGAAATGTAGTTATGGATAAATCTTACGGTGCTCCAAGAATTACAAAGGACGGTGTATCTGTTGCAAAAGAAATTGATCTAGAGGATAAATTTGAAAACATGGGTGCTCAAATGGTCAAAGAGGTTGCTAGCAAAACTAATGATGAGGCTGGTGATGGAACTACAACTGCAACCATACTTGCACAAGCTATTGTAAAAGAAGGTGTAAAATATGTAACAGCAGGCATGAACCCTATGGATGTAAAAAGAGGAATTGATGCTGCAGTAGATGTAGTAAAACAAAATCTTGTATCCTCAGCTAAAAAAGTAAAAGATAGTGATGAAATTGCTCAAGTTGGAACTATTTCTGCTAATGGCGATAAAGAAATTGGCACTATGATTTCGAAAGCAATGCAAAAAGTTGGTAATGAGGGTGTTATCACGGTTGAAGAAAACAAAGGAATTGAAACAGAATTAGACGTCGTTGAAGGTATGCAGTTTGATAGAGGTTATCTATCTCCATACTTTATTACAAATAGTGATAAGATGACAACTGAATTAGAAAATCCTTTTATTCTCTTACACGAAAAAAAATTGACAAACCTACAACCAATGGTTCCTCTTTTAGAAGCAGTTGTTCAAGCTGGACGACCTTTGATGATTATTTCTGAAGATGTTGAGGGTGAAGCATTAGCTACTTTAGTGGTAAACAAATTAAGGGGTGGTTTAAAAGTTGTAGCTGTAAAAGCACCGGGATTTGGCGACAGAAGAAAAGCTATGCTCGAGGATATTGCAATTCTTACTGGTGGTTCAGTTATTTCTGAAGACTTAGGAATTAAACTCGAAAATGTTAAACTTGATGATCTTGGTTCTTGTAAAAAAATTAAAGTTGATAAAGATAACAGCACTATAGTAAATGGTTCTGGAAAAAAATCAGATATAGAAGCTAGATGTTCTTCAATCAAACAACAAATTGATGAGACAACTTCAGACTACGACAAAGAAAAACTTCAAGAGAGATTAGCAAAATTAGCTGGTGGTGTTGCAGTGATTAAAGTTGGTGGTGCAACTGAAGTTGAAGTAAAAGAGAGAAAAGATAGAGTTGAAGATGCTTTAAATGCAACAAGAGCCGCTGTTGAGGAGGGTATTGTTACTGGTGGTGGTTGTGCATTATTGTATGCTGCTCAAGATCTTGAAAAGGTTAAAGCTAAGGGTGAAGATCAAAAAGCTGGTGTCGATTTGGTAAGAAGAGCATTAGAAGCTCCTATTAGACAAATTACAAAAAATGCTGGTGTAGATGGATCGGTAGTCGTTGGCAAACTATTGGAACAGAATAAAAAGACACATGGATATGATGCACAAAACGAGGAGTATTGTGATATGTTCGCCAAAGGTATTATTGATCCTGTAAAAGTCGTTAGAACTGCTTTACAAGACGCAGCATCTATCTCAGGATTATTGGTAACAACTGAGGCTATGATAGCTGATAAACCTGAGGAAAAAGATGCAGCTCCTGCTGGAATGCCTGGAGGAATGGGCGGCATGGGCGGCATGGGAGGAATGGGTGGAATGGGAATGTAACCCAATCTAAAATATTAAAGAATTTAAAGGCCATCTTTTGATGGCCTTTTTTTTTGTAAATATTAAAATAATTTAATGTCAAAAAGATACAGCGGGAAATCGTTCAAGGACTCAAGTCTAAATAAAAAACCAAAATTTACTCTAAAAGAAAAAAGAAGATTAAAAAGAGAAAAGGCAAAAAAAACAAAATAACGACATTTTTTGATCAAAATCCCAATATTTATTGGTTTTTTTAAAGTTTTCAAAAAAAATTTTTAAGGTATAAGAGCCAGGATTTATGAGCAAAGATATTAGAAACATCACCATAATCGCACACGTTGATCACGGAAAAACTACATTAATTGATAATCTAATGAAGCAGAGCGGTTCGTTTAGGGAAAATGAAGTTGTTGATGAAAGATTAATGGATTCAGGTGAACTTGAGAAAGAAAGAGGAATAACAATTTTAGCAAAACCTGCATCTATTAATTGGAAAGATTCAAGAATAAATATCATTGATACACCAGGTCACAGAGATTTTGCAGCAGAAGTTGAAAGAGTTTTAAGCATGGCAGATGGTGCATTACTTTTAATAGATTCTGCTGAAGGAGTTATGCCTCAAACAAAATTCGTTTTATCTAAAGCTCTAAAACAAGGCTTAAAACCGATTGTTGTAATCAATAAATTGGACAAATCAGATCAAAGAGCTAATGAAGTTTTAGATGAGACTTTTGATTTATTTGTCAGTTTAGATGCAAATGAAGATCAACTAGACTTTCCAGTTTTATATGCAAGTGGAAGATCTGGTTGGGCTGATAAAGAAATTGATGGTCCAAGGGAAAATTTAAATCCTTTATTAGATCAAATTATTGATCATGTAAAACCTGCTGAACTTGATAAAACAAAACCTTTTGCAATGCTGTCTACTCTTCTTTATGCAGACAATTTCTTAGGTAGAAGCTTAGTCGGAAAAATTGCTCAGGGAACCGCAAAAGCTAATCAATCGATCAAGGCAATAAATCTTAAAGGTGAAAAAGTGGATGAAGGAAGACTTACTAAAATTTTTAGATATGAGGGCACAAAAAAAGTACCAATCGAAATCGGTGAGGCGGGAGATATTGTAGTTGTCGCTGGTTTAGAAAAAGCAAATGTTGCTGACACAATTTGTAATCTTGAAGTAAATGATCCTATCAAAGCTACTCCAATCGATCCACCAACAATGTCTATTACCATTACTGTAAACACGTCTCCTCTTGCAGGAACTGAGGGTAAAAAACTTACAAGTACTCAAATAAGAGATAGGTTGCTTCAAGAAGCACAGAATAATGTTGGAATTACTTTTACAGAAAATGAAGGTAACGATTCTTTTGTTGTAAGTGGTCGAGGTGAATTAATGTTAGAAATTTTACTTACTCAAATGAGAAGAGAAGGTTTTGAAATGACTGTTAGTCCCCCAAAAGTTCTCTATAAAAAAGATGAAAATGGTAACAAACTTGAGCCAATAGAAGAAATAACTATGGATCTTGATGAGGAACATTCATCAAAGATTATTGACTCCATGAATAAAAGGAAAGGCAAATTAATAGAATTAAAAGATACTGGTAAAAATAAAAAAAGATTAATCTTTCATGCTCCAACAAGAGGTTTAATGGGATACACAAGTCGGTTTCTAACACTTACAAAAGGTAATGGTGTAATTAACAGAATTTTTCATGCGTATGGACCATTTGAGGGTGATATGGAAGGTAGAAGAAATGGTGCACTTATTTCAATGGAACAAGGAAAAGCAGTTGCATTTGCAATATTTAATTTACAGGCTAGAGGAGAGATGTTTGTAACTCATAATGATCCTGTTTATCCAGGTATGATTGTGGGATTATCTCCTAAACCAGGAGATATGATTATTAATGTTATGAAGGGCAAAAAATTAACTAATATGAGAACACAAGGTACAGATGAAAATGTTGTTCTAACACCAATAAGAAAAATGTCCATCGCTGAGCAATTAAGCATTTTGAATACTGATGAGGCTTTGGAAATTACTCCAGACTCTTGTAGATTAAGAAAAGCCATTCTAGATCCACATGAAAGAAAAAGAAGTGAAAAATCAGGCGATGCAGCCTAATCAAAAATTTTATCAACTAAATATAGGCCTAAGGCAACACAAGGACCAATTCCAAAAGCAAATAACAAAGTTCCCACTCCTACAGTTCCACCTAAATACCATCCAATACTTACAACAGAAATTTCTAAGAATGATCTTACAGCAGCAACTGGTAAATTTGTTTTTTTTTGGAGACCAATCATCAAACCATCTCTTGGTCCAGCTCCAAGATTAGATACTAAATAAATACCTCCACCAATCCCAACGGTTATTACTGAAATTATTGCCAGAATTAATTGATAAAAGTAATCAGATGGGGTTGGAACAAATTTTATACAGAGATCAATCATCAATGCAATAATGATTGCATTAAGTATTGTTCCCATCCCTGGTTTTTGACCAAGCGGTATCCACAAAATTAAAACTGCAACACTAATCAAAAATGTTATAGTTCCTATACTTAAGTTAACATTTAAAGAGATACCTTGAGCTAAAACACTCCATGGAGAAGCACCAGTAACAGATACTATTAATAGACCTTCTCCAAGACCAAATAACATCAAGCCAAAACATAAAAAAAAGAATGTAGAGAATTTTGGTTTAAAGTTATAAGGCTTATCTGAGCTCCAATTAACCCTTGGTATTTTCTTAATTTTTAAAAACATTTTAATAAATTATTTCTATTGTTAGTAAAGTCTATTAAACTAGTTGTTAAATGAAAAAAATTATAGTCATTTTATTTCTTTTTATTTATCCAACAAATTCAATCGCTCATATTGGACATTACATTAAATATAACAAAATTGAGATGGAGATTTTTCGAAATGGTGAGCTTATTGGCTATAATCATTATTTTTTTAATAGAAATGGATCAGAAACTATTGTTACTAATCAAATTAAATTTACAGTTAAACTTTTGGGAGCAAACGTTTTCCAAGTCGAGGGTTATAGTGAGGAAAAATATTTCAAAAATCAATTAGTTTCTTATAATTCTAAAACTTTACAAAACGACAAAAAAAAGTTCGTCAATTTAACATTTAATCAAAAGAATAAAAAATTTGATATTAAAGGCTCGTCATATAGTGGAGAAGCCTCAGCTGATAACGTGATTGGAAATTGGTGGAATCACAAAATTTTACAAGCTGGTTCTCAAATAAGTCCTATCTCAGGGAGTATTAAGGATCAAGTGGTAACTTTTTTAGGTAAAGAAAAAATAGACCTTTATGGAAAAGTTTATGATGTTGATCATTTTACACTTAAGTCTAAAGACATGAGTATATCGAAAGATAAAAGATTAGATTTTGACATTTGGTATGATCGTAAAAATTTAATGATATTAAAAGTATCCTATTCAAGAATGGGTAACTGGGAATATAAATTAAAGAATTTTAATTAATTCATCTTAAGATTTTTCTGAATAAATCATGTGCACTTATCCATCCTGACTCTAATCTAGGTCCTACAAACCAATCGGCACAAACACCCAATCTTTTCCCAGGATCCCAATAACTTTTAATTTTAAACGGTCTCGAATTTGAAGAGTATCGCCAACCGTGATTAAGTGAATAATAAATTTTTGTTTTTTTGATATTTGAAAGTTTAAAAAATTTATCGATCATAATTTGTGAATTTTCTTTTTTGTTATTCTTGTTTTTATAAATCTTTTTATTTGCCCATTCAAATGTACTTTGAAGAGTCCATAAATCATATTTTGATTTAAATCTTTTTTTTGAGTTTTCATTTCCTGCCCAACCAAGAATTGGATCTTCAAAAAGATAGCTACTATTTGAATTCTTACTTTTTTTTATTGCAATCATAGTAGTAATATTTGCATCCATTTTTATTGATTTTCTTAAAAAAGAATTATTTATAAATTTCTTAGAAAGCTTTTTTAATTGTGGAAGAGGACAAGTCAAAATTAAGTTTTTAAAGGATCTTAATTTTCCATCGTCAAATAACAAATACCAGAGTTTATTTTTATAATAAATTTTTTTTAATTCACTGTTATAATTGCAACTAATTTTCTTTAACAAATGTTTGCTAATATCATTGTTCCCATGTTTGCCTATTACTTTTAGATGTTTTTTATCCTCTTTTTTTTTTGAATTAAAAAAAATATGTTTGCCACCCCATACTTTTAAAACTTTTTTTTTTATTAAATCTTTAGTAAATTTTTTAAATTCCTTAGTTTTTGGTGAAATATACTGAGTACCATGATCAAAACCTGTTTTGCCTTTTATTCTTTTAAAAGATGCACGACCCCCAGGACCTCTAGCTTTGTCGAACAAAATTACTGAATATTTTTTATTAAGAAGATTTGCAATTGTGGATCCAGATATTCCAGAACCAATTATACAAAATTCACTCATTTGCCAGCAACAACCATTCCCTCTATTAACATGGTCGGTGAGTTAGTTGCATATTTGAACTCCAAGTCATTTGCTAAGGTAATATTTTGAAACATGTCTTTAAAATTACCTGCTATTGTAATTTCGTTTATTGGATATTTAAACTCACCATTTTCAATTAAAAACCCAGTTGCTCCAACCGAATAATCTCCAGTCACAATATTACTTCCATGTCCTATGGTTTCTGTAATATAGAGACTTTTTGAATTTGAATTCAGTAAATCTTTAAAGCTAATGTTTCCATTTTCAAAATAAAGGTTACTTGTTCCTCCACATCTTCCATTAGACTTAAGATTTAATTTATTTCCATTGTAAGTATCAATCAGATAATGTTTCAAAATTCCTTGATCCACTAGTTTAAGTGTGTTGGTCTTTACTCCTTCACTATCAAAATTTCTTGAGCCTAAGCCTTTGAGTATATCAGGTTCGTCGAATACATTAATTTTATCTGAGAATATTTTTTGATTAACTTTATCCTTTAAAAATGAAGTTCCTCTTGATATTGCTGATGAAGAAATAGCGCTTGCAAAAGTGCTTAATATTCCCTTAGCAATCCTTTTATCAAAAATTATAGCAATTTTCTCACTCCCAATTTTTTTGGGACTTAATTTTCTAATAGTTTGATTAGCAGCAATTTTACCTAATTCATCTGCATCATCTAAGTCTTTAAGAAAACATTTACTAGAATATTCATAATCTCTTTCCATGCTTTTTTTATCTTTTGCAACTGTTACACTTGATGCTGTAAATGAAGATGTTTTGTAACCATCACAAAAACCCTCGCTATTAGCTAAAACAAAATTAGATTTATTTTGAGTAAAACTAGATTCAGTATTGACAATTTTTTTGTCGTTTGAAGCAGCGGCCTCTAATTTTTTTAAATAATCTATTTTTTCATCATTCGCTATGTGACTATCATCATATAGATCTAAATCTTTAACTTCATTTGCTAATAAATCTCTGTCTGGTAAAGAATTAAATTCATCCTCAGGAGTATTTTTTGTAGTTTCGACACATTTTTCGATCAAAATATTCAAATTATCAGTAAGCAGATTAGATGAAGATATTGATGATTTTTTTTTGCCAATGTAAGTAGTGATACTTATGCCTAGATCATCTGACCTATTAGCTTCATCCAATTTTTTGTTTCTAAAATTAACAGTTTCAGAAACTGAATTTTTTACAACCACACTTGAGTCTGTTGCACCTAATTTCTTCGCTAAATCTAAACAATATGATGATTTTTTTCTTAAAAATTCTTGATCTTTAACCATTTAAAGTTTCGTACCGCCTACAGTCATCTTGTCGATTAATATTGATGGCTGTGCAACACCTACAGGTACACCTTGTCCAGCTTTGCCACATGTCCCAATACCAGGATCCATCATCATATCATTCCCAACCATTGAAACTTCTTTTAAAATTGAAGGACCATCACCAATTAACGTTGCACCTTTAATCGGTGATCCAATTTTACCGTCAACAATTTCATAAGCTTCAGTACAATTAAATACAAATTTTCCAGATGTAATATCAACTTGTCCACCACCAAAACTAACTGCGAAAATACCTTTGTCGACAGATTTAATCATTTCCTCTTGGGTCTGCTTACCACTTAGCATCATTGTATTTCTCATTCTTGGTAGAACTATATGTCTATAGTTTTCTCTTCTTCCGCTACCAGTAGATCTTGTTTTCATCAAACGAGCGTTAAGTCTGTCTTGCATAAAATTTTTTAAAATTCCATTTTCAATTAGAACAGTTTTTTCTGTTGGTGTTCCTTCATCGTCAATTGTAAGACTGCCTCTTCTTTTATCAATGGTACCATCATCAATTATTGTAACTCCCTCACTTGCAACTTTTTGGCCCATTAGATTATGAAATGCTGAAGTTTTTTTTCTATTAAAATCTCCCTCTAAGCCATGACCAACAGCCTCATGAATTAATATTGCAGGCCATCCAGGTCCAAGTACAACCTTCATCTCACCTGCTGGCGCGGGTTTACTCTCTAAATTTACTGATGCTATCCTTAGAGCTTCATCACAAACACTTTTCCAATTTTCATCTTTTAAATATGAATCGTAAGATTGTCTTCCACCAACACCGTATACGCCTGTTTCTTTTCTGCCATCTTTCTCTACCATAACTGACACATTAAATCTTACCAAAGGACGAACATCTGACAAAGTTTCTCCACCAGATCTAATTATTTCTACAGACTTTTGCTCTCCCAAAAAATTAGCTGTAACTTGTTTAACCTTATCACCTTTAGATCGTAAATAATCATTTACATCGTTCAATATCTTAATTTTTTCATTAAGAGACTTTTGCTCAATGGGATTAATATTATCATAATACTTTTTATTTGATTTAGGAATTTCATGATTATAAGTACCTTTAACAGATTTTAATGTTGATTTTAAATTTTCTGAGGATTGTTTTAAAGAGTTCTTAGAAATTTCATTAGAATGAGAATAAGCAACCACCTCGTCAGATATAGCTCTAAAACCGAATCCTAAATCTGAATTATAACTGGAATTTTTAATTTTGTTATCGTCTAATAATATCGACTCAGCTTTCGAATTTTCCAAATACAATTCACCATCATCACATTTTTGCAAAGTATCTGAAATAATACTTTCAGCCTCTTTTCTAGATAGGTCAGATTTTTCAAAGAAATTACTCATATGAGATACTAAATAGATTGTTTCATAAAATTTTCAACTAGAGTATTTTACGCATGTACATATATGAGACAAATTAGTAATAAATCCTCTTATTATGAAAGTATATTTTAATAATTCTTGTAAAATTTGTAAGGCCGAAATTGATCTTTATAAAAAAGAAAAAATAAATGAAATTGATTGGGTTGATATTACAGATAATGAGCTGGCTGAAAAAGAAACCTCTAAAGACAGCAAACAACTTTTAAGAAGACTTCATATCAAAGATGGTGAGAAAGTTTTAGGAGGAGCGAAAGCATTTTTGTTATTATGGAAGAAAATGCCAAAATATAAATTTCTTTATGATTTTTTTAAGCTACCAATAATTTTTAATATATTTGCTGTAGTTTATGAAATAGTAGCTTTTTTTCTTTATCTTAAAAATAAGAAACAATTAAAAAAATTAATAAATAACTCTCGCTAAATAAAGTCCTTCAGGTGGTGCTGGTGGTGCACACAAAATTCTTTTTTTTGAGTTCATTACAAAATTGAATTTTTTTAAAGTCCATTTTTTTTCACCTACATATTTTAAACAACCAACCATTGACCTAACTTGTTGTTGTAGAAAAGATTGTGATTGAAATTCTATTTCTATTTTATTATTTCTAGATTTTATTTTGACAGACTTCATAGTTTTGATTGGACTTTTAGCTCTACAGCTTGAAGCTCTGAAAGTAGAAAAATCATTTGTACCAATTAATTTTTTTGAAGCTTTTTTCATTATTTTTAAATTGAGTTTATTAATAATGTGCCATCCTCTATTCTTATCTATTACTGGTTTACTAAAGCGATTAATGATTATATATTTATATACTCTCATTCTTGCAGAAAACCTTGCGTGAAAATCTTTACCCCTTTTTTTAATTTTTATAATTGTAATCATTTCCTTGTTTAAAAAATGATTTAAAGATTTGACAAATTTATTCAAATTTTCAATTTTTTTTTTACTTTCAAAATGAGCAGATTGTTCAAGCGCATGAACTCCTTTATCTAATCTTCCAGCACCAATCAAAATAGTTTTTTCTTTTAATAATTTAGAAATTCTTTCTTGAATCAGTCCTTGTATAGTTTTGCCTTTTGTTTGAATTTGCCAACCTCTAAAATCGGTGCCTACATACTCTATCAATATTTGATATCTAAACATTAGATATTATTGAGCCTTTTCTGATGTGGGATCCAAGCATAAACTCTCCGGTTTTTTGAACCTTTTTCCCTTCTCTCTGTATTTCAAAAACCTTAATAGATTTTTTATCTCCACACGCTATTTCAAGATCTTCTGATATAACCTCACCATTTTTACCAATCCCATTTCCAATTTCTGCTTTTAAAATTTTATATCTTTGGCCATTAAAATTAAAAAAAGCTCCTGGGGTGGGATATAAGCCATTAATTTTTCCAATTATTTTTAAAGCATCGCTTTTCCAATCTATTTGCCCCTCATTTTTAATAATTTTTTTTGCATAAGTGGCTTTAGAATTATCTTGATCAACAAAATTTAATTTACCCTCAAAAATTTCATCTACAACATCTAAAATTTTATCTGCTGCAATTAGAGCGAGTTTTTCTGAGACCTCTTTTGCATTGAGATTTTGGTCAAGTTTTATTTTAAAAATATTACTTACAGGCCCACTATCTAATTCTTCATTGATCTTCATTATACTAATCCCTGTTTCTGTGTCTAAATTCATTATAGCTCTTTGAATGGGTGCGGCACCTCTCCATTTTGGGAGTATAGATGCATGAATATTTATAAAGCCTTTTTTTGTTAAACTTAAAAATTCTTTAGGAATTATTTGTCCATAGGCTACAACAATTGCAAGATCAGCATCCATTTTTTTTAAAAACTCATATTCCTCAGTGTTATTTTTCAAGTTCTGTGGAGATCTAAATTCTATATTTAAAGTTTCAGATATACCTTGCACCGGTGATTTATTTATTCTCTGACCTCGGTGAGATTTTTGAGGTGGTTGTGTATAAACCAAATTTATTGGAAAACCATTTTGATAGAGTGATTTCAATATTGGAACTGCAAACATGGGTGTACCCATAAAAATGATTTTTTTAGGCATTTTTAAACTAATATTCTGTCAGGATCTTTTTTTGTTTTTGAAATTTTTTTGATTATGATATCTCTTTTTAACTTTGATAAATGGTCAATTATCAATTTTCCATCCAAATGATTAATTTCGTGCTGTAAACAAGTTGATAAGAGACCGTCACACATTAAATTTTTTTTTTCTCCATTTATATCAATATATTCCACTTCACAAATTTTTGGCCTTTCAATTTCTATAAATGTATCTGGAATTGATAAACAACCCTCCTCATAAATTGAGGTTTCATCACTAACTTTTTTAATAACAGGATTTATGAAACTTAAAGGCTCCCTCTTTTCATCTTTGGTAGACACATCAATTACTAAAATTCTTTTCAGGATACCTATTTGTACTGCAGCTAATCCAATACCTTTAGAAGCGTACATGGTGTCAAATAAATCTTTAATAAGCTTTTTTTCATTGGTAGTAACTTTTTCTAATGGTTCAGAAATTTTCTTTAGTGTTTCATCAGGAACTGTAATTATATCTTTAATGCTCATCAGCTAAATAAATAAACTAATTTTTAAACTTTTAAAGGAAGAACTTTTAATAAAATTTTATTACGTATAGAATCTATGTTTAATTGATTAAGTGCACTTATTATAAAAAATAGGGTATCCTCATCTAAGTTACTCAACTCATCTTGACCAATAACCTCTATAATTCTGAGAATTGTTGAAGCTGACTCATTATTATTTACCATGACTTGTATATCTGTTGGCATTTCAGAATCTAGAATTTTATATAAATTGTCATATTTCTTATCAATTTTTATGCCATCTGATTTCAATGACTCGATTAAAATAATATCTTTTTTTGAGATAGAATACTTTTTATCCCTTTTTATTTTTTTGAGAAAATTATTGAGATCTTTTTCTATTTTTGTTTGATTATATTCTCCAATAAAATATTTTATAAGTTTTGATTGATGTAATAGATCATCATTATACTTGATTTTAGTTTGTTTTTTTTCATCAGTATTAATATTTTCTAAATAAAAACTAGTATGCTTTGAGGAAATTTGATCTAATTCAATATCTTGTAACAGGTCTTTTAGTATCTTCTCAAAAGCATTACCAATTTTATCCTTGATGAATGCTTCTTTTAGAAGTTTCATTAACTCTATTTTTTTATTTATGTCAGACTCTAGTAATACGCTTTGATATAAAAGGGCCCTGCTCTCAATATTAGCTAAAGATTTGAATACTGTTTTGACATTCAAAAATTGATCAATCGTAAACTGAAACCTTTTGTAAATTTGAAATAAATCATCTTCAAGATAATTCTTGTTATGTGTGGCATACTCAATTAACTCAATTTTTTCTAATTCATCTAAGTCAATTTCATTAGTTTGATATAATAAATTCGAAGCAGCTAAATACTTCCATATTAATGGATTTGTATTTTCTTTGGGTTCAAAAGAAAATTCTGGATTTGTTTTATGAGCCAAATGAAACTCTAGTATACTTTTTTCAGAAATAGTTTTATCAATTTCATTTGTATATCCAAAAAGATAATTCAGTTTATTTTCA
>CACHCA010000008.1 GCA_902578265.1 uncultured Pelagibacteraceae bacterium
AGAAAATATTTTTAAAGTAGAAAAAAAAATTTGAAAAGAAATGTTTCAGAACTAAGTTACTTGTAAACATAATCTTCATTAAATAAATTGAATATTTGATAAAATTAGATGTTTTAATGTTGGTATAATTTTTTGCATAATAATTAGGTAAAAGAAAAAGATTTTCTAAATTCTCTGGCTTTATTTTAGATGTAAAATTCCATGGATCAGGAAAAAATACTTTTATATTTTTATTATCTCTAAGTTGTGAATTCATTGATCCCCAAACCGATACGGTAAATTTTTTTGAAATTAAATCCCATATTTGAACAATATTTGAATTTAATTTTTCTCCGAGATTTTTAATTTTATGTTTTTTTGAGTTTTTGCCAGTATTAATTGAAACTTCTTGTACCCATGGATCTAAACTTTCATGTTGTATTTTATCAAGTGTAAAAGTTTTTGATTTCTCAAAACTATCAAAAAATCTAATTATGTTTTTACATTTAAAAATTTTGCTTTGCTTTAATAAAAAATCGTAATTGAACTCATTTATATTAACAACTAAAAGTTTTTGATTTTGCTTCATAAATGAAATAATTAAGTTATTGTTAATTAAATTTCAATGAAACAAAAGTATATCTCTAATATTTTTATATTACTCATATTAATAATTTCTTCATTTTTACTTTTGTATAAATTTAGTAATCAAAATATTGTTGGTATTGATGAATTTAAATACATCGATTGGTCAATAAATATTTTTTCTGAAAAAGCTGTATTGAACTATTTTAGACCAGTATTTTACATTATCTCTAATTTATCATCTAATTTATTTGGGTTTTCATATAGTGCATTAAAGATACCGAATATCTTATTTTTTTTATTAAGTGCATTATTAATAATAAATATAAACAGCAGATATTTTCAAAATAGGTATTTTTTGTTTATACCTTTAATTTTTTTCCTATTTAATCCTTCAATCATAAATGAACATACAATTCTAAGCCCTTTCGCTATTTCAAATTTTTTTATTCTTCTAAATGTTTTTTTAATTTTCAAGATTATTGAAAATAATAAAGAAAAGAAATTTTTTTTTGTTTTAGGGATAGTAAATATTTTAGGTGGTTTTTGTAGGGAAGAACTTATTCTTATCTGCTTATTAAATATTTTTTTTTTCTTAATCTCCAATAATAAGAAATATTTATTAAGATATTATTCTTTAGGTCTTGTTATAACAATTATACCATTTTTGATTTTATTTTTAGAATTCATAGAAATAAAAAAAATATTTAGCATAGCTTTAAATGTTGTTGATAAGGAAATTAGTAGTCCAATTAGAAATGCTTATTATAATATTGAAAATCAAGAATACTTAAATTTTTTATTTATTTTACCAGAAAATTTAAGTAGATTATTTTCTGAATTTTTTCTAATCAAAGAAATACTCATTTTTGTACTAGTACTTTATTTCTTTTTAATATTATTCAAAAAAAAGGATGTAAATTTAAAAACAAAATATCTAGTAATTTTAACCGTTTCTTATTTACTTTTTTATTTTTATATAAGAGTTGGTAGTAGACTATTTATATTTTATGAATTTTTTCTGATCACTCTTCTTATAAAAAAATTGGAGAAATTAGAAATTAAAAAATTTCTTAATAATTTTAAAATTTTTGTAATTATAATATCTATATCTTTTGTTCAAATTTATTTTAACTTTAAAAATAATAAATATACAAATATAACAAGTGTGAATAAGATTTTATATGACAAGATACTCAATATATACCAACCAAATGATAAAATCTTCATCTCACCAACATCTAATTCTTTAATTCATTCACCTTTAAGATATTTTGATGGAATGCCTAGTGAAAATTTTTCATTAACTTCAAAGATTTTTTTTGGAAAAAATGCTTTATTAATTAACGACATTTTAAATTTAGAAAAAACCAACAAAGATTATTTCAAAAACTTTATAGCTAAGTCAAAGATAAAATTTTTGGTTTTTGAAATTGATAAGAATGACACATATCTTATCCTAAAAAAAGAAAATGCTGAAAAAATTACTAATATTTTAAATTTAAATTCAAATAAAAATGAATACTTTAATTATGATTTATCAGAATATTCATATCTTAAAAAATATGGAGCTGATTTAAATGATTATTTTTTAATTAAAAATAAAATATTCAACAAATTATTGATCTCAAATTTGCAAATTAAACAAATTTTTTTATTTAAAGAGAATAAGTTAAAAGAAATTAATGAATATGATGAAGAACCGGGTATCTACCTGTTTTTTTTATGAATTTAAAGAAGGTTGCTTCTTCATATCCTCTTTTTTTATTCCAGCAACTCTAACTGGTTTTTTCATTGCATCTCGTCTGAATGGCTCTCCAAGCTCTTGATTTAAAATTACTTCTATAAATGTCGTTATACCTTTCTTTTGATCCTCACAAGATTTCTTGATTGCGGCAGTTGTCTCCTCCATTGAATTAACGGTAACTCCTTTTAAACCACAAGCATCAGCTACCTTTGCATAACTTAACTCTGGGTCTAATTCGGTTCCAACGAAGTTATTATCAAACCAAAGAGTTGTGTTTCTTTTTTCTGCACCCCATTGATAATTTCTAAAAATAACCATTGTAATCGCCGGCCACTCCTTACGAGCACAAGAACTCATTTCATTCATACTGATTCCAAAAGCTCCATCTCCCGCAAAACCAATTACAGGTGTATCTGGACATCCAATCTTTGCTCCAAGTATTGATGGAAAACCATAACCACAAGGACCGAATAAACCTGGTGCTAAATATTTTCTTGGTTTTTCAAAAGTTGGATAAGCATTTCCTATTGCACAATTATTTCCAATATCACTTGAGATAATTACATCTTCAGGCATTCCAGCTTGAATTGCTCTCCAAGCTTGTCTTGGTGACATTCTATCTTTATCTCTCTCTCTTGCTTCTTTGTTCCAGACTGTTCCTTCATCATCATCTTCATGATCTAGACTAGATAATTTTTGTAACCATGCAGATTTTGTTTGATGAATTAAGTCTTTTCTTTTTTGTCTATCTGTATCACCTGCATTGGATGATAATTTATCAAATATTTGTTGAGCAACTAATTTTGCATCTCCGCTTATTCCAACAGTAACTTTTTTAGTTAAACCAATTCTATCAGGATTGATATCAACTTGGATTATGCTAGCTTTCTTAGGCCAATAATCTATGCCATACCCTGGAAGTGTCGAGAATGGATTTAGTCTTGTTCCTAAAGCCAAAACAACATCTGCTTTTGAGATTAATTCCATAGCAGCTTTTGACCCATTGTATCCTAAAGGTCCTACAGCTAATGGATGACTTCCTGGAAAACTATCATTGTGTTGATAACCAGAACAAACTGGAGAGTCTAACCTTTCTGCAAGTTTTTTTGTTTCTTCAATTGCACCACCGATTACAACTCCTGCACCAGATAAAATAACTGGAAACTTTGCATTTGATAAAAGTTTTGCAGCTTTCTCTATTGCCTCTGCTCCTCCACCTTGTCTTTCCAATCTTACTATAGGTGGTAATTCAATATCGATAACTTGTGTCCAATAATCTCTTGGAACATTAATTTGCGCCGGTGCTGAACCTCTAATTGCTTTTTCAATTACTCTATTTAAAACTTCAGCCATTCTTGATGGATCTCTAACCTCTTCTTGGTAACAAACCATATCTTTAAATAAATTCATTTGCTCAACTTCTTGAAAACCTCCTTGACCCATAGTCTTATTTGCTGCCTGAGGGGTCACTAATAATAATGGTGTATGGTTCCAGTAAGCAGTTTTTATTGGGGTTACTAATCCAGTGATGCCTGGCCCATTTTGTGCAATGACCATAGACATTTTGCCTGTAGATCTTGTATAACCATCAGCGATTAGTCCACCATTTGTTTCATGAGCAACGTCCCAAAAAGTAATACCCGCATCAGGAAAAATATCAGAGATAGGCATGAATGCTGAACCTATTATTCCAAAAGCATGTTCGATGCCGTGCATTTGTAAAACTTTTACAAAAGCTTCTTCTGTTGTCATTTTCGTCATTAATAGAACCTTTCTAATCTAGCAAATGTAATAATTTTTTTATAAAACTATTTCTTAATTGTCGCGATTAATATATAAGATTTTTGAAAATTCAAACAAACAAATCGACACGATATATGGCTACTGATATCATAATTCACGACAAAAAGGATAATGTAGGGGTTGTAGTTATCGAAAAAATAACACCAAAACAAGACTGTAAATGCTGGATTATGGAGGATGATAGCTCAACAGATATTCAATCAATGGATGAAATACCATTGGGTCATAAAATTGCTATGACGGACTTAAAAGAAGGAGACACAATTTTAAAATATGGTCACGACATAGGAAAAGTTGTTAAATCCATAAAAAAAGGTGAACATGTACATGTTCATAACGTAAAAACAAAAAAGTGGTAAGATGGAAATTCCAAAAAGTTTTTTAGGTTACAAAAGAGAAAATGGAAGAGCAGGAACTAGAAATCACGTAATTATTTTACCAGTAGATGATATTTCAAATGCTTGCGCAGAGGCAGTTGCAAACAATATAAAAGGAACTATCGCATTACCACATTCATATGGACGATTGCAGTTTGGAGCAGATTTAGAACTACATTTTAGAACAATGATTGGAACCGGAAGTAATCCAAATGTTGCCGCTGTGATTGTAATCGGTATTGAGCCAAAGTGGACTAAAAGAATTGTAGATGGAATAGCAAAGACTGGAAAGCCTGTAGAAGGTTTTCACATTGAACGAACGGGTGATATTGGAACTGTTATGAAAGCATCAAAAAAAGCACAAGAGTTTGTTATGTGGGCTTCAGAAAAACAAAGAGAGGAATGTCCAATAAGTGATTTGTGGATTTCAGTAAAATGTGGAGAATCAGATACCACATCAGGTCTTGCATCAAATCCTACAGTTGGAAACTTAATGGATAAACTTGAGCCACTTGGTGTTCATTTATGTTTTGGTGAAACTTCAGAGCTAACTGGAGCTGAAAAAGTTTGTGCAACGAGAGGTGCTACAAAAGAAGCTTCAGACAAATTTATGAAAACTTGGAGCGCATATAATGATTTTATTCTAAAAGAAGCAACTGATGATCTTTCAGAGAGTCAACCAACTGCTGGAAACATTGCTGGAGGCTTGACAACTATTGAAGAAAAAGCATTTGGAAATTTTCAAAAAATTGGTGATTGTAAATTTATAGATGTTTTAGAGCCAGCGGAAGAACCAAAGAAAGGTAAAGGATTATACTTTATGGATACTTCTTCAGCTGCAGCAGAGTGTGTAACACTACAAGCAGCAGCAGGATTTAATATCCATTTGTTTCCAACTGGGCAAGGTAACATTGTTGGAAATCCAATTGAGCCAGTCGTTAAATTAACTGCTAATCCATTGACTGTTAAAAGTATGGGTGAACACATTGATTGCGATGTATCAAAAATTCTTTCAAGAGAAATGAATTTATCAGAGGCGGGAGATAAACTTATTGAGACAACTCTTAGAGTTGCTAATGGAAGATTAACTTGTGCAGAAGCTTTGGGTCATAAGGAATTTGTTATGACTAAACTTTATAGAAGCGCATAATCACTTTATAAGAATGTTTTTAAAAGATTACTTGGTGTTAATACCAGGTATAATACTAGCATTTATTCTTTATTCTCTTTCTCAAGGTTTTAATAATATTATTGGTATTGAACTTTTAGGATATAGCAAAAGTCCAATCTCTACAGCAATGATAGCCATTATACTAGGAATTTTTTTTGGAAATTTTTTTAAAATTCGAGAAAGTTTTCAAAAAGGATTAGATTTTAGTAAGGACTATATTTTAAAACTTGGAATTATCTGTTTAGGAATACAATTAAAACCTTTTGAATTTTTAGAATTTGGAAAAATAGCAATTCCATTAATAGTGATTTGTATTGTCAGCGTCTTAATTGTAATAAAGCTAATTATAAAAAAACTTGAAATACCTACAAGAATGGCTTACTTAATATCAATCGGTAGTACAGTATGTGGTACTACAGCCATCATGGCAACTGCACCAGTGATTAAAGCTAACAAAAGTGAAATCTCTTATGCTATTGCCAACATTACTTTATTCGGAATACTGTCGATGTTGTTATATCCTTACTTTGCGAATTTTTATTTTCAAGGAAACTCATTATTTACAGGTCTTTTTTTAGGTACTGCAATACATGAAACCTCACAGGTAGCTGCAGCAGGATTAATATATGATCAGCAATTCAATAGTCCTGAAACATTAAATATCGCAACTGTTACAAAGCTTATAAGAAATACTTTTTTAATAGTTATGATCCCTCTTTTTGCTTTTCTTTATAACAGAGGTCAAACAAAAGAAAAGGGTTACTCTATTTTAAGTATATTTCCATATTTTGTTTTGGGTTTTGTTGGGATGATAATCTTTAGAAATATAGGTGATGAAGTTTTTTCAACTAATAACAATTGGATTGATTTAATAAATTCAATTAAATCTTCTTCTAAAATTTTTTTGACTATGGCTATGGCAGCTATAGGGTTATCTACAAATTTAATAGATATTAGAAATATGGGTTATAAACCTTTTATAGTTGGATTTACATCAATGTTGACTGTAGGAATTGTGAGTATTTTAACAATTGAGATCTATGTAAAATTTTTTATTTAGATTGTTTAACTGTCTTTTTAAAATATTTTTCTCTAAATTTTGAAATCGATCTTCTAATAAATGCAGCTCCTATTCCTAAAATAACAGCAAATAGGATTGAAAATAATCCATAGAAGAATGGCATATCTTCAGAGAACTCCTTAATAAACTTTGAGAAGAAATTTAAATCTGGTGAACTTACAGATGTAACTCCGTTCTTAATCTCCTCAGCAAAAAAGGTGTCGTAAGCTATTACAATCCCGACTATTAATAATAAAATTGCTAACAAAGCTTTTAATCCAGAGCTGTCAATCTGCTCTCCAAGTTTCTGACCTACTTGAACTCCTACTATTGATCCTATAACTAACATTAAAACTAACATTAAATCAATTGACCCATAATTAATTGAATGAAGAAATGTAACTATCACACTTACAAAAATGGTCACAAACAATGAAGTTCCAGGTACTAATTTTGTTGGCATCTTAATAATGTAAATCATTGCGGGCACTAAAATGAATGCACCACCGATACCCATGATAGCCGCAATAAAACCAACAATTAATCCAATTACGATCGGTGTAAATATACTTTCATATAATTTGGATTTTGGAAATCTCATTCTAAAAGGAAGTCCATGGATCCAATAATGGACATGTAGTTTTTTCTTCTCTACTATATTTTTTTTGGCTTTATCAATTTCACCCAGACTTTCCACCAACATCAGAGTCCCAATTATTGCAAGAATGTACATATAGGCTAAAGAAATTACTGTATCTATTTTTCCAATATCTTTAAAATAAGTGAAAGTAAAAATACCTAATACAGTTCCAATTGTTCCACCAATGACGATCATTAATCCCATTTTGTAATCTAAAGTATTTTTTAACCAATGAGTGGTAGATCCAGACACTGAAGTTGCTAATATATTGTTAGCCTCATTTGCTACCGCATAAGCTGGGGGAACACCCATAAAGATTAAAAAAGGTGTCATTAAAAAACCACCTCCTACTCCAAACAAACCTGAAAGAACACCAACAATGGCACTTAGCAAAAGTATTTCAACTGGATTAATAAAGACTTGGGCTATAGGTAAAAAAACATCCATCAAATATAAAAACTTAAAATATTACTTATTTAAAAGTAATAAAAGTTCCAACTAAGATAACACCCCAACATGCAGCTATAGCTGAAAAAATTCCAGTTTTAATAAAAGTTGATTTTTTATTAGCTATGATATTTAGAATTTTTAAATTTGAAAGATGCATCTAGATCTCTGAATACACCCAGCAAAAAAATTGTCAAACTATAATTAATAAATTGTTGCTCCAAAAATTTTAATCTCGTCATCCTCAACCCCAAGTACCAATCTTCCTAGAAACTCTCCAGGTATTTCTTTGTTGGTCTGTTTGATTAATACTGTTATGTACTCACCACGTCTTAGTGTTCCAAAGGGTTTGTAAGTTTCCTCTAAATTTGTGATAATTTTATTGTTTGCCCATTGTTTACCTAACTCAACTTCATTTGCTCCAAATAGCATCTGTGTTGAAAAATCTTTGGTAAAACCACCATAATCCTTCATATTTGAGGCTCGCACTAAATTTTCCCAAAAAGGTTTGCCAATCTTAAAAATCTCTTCATCTGACTTTGATAAAAGATCCATAAATTTGCTTAAAATAAATTATGAGGCCTTCTTTTTCTCTTTTTCATCCACAATGTGATAAACTGGAACCTTTTCGAGAGTAAATTTACCGGTTTTAGGATCTCTTCTTGAAACTGTCAAACAATGCCAATTTTCATCGTCTAATTTCATATGATCTCCTCTGTAATAATAGCCCGGCCAACGAGTTTCCTCCCTAAATAAAGTATGCTCAGTCACACACTGTGAAGTTAAAGCTCTATGTTTTAACTCCCAAGCCCTCATTAACTGATGATAATCCTCTGCACCAACATGTTCCAAATCCTCTTGTAACCAAGCTAAAAGTTCTAAAGCTTTTTTTAGTAAATTTCCGTTGGTCATATAATTTGAGGTAATACCCCCAACGTATTCATCCATAATCTTTTGAAGTCTTTGTAATCCTTGTATTGGAGAAATATAACTTGGTGAAACAGTTCCTCCAGTTATCTCGTTTTGAGCGACTGTATAGGTTTCTAAAGGTTTGTAGACAGCTTTTTTAAAATTATCACATTGTTTATCTGTAACATTTATTCCTTCAGCTTTTTTATCCTCAATATATTTGACTGCTGCTTTTGCTGCTAATCTACCCTCTGTAAAAGAACCTGATGAAAATTTATGCGCACTGCCTCCCACTGTATCTCCCGCACCAAAAAGTCCATCAATTGTTAACATTCTGTTATAACCCCAGAAGTATTCAGGAGGAGACAAATCCTCAGGTCCACTAACCCATGCTCCTGAACATGTTGCATGCGATCCCATAACATAAGGTTCAGATGTTGTTAATTCAGGATTTGTATACTTTGGATCAATATTTTGTGATGCCCAAACAACAGCTTGTCCAACTGTCATCCCTAAAAAGTTTTCCCATCCAACTGTTTCTAAATGTGGATCTTGAAAAGCCTCTTTAGTAACCATGTGGATTGGTCCGCCACCGGCAGCAACCTCTTGTATAAATGCGTGGTTTCTTAAACAAGTAGGAGTTGGATGATGATCAATATATTCACCAACTAATTCTTTGGTTTGATCATACCATTTTTTTTCATAATTTTCGCCATTAGCATTCTGTGTATATGTTTTTAAATGTAAAAAATATGCTCCAACAGGTCCATAACCATCTTTAAATCTACACAATACAATTCTATTTTCCATTTGAGTCATTTTTGCGCCTGCAGCAATAGGTAGTGCATATGCAGATCCGTTACTCCATGGTGCATACCAAGTTCTTCCCATGCCTTCTCCAACCGCTCTTGGTTTAAAAATATGTGATGCACCCCCCGCAGCAACAATAACTGCTTTAGCTCTAAATACATGAAAATCTCCTGTTCTCATATTAAATCCAACAGCACCACCAATTCTATTTTCTTGAGACTCATCCATTAATAAATGAGTAACCATTATTCTATTATAAATTTTATCTGCAGATTTTTTTGCTGCCTCAGCAACGATTGGTTTATAGCTCTCACCATGTATCATGATTTGCCATTTACCTTCCCTTAAGTATCTTCCAGTTTTTTCATTTTTCATCATTGGAAGACCCCACTCATCAAACATGTGAACAGTTGAATCTACATGGCGAGCCATGTCATAACCTAAATCTTCTCTGACCATTCCCATTAAATCATTTCTGGCATATCTAACATGGTCCTCAGGTTGATTTTCATCCCATTGCATACCCATGTAACAATTGATTGCATATAAACCTTGTGCGACTGCACCACTTCGATCAATATTTGCTTTTTCAACACAAACAATTTTTAAATCTCTTCCCCAATGTCTAGCCTCGAATGTTGCTCCAGTGCCAGCCATTCCACCACCAACAACTAATACATCACATTCCTCATAATGTGTTTTGTGCTTAGCCATTAATAATAAACACCTTTTTTAAAAGACTCTTTTGGGACTGATGGTAGTTCTTTATTTGTATTTAAACCCTCTGGCTCACTATATAGTCTTTGTGAATTAATTTCTCCTTGATTAGGGGTATCACCTTCAGCAAGTTTAGGAATAAATTTACCCCAAGGTTTTGTTGTAATTGGGGATACGAAATTTTTTTCTGTTCCATTTCTAAATTTGATCTTCCAAGAGATGGTTCCTTTTTCTTCTTCTCTTCTAACTCTCACACTGTGACCCATAGGAGCAAAATCAGCATACCCTCTTACGTCAATTGCATGATTAGGACATGCTTTAACACATGAGTAACATTCCCAACAAAAATTTGGTTCAATGTTTTTTGCTCTTCGAATATTTTCATCTATGTGCATGATGTCCGAAGGACATATATCTACACAATGTCCACAACCATCACATCTTGTCATATATACAAAAGTTGACATAATTTATTTTTCTCCTTTTTCTAATAACATATTAATAGTGTTTTGGCTCTTCTCTTTTTATACCTAAGCCAAATTGCTCAGGGGCATCTGCTGGTGGAGGAAGATTGTCTCTTGAACCATCAGCTTCAGCTAGATTTTTTTGTATTGCTGCTCCAGGTTTGTAGAACATATGGGCAAATTTAGACCAATAAACACCACCAAACAAAATTAAATTAGATGCAACAAATAAAGTTAAAAACAAATATGATAATCCCATTTGCCCGTTAAATTGAGTGTAAGACCATGCTAACCCAAAAGTTGAACATGCTAGTAAAGCTAAAACAAATAAATCAGCTTTAATGATTCTATACCAAGGATGAGCTTCTGCTGATACGTCTACTCTTAAAAAAAACCAAAACCAATACCCGCCTAAGCAAGTTAATATTGCTCCTGCATGCCAAATCATTGACCAAGTTTGAGAAGTTGGTTTATCAGCACCTGTGTAACAAAAAACTAAAACACCTGATGACACCCAAAATAAAATTGTTCCATACATTCCTAGAACGTGGGCTAATCTTCTTTTACCAAAACCTAATTCAGAGGTAGTACCAATATCAACAACTGTTGTTTTAGCAATCACGGAAACTTTTTCTCCAACACCTAATTCTTTTGTCGCTGATAGTTTTGCTTTTTTTGCGTTATTAAAAAAATAAGTCAAATTTTTATGATATATCATTTGAATAATAGTTCCAACTGCAATCAACAAAACCATTGCAATAATAAAAGATTGCATAGCAAACGGTGAGATGGTTTCTGATAAAATTGAAAATGGATTGTTACTTAACATTTCCGCCTTTTGTTAATTTTGAATTAATTTTAAAGTTTTATATATAGTTGAATTTATAGTTCAACCTCAAACTGGGGTCAATTTGTCTTTTATAACAGGCTAATTATTTCTTTTATAATGTTGCTTGTTTGGAATGACCGATCGTACTCCACCCTGAGGATTATCTACATCTCCTTCTCTACGGGGAATCAGGTGAAAATGACAATGTAAAATAGATTGACCAGATACAATTCCTATATTTGTGCCTAGATTAAATCCTTTAACTAATGGATCTTTATTGATTATTTCTTTTTTTACAATTTTTAAAAGATCATTACAGGCAACCAATTCATCATTAGATAAATCAAAATAATCTTTTATGTGTCTTTTAGGTATAATCAAACAATGATGCTCTGAAACTGGATATGAGTCATAACTTGCATATGCCAGTTCATTTTCATGAGCACATCCGCTTTTTTTAACATTACAAAATAAACAAGGATTGTTTGGGTCTCTCATTTGCTAAAATCTATAAGAATTACATTTATTTATAACTGCATCATATTGTTTTGATAGAAACTTGAATTTTTTTAGGTTTTTTCTTTTCCATTTAAGCTCATCTATAGTTTTAACTGAAGTAACACCTTTGCCAGATCCTATTAATAATATTTCATCATAATTTTTTATTTCTTTAAGCAAAATATCTTTTTTAATTATCTTTCTTATTTTTGTTTTAAAAAATTTATAAGTATTTCCCTCATAATAATCCTTTTTGGGAGTAAAAAATTTTTGATCTTTAACAAATAGTAAATTTGAGGTTCCAGTTTCTAATAATTTCTTATTAGATACCAATGCAATATCTGATTGGGAGTTATCCATTTTAGATAAATAAGATAAGATCTTTTTGTATTTTAGATTTTTAAATTCTGGTTTTTCTCTTTTTAATTTTACTAACCTCAAATTAAAATTTAATTTTGGTTTAACTCTTTTCCTTAAAGATATTGAAACGGTTTTCTTATTTATAGCAATTCTCAATAGATGATTGTATTTCCTCTTTTTGGATAAATTTTTACTAATTATTTTTAAAATATCTGACTTTAATGATTTCTTTTTTATTTGATATTTTTTTAATGATAAAATTAAGTTTTTTAAATGATTATCAAAGAATAAAATTTTTGCTGGTTTACCAAAAATCCACATCGTTGTGAAAATTCCATGATCCCCCCAAAGATCTTGGAATTCTATTGGTTTTAAATCTTTAAGCTGATAAGATTTTTTTAATAAGTAAGTTACCATTGACTGTTAAAAAAGATTCTGGGTGAAATTGAAATCCATAAATTTTTTCCTTTTTATTTTCAAATGCCATTGCGACTTTTGAATTTAAACATCTCATAGTTATCTCAAAATTATTAGATTTGAAAGGTTCTTTTAATTTTAAAGAATGATACCTGCCAACTTTAAATATTTTTCCTTTGTTGAATAAAGATTTGTTGGTGATTACTTTTATATTTGATTGAAAACCATGATAAATTTTTTTTTGTTCAACAATTTTTGCACCTTCACAAAAAAGAATATGTTGAAATCCTAAACAAATCCCAATGATTTTCTTTTTACCTTTATATTTTTTATAAATTTTTGAGGTAATTGGATAATTTTTTGGATTACCAGGCCCAGGTGAAAAAATTATTGTTGACGCTTGTTTAATTTTATTTTCGCTAACTTTATCATAGTTATCGCACTCAACTTTATCAAACAAAGCAAATTGATGAACAACATTATGAGTAAAGGAATCGTTATGGTCAATTACATAAATCATTTAAATAAATCTATTAACGCTTTAGCTTTAAGAAAATTCTCATTAAATTCGTGATTGGCATTACTATCGACAACGACACCTGAGGCAACTGAAATTTCGGATATATTCTTAAAATTTAAAATTGATCTTATAATTATATTAAATCTCATATCGCCATTAAATTTTATGTAACCAAAACTTCCTGTATAAATATTTCTATTTTCTTTTTCCTGATTATTCAAAAGATTAAGCGTATTTATCTTTGGACAACCAATAACTGAACCGCCTGGCATCATCGCTTTAATTATTTCAAAATTATTTATATTCTTTTTTAATTTTCCATTAATTAAGCTAACATAATGAAAAAGGTCTTTATATTCCTCAACGATTTTTTGTTTAGACAATTTTACTGAACCTATCTTGCAAATTCTTGATAAATCATTTCTTTCCATATCAACAATCATATTATGCTCTTTGGTTTCTTTTAAATTTTTTCTAAAATAATTTAATGCTTTTATTTTATTTAATTGCTTAGTTTTTTTTACAGTCCCAGCTATCGGTTTTGTAGATATGTCACTTCCTTTTTTTATAATTAAGGTTTCTGGGGAACAGCTAATAATTGAGTAATTATTATCTTTAATCATAAAAGCCTCCGGAGCTAGATTGGTATCGGATAACCTTGAAAAAAAATCTAACGGATTGATTTTTGACTTTGTTTTATATTTAGTGCAAATTTTAATTTGATATGTCTCGCCACTTTTTATCTTTTTCTTAAATTTATTGAATATTTTTGTATAATTTTTTCTATTAATATTAATTTTAAAGTTCCCACATTTAAAATTTTTTAAATGGTAATTTAACTTGTTACTGAGTTTGATCTTTTTTTCTGGTTTATAAAAAATACCTTTTGGAAAGTTAAAATTTTTTTGTTTAGGGACTTTTACATTTATCAGATTATTTAATAACTCATATCCAAAAAAACCAATGAAAAGATCTGTGTTGGTTGATTGTTTTTTATTTTTTTTTGTTAAAAAACTTTTAATATTTTTATTATTTAAAATAATTTTTTTTGAAAAATCGGTGTAAAGATCAAACCCGTTTTGAGATTTATAAATAATGTAGGGTTTCCCTGATAAATGTATTTTTGTTAATTGATTTGTTTTATTCAATTTATTCTGTTTTTAATCTTAAAACTGGTTCTTCTTTTATTGGTAGATGAATTATTGCTGCAAAAACAGATAAAGCAATTGCTAAATACCACGCATAGTCATATGACCCATAAGTATCGTGAAATAAACCTCCAAGATATGCACCAAAAAACGAACCAATTTGATGACTTAAAAAAACTATTCCATATAACAAGCCCAAATATTTTGTTCCAAAAAGATGAGCAACTATTCCGCTAGTAGCCGGTACTGTCGATAACCAGAGGAACCCAAAACTTGCTCCAAATATAAATGCTGCAATATTACTAGCTGGAGTGAATATAAAGAATATTATTGAAACTCCTCGCAAAAAGTAGATTGCACTTAAGATTATTTTTTTACTCATTTTTGCAGAGAGATAGCCACTTAATAAAGAGCCAAAAATATTGAATAACCCAATTAGAGATAATATAGCTGCAGCAGTCCAATCCTCAAGACCTCTATCAATTACATACTTAGGAACATGAGTTCCAACTAAAGTAATATGAAATCCACAAACAAAAAAACCAGATACAAGTAAAATATAACTTTTTGTTTTGAATGCTTCATTGAGTGCTTCTGAAAATGATTGGTCTGATGTTTTTTCCACATTTTCAGTTGCAGATGGAGATCTTACGAAGTAAGCAGCTACTAAACCAGCAATTAAAAGCATTCCGAAAACGAATAAAGTATAATTCCATCCAAATTCATTTAAAGAGTAACTTGTGAAAATTGGTGACAAAAAGTAACCAAACGAACCAACAGCAGTCACAAAACTCATTGCAATAGTTCTTGTAGATAAAGGAAAGTGTTTTCCAACAATAGACATTGGAATACTAATGGCTGTCCCACCTAATCCTATTCCAATTAACAACCCCATGTGTATTTGAAAAAATATTCCTGTATTAGGTCCTGTATATAAAAAAAATATTCCAGCGGCGTAAAAAATAAATGCTGAAATAATTGCTATATGACCACCATACTTATCTGCAATAGCACCAAAAATAGGTCCAGTTAATCCCCACATTAACATCTGCATTCCTATCGCAAAACCAAATGCTGTATTGCTTATTTTGAGACTTTCATTGAAATCTATGAAAAACAAACCAAAGGTTTGTCGTACACCAAGAGAAATTAAAACAACAAAACAAGCAGCAAATAATGTGATTAATGCTGTTCTGGATTGAAAAAATTTTTCTGTGCTCATTTCAAATATCTTAATGCTTGTTTAATATCAGCAATTAAATCATTTGGATCCTCAAGTCCTATATGAAATCTGACTAAATGTTCATCCTTTGCTAAATTCATGAATTTTCTATTTCCTGTTTCCCTAAATTCTTGATGTAAAACTAAACTCTCAAAACCTCCCCAACTGTAACCATATCCGAATAATTTAAGTGAATTTACAAATTTTCTGACAGAATTGATATTATTTGATTTTATTTTAAGCCCCATTAATCCTGAGGCACCAGAGTAATACTTTTTCCACATTCTAAAATTTAAGGAATTTTTCTTAAATGGATAGAGAAGTTTAATCTTATTATTTTTTGACAAGAAAGCTGCAATCTTTTTTGCATTTTCTCTATGCCTATCTAATCTAACATCCAAAGTTCTTAAACCTCTAGTTATTAAATATGCATCATCAGGTCCCAATCTTAATCCTGTTATTTTTTCAGCTGCTTTCACTTTTTGGAAAACTTTTTTATTAACTGCTAGGCTTCCGCCCATAACGTCAGAATGACCAGAGTAATATTTAGTAGCAGATACGATAGACATATCAAAACCAAGTTTTATTGGTTTAAGATAGTAAGGTGTACCCCAGGTATTATCTATTGCTGTTAAAATTTTGTATTTTTTGGCAATTGAAACAATTTTTCCAAGATCTTGAAAATCAAAAGTATTGCTACCTGGATTTTCAACGAAAATCAATTTTGTTTTTTTTGTTATACTTCTCTCTAAAGTTTTTAAATCATGTGGATTATAAAAAATTGTTTTAATATTAAATTCTTTTAAAAAATCTTGAGTTAAAACTCTTGTAGGACTGTAAACTGGGTCCGCAGCAATTATTTCATCACCTGGTCTAACAACACTAAATATAGCTAAAAATACTGATCCAAAACCTGTAGGAGTGGTAAATACATGATAACTATCTTCAAGCTTAGTTAAAATTTTTTGTAAAATATAGGTTGTTGAAGTTCCTTGTCTTCCATAATCGTAATGACCGCCAACTGGATTTTTTTGAGCCTTTTTTTGAGTCTTTCTTATATGCTTCATTGATTTAAATATTATCGTTGAAGCTCTAACGACTGGTGGATTTACTGACTGATTATGAAAATCTTTTGCAGTATGTTTCAAAAATGTCTTAAATGATTTTACCATAAAAAAATTGATAACTTTAAAGGACAATGCTATATCCCTCACATAATTTCAATTAAATTATAACAGAAGGGAATAATGGGATATCCAAAAAAACATAGAGGCCGAAGAAAAATGGGCTCAAAAAAAAGAAGAGCTAGAAAAAAAAATAAAAAGAAATAGTCTTTAATGAATTCAATTGAAAAGGCAAGATCCATAAGTATATGGATTTTTATTGTTCCATTTGTTGCAGTAAATGCTTGTTTAATATTAGTTACACAGTTCCATGGTGTCTTTGAAAGTGAAGCAGATAGGTTATATAATACAATTCCTTATATTGATGGTGGAGCATCTATAAGCAGAACGGCAAGACCATATCCTTCATGGTTGATATTTAAACCTGCAATGTTTTTGACGTCTTTTTTGTTAATAAAGTATTGGTTGTTTAATAGAGATATCATTAGTCATTTTGAAACTAACCACAGAAATATAAAAAAAATAGTATTTTTTGGAATTGCTTCAGCAATAGCTTTAACCATTCATTCAATTTTTTTGGGAATTAAATTCGACAATGATTTATATAAACTTTTTAGAAGATTAGTGATGTTATCATTTATTGTATTTGAAATTGTTGCACAAGCTTATCTTGTAGCAACATTTTTTTCTTTTAAGGAAAAATTAAAAATTTATATTCACCCAATAATTTTAAATTTGAAAATTTCATTAGTATCTTTATTAATCTTGGTTGCAATTATTAGTATACCCATTATCAGCCTTCCTGGTGACGATTTCTTTGGGTTTAATTTGAAGTTTCTAAAACATGCGCTCGAATGGGATTATTTTCTAGGAGTAATTACTTTTTATTTATTAACTTTTTTAATGTGGAAAAAGAAGGTTAATTCTTAATCCACCCACCGCCTAAAACCTTTAGACCAAACTTATCTTGATTATAAAAAACACAAGCTTGTCCTGGAGAAATTCCGTCTTCAAATTTTTCTAAATTAACTAAGGCTGTATTATCATTTTTAAAATTTACTTTTCCTTTTAGAAGTTTTCCTGTAGATCTTACCTTGACAAAGACGTCATCTTTGAATTCATTAATATCTGCAAGAATATTTAAATTATTTAGCTTAATATCTTTTTTTCCAAGTTTTTCTCTCGGTCCTACAAATATTTCATTTTTATCAGCATTAATTTTTACTACATACAAAGCTGTTTTATCTGAAACTTTAATTCCTTTTCTTTGACCAATAGTGAAATTAATAATTCCATCATGAACGCCAATTACATCACCCTCTAAATTTTTTATGTTTCCCTTTTTAAATGAATCAGGTCTAAATTTTTGTATTACTGAAGCATAATCGCCATTAGGTACAAAACAAATATCTTGACTATCTGGCTTATCTGCAACATTTAAATTTAATTTTTTTGCGATAGACCTTGTTTGGTCTTTAAGCATCCCCCCCAATGGAAATCTTAAATAATTCAATTGTTCCCTTGAAGTATTAAATAAAAAATAACTTTGATCCCTATTTTGATCAATGGCTTGATACATATTTGTCTCATTATTTGTAGTAATGCTTTTAACATAATGACCCGTAATTAAAGCATCGGCATCTAAATCCTTAGAAACTCCAAATAAATCCTTAAACTTTACGGTTTGATTGCATTGCACACAAGGAATTGGTGTTTCACCTTTTAAATAACTGTCAACAAAATTGTCAATTACACCTTGTTTAAATTTGTTTTGATAATAAAGAATTTTATGATCAATATCTAATTTTTGTGCAACTCTTTTTGCGTCCATAATATCCTGACCAGAACAACATTGTTTAGATGCAGCAACTTCTTTTCCATCATCATATAATTTTAAAGTTATTCCAATTACTCTGTAACCCTCTTTTTTCATCATTCCTGCAACAGTCGAGGAATCCACACCTCCTGACATAGCAACAACAACAGTTGTTTCTGAAGGCTTTTTTTCTAATCCTATAGAATTTAAATTGTTACTCATTAGATGGTATTTATACTTATTTCTATTATAAGTTAAATTAAATGATTTTAGATTTTGAACCAGGTGACAAAGTTTTCAATCCAGCTCAAAAAGATTGGGGAATAGGACAAGTTCAATCAATAATTAAAGGTAAAGTAACAGTTAACTTTCAAAATGTTGGAAAAAAAGTAATAAATTCTGAGAATATTGAATTAAAAAAAGTAAATGACACAAAATGATATAAAAAAAATTGTTGAAGATTTAATTCAAACTTTTTTAGATGCAGGTAAGGTTTCCTTAGATCTGAGAAAAAAAGGTCTTATTAAAGAAATAAAATCTGATAATACGCCAGTAAGTAATGGTGATTTAGAAGTCAATAAAATTTTAATTAAAAAAATATTACAATTAACACCGAATATTCCAATAGTGTCAGAGGAAACATCAGAAAATAAATCACGAGATAACTTGGAAGATTTTTGGTTAATTGATCCAATAGATGGCACCTATGATTATATTAATAATCTAGATGAATTCACAATAAATGCAGGTTTAATAATTAAGAAAAAACCTGCTGCTGGATTAATTTATGCCCCAGCAAAAAATAGAATGTTTTATTCTTATGGAGATGATTTTTCTTTTGAATTAATTAATGGAGAACCAATTAAATTAGATAACTCAAAAAATTTTGATGAAAACGAGATTAAATTTGTATCTTACTCTAATAAAATCAAACCAGAAATAAATGAAATATACAAAAAACTTAATGTTAAAAAATACGTAAGAATGAAAAGTTCTTTAAAATTTTGTGTTATCGCAGCTGGAGAGTATGATGGTTATGTTGCAGAACCAAGAGCATCAGAATGGGACATAGCTGCAGGCCATGCAATTTTAAAACACTCTGGTGGAAGTGTAACTGATTTCAATGGACAGGAAATTTTTTATGGAAAAAAAGATTTTAAAAATCCAAGTTTAATTTTAAAAAGTAAAAATATTCAATAATGGATGAACAACTAAAAATCATTTTAATTATAATCATTTCAGTTTCAATTTTTGGTTTACTCGTTTTTGTCTTTGTAAAAAATTATATAAAAAATAAAATTGACTTTTTAGTGAAAGAAAATAAAAAAAATAAGTTAAAGTAATTTCACTATTTTTATAAAATCATCTTTTGTAATTTCCATTACTTTTTTTGAGGTCTCAAAATCAAAGCCATTTCTTGCTAACAGGGATATATCTTTTTTATAAAATAGAGATCTGTTATCTTCTATTCTTGCAGGACCAATTCTTTTTTTTTTACATAATTTAATTGCAGAAAAAAAATCTTGATCTGAATTATCATCGTGAATTTTGTTTACAGTTTCTTTAATATATTCACTATTAATACCTTTGCCTATTAAGTAATTTCTAATTTTATTAATTGAATTACCTCTTTGAATCATACTTTTAGCTTTGCTCTCTGAGTAAAATTTATCGTTAATAAACTTATTTTTTTCTAAGTCTGAAAGAACAATATCAATCAAATTAGTAACATCCTGTTTTTTTACATTTGGCACTGAAGTTTTTAAGTATTTTTTTAGTAAGTAAGTTTTAAGCTGTTGTTTTGATGGAGCATATTTTTCCACATAAGAAAATGCAAAATTTCTCATCTCCTCGACAGTTACTTTTAGAGTTTTTTTTTTATTTCTTATAGGAATCATAGAAAGATTTAATATAATATATTTTAAAATGATCGAACAAATTTATACCTATTTTACAATAGATATGCTCTACTATTGGGTGAATTTAGGTGTTCTTCCATTTTGGTTGATTTTAATTTTTTTTCCAACGTCCAGCCTCTGTAGGTATTTCGTAACTTCAATATTTCCATTCATTATATTGAGTGGTGCATATATTTTTTTATTGTACAAATCTTATTTAAGTTCATACGATTTTGACAGTAACTTTAGCCTTTATATGGGGATTGATGACACAAAAGATTTATTTTCTAACAAAAATTTTCTTATGATGTTCTGGATACATTTTATATCCATTAATTTATTCACTGGAGGTTGGGTTGTAAAAGACTCACAAAAATTTATGATAAGTAAATTTTTATTATCAATACCACTTATCATTTTATATTTAATTGGACCCCTCGGTTTATTAATTTATTGGGTAATAAGAATTTTTTATGCCAAAAACATAAGTTTATATGACTAAAAAAATCGATTTTTATTTTGATTTCATTAGTCCTTATTCATTTTTAGCTCATAAAAAAATTATCAGTTCTAATGATAGGAATAAATTCAATTATAAAGCAATTCTACTTGGTGGACTTCATAATTTAGGAGGGATTACTGCCCCTGCGTTTAATGAGAGAAAAATGAAAAATATGAAAAATGATTGCAATTTAATTGCTAAGAAAAATAAAATTGACTTTGTGTGGAATGATAAATTTCCAATTAATTCATTATATCTAATGAGAGGCTATCTTTTTGTTAATAGTGATAAAAAAGATAAATATTTTGATTTATGTTTTGATGCTTATTGGAAAAATAATGAAGATATTTCAAAAGAAGAAAATATAAAAAATATACTATCAAAATGTGAGATAAAGCCTAATGATTTCAAAAAAGGTATTGAAGATCAAAAAATTAAAAATGAATTAAAAAATTTGACAAATATTGCTTTCCAAAATGATGTCTTCGGTGCTCCAACTTTTGTTGTAAATAATAATCTATTTTGGGGACAAGATAGACTTGAATTTGCTTTAGATGAATTTAATAATTAAGTGATTTTAAATTTACTTTGTTTTAAGGCGCCAAAACCACCATCAATATGTGAAACATTTTTAAATCCCATATCTTTTAAAGATTTTGCCGCAAGAGCTGACCTCATTCCACCAGCACAAAATAAAACCATTTCTTTGTTTAAATCTAGTTTACCTTGTTTAAAATAAGCGCTCTCCGGATCAAGCCAAAACTCTAACATTCCTCTAGGAATATGATTTGAATTTTCGATTCTTCCCTCTCTTTCTAATTCTCTTACATCTCTAATATCAATTAGGTTACACTCACTTTTATTAAATTTTTCAAAAGCTTCCTCAGTAGATATAGTTTTAATCTCCTTTAAAGCTTCTGTTACAAGAGTTTGGGATGATTTAATTGTCATTATATTGTAAATATTTATATCATAAATAAAAACATATGAAAAAGTTTTTCATTAAAATTTGTAAATTTTTTGGCTTCGAAATTATAGATCAGAATGAATTTACTTCTCCTACATTAAATAAGGAATTGAATAAGGATCTTTCAATTTTAAATAAAAAATCAATAGTCTTACCATTGGGAGAAGTAAAAATTACGAGAAAAGTTAAATCAATACTTATAGTTATTAGAGTTAATACAGAAATTGAAGTTTGGGATCAAAATAAAAGAAGATTATTCGAACAACCAAAAATCGAATATTCAATTCGATCAATAAAATCATTAATAAACTCTATTAATTATTGTCAAAGTAAATACTTGGATTTAAAAATTAAAACAATAATTCTAGATGACTCTTCAAAAATTGAAAATTTAGATAAAATCAAAGAAATAATAAAAGATGTAAATGGAGAAATTATTTCTCTGGACACAAAAAAATTTGAAGCCAAAATTAAAAAACAAAAAACACAACAAACCTTCTCTAATTTAGCAAGTTTATTTCGGTGTTTTGAGATTGGAAAAGAAATTGGTGAAGATCTAATTTTTTTTGTTGAAGATGATTATCTTCATTTTGAAACTATGTTGGAAGAGATGATTGCTACATATGAAAGAGTTTCGTCTCAATTAGGAAAAGATATTTTTATGTGTCCTGCAGATTATCCATATCTATATATGAATAATGAAAAAACGAACATCCTAATAGGAAATAAAAGGCACTGGAGAACAATTACTAAGACTTTGTGTACTTTTTTGACAAGCAAAAAATTATTAAATTTATATTGGGAAAATTTTACAAAAAATTGTGAAGATCGTCATGATCCTTTTGAGAAATATATTAATGAGATTTATAAAAAAGAGTTTTGTATATCTCCTTTAAAAAGTTTATCCGTCCATTTGACAAATGTTAATTCAAGTTATGGTTTGTCACCTTTTATCAATTATAAAAATTTGTGGGATCTAAATAAGTAAGCCCCTTGAGGGAGGGGCTTATTACTTAACTAACTAAGAGAGAGTTTGAGGATCCTTCTATGAGTATTCGCTGAGAATATACAGAGAGCGAAGGATCCCCATGTTGTTAACAACTAGTCACGAATTGCGTATGCAATCACACCAGTTTCAGTGACATCAGTACCTTTGGTTTCAGCTTCTTTACTTAACCTTAAACCAATAGTTGCTTTGATGAGGCTGAATGCAATATATGCAACCACAAACACAAATATGTTTACTGATAATACACCAATTAACTGAGTGCTAAAATTTGCACCAGAATTTGTTGCAGGTACAATTAATGTACCCCAAATTCCAGCAAATAAGTGAGCAGGAATAGCACCAACTACATCATCAATTTTTAAAGAGAATAATAGTTTAGTACCATACACTACGATTAGTCCACCTACAGCACCAATTAAAATTGCAGCAAATGGTGATGGTAATAATGGTTCTGCAGTTACAGCAACCAATCCACCGATACATCCATTTAACATTTGAACTACGTCAGTTTTACCAAAATGCAATCTAGTTATAATTGCTGCACCTATAACACCACCTGCACCAGCAAGGAATGTGTTAATAAATATTTTTGATACAGCGATTGCATCCGTAGCCGTTCCCAATGCTAATTGTGAACCACCATTAAATCCAAACCAACCTAGCCATAGAATAAATACTCCTATTGTAACCAATGGTATTGATGATGCTGCAAAAGGTTTGATCGGCGCTGGAGCCCCAGATTTAGTAAATCTTCCTAGTCTTGGACCAATAATCATTGCACCAGCTAAAGCAGCTGCACCTCCAGTTGAGTGTACTAAAGTTGAACCAGCAAAATCAGAAAAACCTGCTTCTGCTAACCAGCCTCCACCCCACTGCCAACCCATTACGATTGGATATATAATTCCTGATAGAATTGCAGCGAATGTAAAGAATGGCCATAACTTAATTCTTTCAGCCATTGTTCCTGACACGATTGAAACGGTAGTTGCACAGAATACCATCTGGAAATACCAATCTGAACCATCTGAATAACCTGTATCTATCTTGCTACCATCTGCCCATGGAATAAATTTACCAATGTACCCACCTGGATCAATGCCATAAGCTAAGTTATAACCTACAAGCCAGAACATTATACCTGCAATTGAAAATAAACCTATATTTTTTGCGCAGATTACGGATACACTTTTTGATGTAACCATACCTGATTCTAACATTGCGAATCCTGCAGCCATAAACATTACTAGGAATCCACAAATCAAGAATAATAGGGTGTTAAATATAAACCCTACTTCGGCAGAAACAGTTGTGTCTGCCATACCAGCACTACTCATGTTTAATAAAAAAATTAAACTAATAAGTGGCGCACTTATTACTTTTGTTAATTTAGTCATACGACCTCCCTGTTAAAGAGAATTCTTTTATTTTATTAAATGCTAATAACTAACGCTGATTACGAAAATTGGGTATGCAGTATTTGCATATAGAAACAGCCTTAACGAGAGTTTCGTTAAGGCTGTAAAAAGACGTTATTTATTGAATACTTCTTTTAAAGCTTTTGCTGGTAAAAACTTAACTTTTTGAGATGCAGCAATTTGGATCTGTTCTCCTGTTCTTGGGTTTCTTCCAACTCTAGCTTTTCTCTTAGCTACTTTATAAGTACCAAAACCAGCAATTTTTACTGAATCGTCAGCTTTTAAAGCATCTAAAATTGTGTTGGTAATTGTGTCAAAAGTTCTCTCAGCATCAGCTTTACTTAGGTTCAATGCCCCAGAAATTTTGACTACTAGTTGTTTTTTGTTCATTTTAGCTCCGGTTTTATTAGGTTATTTTCATTGTTGTCAAAAGTGTTGATTAATCAAGAGTTTTTTTAGTATATTAATAAAAGTTATACACAATATGTTGTGTAAAACAAAAAAATGTTGATTTTATTGAGTTTTTTAAACTTTTTTGAAAATTATCAATTGAACAATCCTAAGTCTTTAAGGTCGTTAAAAGTTGTGAAAAACATCAAAGATACTAATAAAAATATTCCGATTCGAAAAAAACCTTCTTGCGTTTTTTGCGATAACGGCCGACCTAAAATTTTTTCAAAGGCATAAAACATTAAATGTCCACCATCAAGCATTGGGATTGGAAACAAATTAACTAAACCAAGACTAATTGAAATGTATGCCATCATACTGATAAATGCCAAAACACCAAATTCTGCAACCTGGCCTGAAATTTTTGCTATTCTTATTGGTCCTCCAAGCTGAGAAGTATCAGCTTTACCAAAAATCATTGCACCGATATATTTTAAGGAGGAAATTCCTACAAAATAAACCTCATGAGCAGCATGGTATATAGCTTGTGCAGGTCCTAATTTAACATGATTAATTTCATTATTAAAGGCGCCTAATTTTATACCAACTATTCTTTTGTTAAGTTTATTACCTAAAGTATCTTCACCTAAAACAATATTAGGTTTTACTTTTAAGATTAGCTCATCATATGAACGTTTCACTTTAAAATCTATAATTTCATCGGTGGACATAGTAATGAATTTAGAAACATCCATAATACTTTCGACTTTGTTGCCATCAATTTCTAAAATAACATCGTTTTGTTTTAATCCTCCAGCCATAGCAGGGCTATCTTTCTGAACTTCATTGATGACGGCTGGTGTAAAATCTTTACCAACAAAAGTATAAATTGAGAAGAAAATTACTAGAGCTAATAAAAAGTTTGCTAAAGGGCCACCAAAAACAATTAAACTTCTTTGATATAGAGGTTTAAGAGTAAATAATTTTTTTTGGTCCTCTTCACTATATTTTTCTAAAATTTCTTTATGATCCGCTTGAGAATATACATTTCTATCTCCAAAAAATTTTACGTATCCTCCTAGAGGAATCCAGCATATTTTCCACCTTGTACCAGATTTATCATTCCAACCAAAAAGTTCCTTACCAAATCCTATAGAAAAATCAGTGACTCCCACCCCAAATTTTTTAGCAAAGTAATAATGACCATATTCATGAATAAAGACGACAATTAAAATTAGAATAATAAAAGGTAAAATATAACTTAGCATTTTTAATTCAACTTATACTATCCATCCAATTCTTTAACTCAATCATTCTTTGAGACTTATTTGACACAGCAATTTCTTTTTTTATAAATAATATGTGATTTTTAATTTCTTCCTCATCTCTAAATACTTTTCTTGTTTGAATCAATCTTTCCTTCCTAAACTCAATTAAACTTATCATTTTCTCATAAGTAATTTCAGGATGATACTGTAACCCGTAAATTTTCGATTTTCCAACTGTGAAATATGAACTTTGTACTTTATTAATTTTATTTGATGCTAAACAAATTCCGTTTGTTGGTAATTTTACTACTTCATCGAAATTAAACGCTGGAGAATTAAAATTATTATTCTTATTCCTATAAATAGAATTATTTAATCCTTCATTATTAATTATAATCTCATTTGCTATTCCTATATGAGATTTTTCTGCTTTTTTTACCTCTCCTCCAGCAGCAGTTACTGCAACTTGCATTCCCCAACAAATCGCTAAAATATTTTTAACTTGTTTTTGGCATTCTCTCATAAATTCAATTTGTCTTTTTATCTCTGGTGTATTGTTATAGATGTTCAAACTACTTCCACCCCAAATTAATCCATCATATTTTGGAAGTTTATTTTTAACCTCATCTAAATTTTGATCCGAGGATGGATTAATAACATCAAAATGATAATTATTATTAAATACATTAAGACTATCTTTCAAACTCTCGGTATGTGTTTGAATACCTACTTTTAAAAAATTTTGATTTTCCTCTTTTAAATTTCCCTCAACTATTAAAATATTAAGATTTTTCATTTAAAACAAATTACCAGACATGCTGTGTTGATACATTATTTTCATGTCTTCAATGCTCAATTTTTTTGGATTACCATTCGTTGATGGATCCTCTAAAGCCATTTTTGATAAACGATCAATTTGTAAATCTTTTTCATTTATGACACTTGATAATTTATGAGGTATTTCAAATTTTTCTCTTAAATCTAAAATCCATTTTAAAAAACCGTCAAAAGATTTATCTTTTAATTCAAGATATTCTGAGATCTTTGCAACTTTACTCTCAATCACATCTCTGTTGAAAGTTAAAACATACGGCATGAAAATTGCGTTTGAAAGACCATGATGAAGGTTATTTAGAGCATTTACTGGATGGCTCAAAGAATGAATTGCACCTAGGCCTTTTTGGAATGCGGTTGAACCCATACTTGCAGCAGTAAGCATGTTCATTCTGGCCTCAAGGTTAGATCCATTTTTATATGCCTCTGGTAACCATTTAAAAATTAATTTCATACCTTCTAAAGCTATTCCATCAGCCATTGGATGATAACCTGGGGCACAAAATGCCTCTAGATTATGAGCTAATGCATCCATGCCTGTTGCGGCTGTCATTTTTTTTGGTAAATCTTTTGTTAAAACTGGATCTAAAATGACTATGGACGGTAAAAATTTTGGATGAAATATAATTTTTTTAATTCCTAGATCTTCATTTAAAATAACAGATGCTCTCCCCGTTTCGGAACCTGTTCCAGCTGTAGTGGGTACTGCTATAATAGGAGCAACCTTATTTGAGTCAGCTTTAGTCCAATTATCACCAACATCCTCAAAGTCCCACAATGATAAAGTTTGACCTATCATGAATGCAATTGCTTTCCCCACATCAAGACCACTTCCACCACCAAAAGCAATCACACCATCACAATTTTTTTCTTTATAATGTTTTACTCCATCACTTACATTTTTACCTGTTGGATTACCAATCACATCATAAAATATTTCAGGGGACAAATTATTACTTTTTAAATTTGACAAAGCATCTTTAACAATAGCTGAATGTCCGAGACCTTTATCAGTCACTAATAAAGGTTTTTTAATATTTAAGTTTTTACAGGCTAAACTTAAATCTTTAATTCTATTTTCACCTACCCAGATGGACGTAGGATAATTCCAATTAAACTTTTTCATAAATTTTTAGTTAATAATATCTGATATTTTTGAAATTTGACCAATCTTAAAAATAAGTGCATCCTCTTTATTAAATCCATAATTCTCAGCATTATCTTTAAATCTTATTGGTGGTTCCATAATTGGCTCCAAGGATAATACAAAAGTTCCCCAGTGCATACCTAGTACCTTTTTACTTTTCAAATCTCTTCCAATTTTGAGAGCCTCTTCTGGATTGGTATGATAAATAGATTTATCTTTGTAGGGCATAATTGGATAAAAATTATATGCGCCAATGTTGATTATGGTTAAATCAATTGGTCCATATTTATTTCCTAAATCTTTATAAATATTTCCATATCCTGTATCGCAGGCAAATAATATTTTTTTTCCATTATATTCAATTAAAAAACTTCCCCACAAAGTTTTGTTGGTATCTGTTAAACTTCTTTTTGACCAATGAACAGCTGGAAGAAAAGTAATTTTTAAATTTTTATTGATTTTTATTTCATCATACCAGTCCATTTCATTAATATCTCGATATCCATTCGTCCTAAAGTATTTACCAAGTTTAAGTGGTGTTAAAACTTTTGTATCTTTATATGGAAATCTCCTGATGGTCATCATATCTTGATGATCGTAATGATTGTGTGTAAGTAGAAATAAGTCTATTTTTGGTATTTCGCTTAATTTCAAAGCAGGATCAGTAAATCTTTTTGGACCAAATATTAATGGACCTGCATTTTTAGAAAAAACTGGATCTGTAATAATAGTAGTATCTCCTAATTTTATTATAAAAGTAGCATGACCAATCCAAGCAATATAATCACCATTTTTATATCTTTTTAAATCACTCAAAACTTGATCTTTTGCAAGAACATGATCTTCATTAATTGTCATATCTAGTTTCTTTTTTTCTTTATTAAAGATTTTAAAAGACCATTTCAAATTAGGATCTCTTTTGGGTGAGCCGTCTGGATTTCTAAATGATCCATCAGAAAGATGGTGATATGGTTTTTTTTCTATCATTTACAAATTTTATAATTTTTTTAAAATTAACTTTTCCAATTTTTTACTAATAATTATTATTCCTTTGTGATTTGGGTGTATACCGTCGCTTAAATTAAATTCTGACTTCGCAGCCACACCATCAAGCAAAAAAGGAATAAGTTCTAATTTATATTGTTTTGATAAATCTGAAAAAATCTTATCAAATTTTTTTTTATATTTAGGTCCGTATGAGTTAGGGGCAATCATTCCAGCTAAAATGATATCAATGTTTTTTTTTTGTGAAATTTGAATTATTTTTTCTAAATTATTTTTAGTTTCATTGGGTTCAATACCTCTTAACATGTCATTAGCACCTAAGCCTAAAATCATTAAATCTATTCCAGGCTCTGATAAAGTCCATTCTGCTCTATTTAGTCCTCCAGATGAAGTACTGCCTGACACACTTCCATTAATTACCTCTATATTGTGACCTTTAGATTTTAAGCTTTCTTGCAAAACGAATGATAAATGGTACTCATTTGGTAAGCCATAACCTGCCATTATACTGTCCCCAAACAATACAATTTTTTCAATTGCATACGAGTTTATGGTCAGTAGACAGAGAACAATTATTTTAATAATAAAACTTTTATACATGAGTATTCTTCTTAATTTAAAAAAAGTAAATCTTAAATATAAAACTGGCAAGGATAATATAAGTGTATTAAATGATATTAACTTAATTACCAAAAAAAAAGAAACTGTTTCAATAGTAGGTGAAAGTGGCTCAGGAAAAACAAGCCTAATTATGCTGGTTGGAGGTTTAGAGCGTGCAACATCAGGTAAAATATTTTTTCAAGATCAGGAGATAACTAAATTGAATGATGACCAAGTATCAAAGATTAGAAAGAAAAGTATTGGTATAATTTTTCAGTCTTTTTATTTAATTCCTAATTATACAGCCGTTGAAAATGTTGCTCTAACTCTTGAACTTAATAAATTTAAAAATCCTGAAAGAAATGCAAAAGAATTATTGGACAGATTTGGTCTAAAACATCGACTAAATAATTTACCAAGTCAATTATCGGGAGGTGAACAACAGCGCGTAGCCATTGCAAGGGCAATTGCAATGAAACCTGAATTAATTTTAGCTGATGAGCCAACGGGAAATTTAGATTCAGAAAATTCTTTAATGATCTCTAAGATATTATTTAATTATGTCAGAGAAGAGGGTTCGTCATTAATAATAGTTACTCATGACACAAAGCTTGCAAATAAAACAGACAGAAAAATTAAAATTAAAGATGGAAAAATTAATTAATTTATCTGAATTTAATATGATATTTAAATACGCTTTAAGAGACTTGAGAAGGAATTATAAAAAAATTTCAAGTATTATTGTAACACTATTTATTAGTCTTTTTGTATTAAGTGCAATTTTTACTATCGAGGACAGTTTAAAAAAAGAATTAAATAATAATGCTAGAGCATTGCTAGGAGGGGATTTTGAAATTGATTATAATCGTAATAAAGGAAATTTAAAATTAATAGATAAGGTCGAAGAATTCGCAACTGTCTCCCGGATGATTGAGTTTAGTACAATGCTCTCAACAACCAATCGTGAAGAAAATAAATCTTTATTTACTAGAATAAAAACAGTCGATAAAAAATATCCTCTTTACGGTGAGATTGATTATGAGCCTCCGGGAGCTTTTGAACGGATGCACAATGAACCAAAAACAATTTTGATAAATGAAAGTTTGTCAAAAACTCTTGGAATTAAGATTAATGAAATTGTAATAATTCAGGATCAAGAATTTAAAGTCATTGGTAAGATAAAGTCTGTTCCTGATGTTAGTGGGTTTGTGGCTTTTGGTGATTGGGCTTTAGCAAGCGAAAAAACTTTGAATATTTTGAAATTAAATGGAATTGGTAGTTTTTTAAATTATGAGTACAAAGTAAAATTTAACCAAAATAAAAATTCGGATATTTTTGAAAAAAAAATTGAAAAAATTTTTAAAGACGATCAAAAAGTTAAGCTTAGATATCCTGATAACTCCGCCAGTGGATTGAAGCGAATTATAAATAATTTTTCACAATTTTTGTCACTCGTATCAATTAGTGCAATGTTAATTGCTGGAATTGGAATTTCTAATACTTTTTTATCTTTCATTAACCAAAACAATATGTCTATAGCAGTAAGAAAGGCTGTTGGTTTTTATTCCGGAAATATTAAAAAACTCTATTATCTTCAGTTAGTCATATTATTGTTCATCATAAGCATTTGTGCATATGTCACTAGTTTCTTAACTGTTCCTATTACAAATAAATATTTATCTGATAATATTGGATTAAATATTTATCCTTCAATTTCTTATATTAACTTTATCAAAATATTTTTGATAGGTTTATTAGTATTAATTATTTTTTCTATTCCAACTATCAGCTCCATTGACCAAGTTAAAGCTTCAAATTTATTTAGAAATGTATTTCAAAATTTACAATTTTATTATTCAAAAAAATTAGCTATTTTAAGCATTTTTTTTCTATCAATCCTAATCTTATTATTCACTTTTCAATCTGAAAATCCAAGCTATAGCTTGGGTTATTTTGGAGCGTTTTTTATTTGTTTAATTGTGTTTTTTTTACTTTCAAAATTTATAATTTTTTCACTTAAAAAATTGAAAGTAAACTTAGGTATCTCTTTAAAATTATCCATAAAAAATATAACTCAAACAAAAAGTATTACACCTATTACAATTATGTCTTTAGGTTTAGGTGTTACTTTACTATTAACTTTAGCTCTAGTTGGAACAAACTTTCAAAGAGAAATAGCAAAATCAATTCCTGATATTGCTCCAGATTATTTCTTTGTTGGAATTCAAAATGGAGATAGAGAGAAATTTGAGAAAAAAATTTTGTTAATGGATCCTGATGCAAATATTGAAATCGTACCAATGGTTTCTTCAGGCATTATCAAAATTAACGGTATAAATCCAAATACGTATATTAATAGTGATAATGATAGTTACTGGGTCATTGAAAGTGAAAGGAGATCATCGTGGTCAAAAAACGTGCCTGAGGACAATCTAATTGTAAAAGGTCAGTGGTGGGATTTATCTAAACCTAATAAACTTCAAATATCATTAGATGCAAAAGTAGCAAAAGATTTCAATATTAATTTGGGCGATATATTCACTTTAAACATTTATGGCAGAGAAGTAGACGGTGAAGTAATTAATTTTAGAAAGGTTGATTACAGAGATCTTAACATAAATTTTGCAATGCTATTTAATCCCGAGTTTGCAATGAAAATTCCACATGAATACTTGGCAACTACAAAGTTTAAAAATTTAGACAAATTTAGTGAGATAGAAATGCTTAAAGTTTTTCCAAGTTTATCAATGATAAAAATTGCAGATTATTTGAATAAAGTATCATCTATTTTAAACAAAGTTTTTATAGCTGTTATATTAATTTCAGCAGTAACAATCGTTATTGGTTTAATAGTGATTTCAAGTGCGATAATTGTACAAGGAAAAATGAAAGAATATCAAAATTTAATTTTTAAAATTTTAGGATTTTCAAAAAAAGAGATTGTTTTTTCATCGTTAATTGAATTTTTAATCATTTTTAAATCAGTAATATTACTTGCAGTATTTTTTTCAGTTTTTGGCTCAAAATTTATTATTGAAAATATATTTAGGTTAACATGGCAATTTGATTTTAAAGTTTTAATATACCTTTGTATTACTATTGGATTAACTACTTTAATTTTAATTTTATTAACTAATTTAAAATATTTAAATCCTAAAGTTTACCCTCTTATAAGAAACCAATAATCAAATCACCTAAAATAAAGTTAAAAATATAAATTTTTTTATTTAACCGTAAATTAAATAACTTTTTATTTTTTTATGATTTCGTACTCAAAATTTTGAGTAGTTTCATTGACTTGTAAAAGTTTCGCACCATTTTTGCTATGAAATTTTGTAGCCATTTCAGTTAGAGGAGAGAGCGTGACTAATCTATTTAAATGGTTAGATTTTTTAATCTTTTTAAAAACTTCATTAACAATTAATTTACCACCACCTTTTTTTTTAGACCAAACTGTATAAGCAATAGCAATCTGACCAACATTTTGACCTCTGTGAGTGCTTTGTAGATGGGCATCTTGGCTAAATTTATCCAGCTCCTCTACATTTGTTGGTACTTTATTTGTAAAAGCGAAGCACATTACAGCATGAATTTCTTTTTTGTATTTTACACCGTATATTTTTCTGCCGTGACTTCTTCTGAAAGTCACACTTAATTCTGGTCTAACTGGATCTTCAGAAACATTACATTCTTTAAGTTCAACTAATTCAGCACCTTTAACCCAGCCAAAAAAGTCATCGATGTTTTTACTAATTATTTGTTTATTTTTTCGAATTCTAGCTTTAATTCTAGGTTTAAATTTTTTGGTATTTTTAGAGGTTTTTTTTTCAAGATATTTAGCAGTTAATTGATCCTTTACATTTTTGATTATGTTGCCACTTTTTAGATTATTGCTGTCCAAATATTTGGATGCTAATTTTTCTTTTACATTTTTAAATATTTCTTTCATATTTAATCTTTCATTAGCAACTAATTAAAAATACAATAAAGTAAAAATTACCCCTAAAATTATTACTGTAATCGTAGCAACAATGTAATTTATCTTAATATTAAATTTTTTATAAATTGTTTCATTTATCTTATCCCAGAAAAGAACTAACAAAAATATAGCAATAGCAGGTATGATAAATTTAATCATCGACTATGTGTTTTTGTCTCCAACATATACAGAAACACCTCTAGAGTTAATATCAACATCGAATTTCTTGTGTAATGGAGGGAAAGCTCTTTGTGAACAGTCTAATCTATCACACGTTCTACATGACACACCTATTGGTATTTCTGTAGATTTATCATTAATGTTTAAATTTTCTGAATAAATAAATTCTTTTGCATATTTTGCTTCACATCCCAATCCAATAGACAAAATACTTTTTGATTGTCCAAATCTTCCAATCCCTTTTTCAACTGTTCTAGCTATACATACATACTTTTCACCATTAGACATTTTGCTAACAGCAGCTTGAATAATACCAGGTCTTGTCAAAGCTGAATAAACGTTCCACCGTGGGCAAGCACCACCGTATCTTGGAATCTCTATTCCTGATAATGAAAATCTTTTTGATATATTTCCAGCCATATCCACTCTTAAAAAATGAAATGGTATCCCTGGTAATTTTGGATCTTGTAAACACGTTACTCTATGAGCTACCTGTTCAAAAGACGTAGCAAAAGTATTTTGTAGTAACTCTAAATCATACTTAAGTTTTTTACATTCTGTATGAAAAAGTTTATAAGGCATTAAAATTGCAGCACCGCAGTAATTTAATAAAGCAATTTTTGTCAATTTTTTAGACTCATCAGATGGAAAAGTAAATTTTGACAAATATTCTTCAATTTCTTTATCAGCACCTTCTTGGGCTATTTGAGCAGCTGCATGAAGTTTTTTTGTTTCTAAAGAGCTATAATCGCTTAACAGCAGTTCTCTTTTATTTTTTTTGTAGAGTTTCGAGAAAGGTTTATTTTCTTCAGGAATAACATCTTTTACTGTTATGTCATATTCTGATTTTAAATAATCACAAAGAGCTATATATCTAGTTCTATTATTTTTTTGAACTTTCTCAAAAACATTATTTGCGAAATCTTCTAGTCTTGGGAAATAGTTTTTATTTTCTTGTAAAAAGTCTGAAATAACTTCACCAGGAAATGAATTCTTTCTATTATCAACAATTTTACCAGATATTGTTTCAATTTTATTAATCATTTCATGATCCTTTTTTTTTAAAATATCTCCTAGTCTTACTATTGCTCTGCCAATTTTTGGATTAGTACCAACTAGATCTTTTACTTCCGGACCTAGAATATCTAAATCTTCAAACAATTTATCATCGAGTATTTCTGATAAAGTATTTTCTAAATTGATATCTGATTTTGAGGTTAATTGAGAAAGTTCAATGTTCAATTTTTCACAAATTTTTAAGAGTAAATCTCCATCTATTTTTCTTTTTCCACCCTCGATAAGATTAAGATAACTAGGAGATATATTTAAATCCTCAGCCAATTTATTAGCTTGAAGCCCTAACTGTCTCCTAAAAGCCTTGATTTTTGGTCCTATTTTTAAATTTAATTGACTCATATTTTCTATTAGTAAATTTTGTAAATTTATTTTTACAAGATTTTTCTTTAGTTTACAACAGTTTTATACTTTTTAATAGATTTTGTAAATTTTGTAAATTATAAAATTTACATGGACGAAAAATTAAAAAACAACGAAAATGAAGCTCAAATCATTAGACATGAAGACCTTGCTAGACATAATAACAGGGGTATCTACATGAGAGATGATCATTGTGATTGGGGTTCAAGCGGAATGAAAGATCTAGTTGAGACACTTAACGACTCAAACTAATTTTCTAACCCTTAACATTCATTTTCAATTACTTGAACATTACAGGGGCCAATAATGAGTGCAGAAAAGATTTCTTATGATTTAAAAAGATTTGCAGGGATTAAAAGAGATTATACTCCTGAAGAGGTTGAAAGACTTAGAGGCTCAATTAAAATTGAATATTCAATTTGTAAACAACAATCAACAAAGCTTTGGAAATTATTAAATACAGAAAATTATGTTAATACTTTAGGATCCTTGTCAGGTAATCATGCAGTTCAACATGCGAAAGCTGGTTTAAAGGCAATTTATTTAAGTGGTTGGCAAGTAGCAGCTGATGCTAATAGTGCTGGAGAAATGTATCCTGACCAATCTTTGTATCCTTATGATAGTGCTCCGAAATTGGTAGAATCAATGAATAACGCCTTAATTAGAGCTGATCAGATTCAACATATGGAATTAAAAGACGGTGATATGAAAAAAGAGAAGAGAATTGATTACATGCTACCGATCATTGCTGATGGAGAAGCGGGTTTTGGTGGACCTTTAAATGTATTCGAACTTGCAAAAAAATTTATTAAAGCAGGTGCTGCTGGTGTTCATTTTGAAGATCAATTAGCAAGTGAAAAAAAATGCGGTCATATGGGAGGAAAAGTTTTGGTTCCAACTGGTACCATGATAAAAAATTTAAAAGCTGCTAGATTGGCAGCCGATATCGCAGATGTGCCTTTAATAATCCTGGCTAGAACAGATGCAAACGCTGCAAAATTAATTACAAATGATTTTGATGAAAATGATAAACCTTTCCTAACAGGTGAGAGGTCTCCAGAAGGTTTTTATTATGTAAAAGCTGGAATTGAACAAGCTATATCAAGAGGTCTTGCTTATGCACCCTACTCAGATTTAATTTGGTGTGAAACAGCTACGCCAAACCTCGAGGAAGCAAAAAAATTTGCAGATGCAATTCATGAAAAATTTCCAGGAAAACTTTTAGCATATAATTGTTCTCCATCATTTAACTGGAAAAAACATTTATCAGACGATGAGATAGCATCATTTCAACAAAAAATTAGTCAGATGGGTTATAAATTTCAATTCATTACTTTAGCAGGATTTCATACACAAAATATTGCAATTTTTGAGTTAGCTGAAAAATATAAAAAAGAAGGTATGACAGCATACTCAAGAATTCAACAACAAGAATTTGCTCGTGAAAAAGATGGATATACTAGTGTTAAACATCAACGTGAAGTTGGTACATCTTATTTTGATGCTGTTTCCAATACAATAAGTAGTGGAAAAAGTTCCACCACGGCAATGGCAGGTTCAACAGAGTCTGAACAATTCTAATAAAACTATCCTTCTTAATTAGAGTTATTAACTGGCCCAGAAATGGGTCAGTTAAGATTTGATTTTATAACCTTTTTTAAGAAGAACCGTAACCATTGTTATACAAATAGATAAAAATAAAAACATAGTTCCAATACTTATCCATATATTGAAATCAGAAACTCCATAAAAAGAAAATCTTAAACCATTTATTAAGTAAACAACTGGATTAAAATAAGTCACAGTTTGCCAAAATGACGGCAGCATATCTAATGAATACAAACTCCCACCTAAAAATACCATCGGTGTAACAAACAAAGTTGGAATTATAGACATTTGCTCAAAATCTGAACTAATTAAACCTATTAAAAAACCAAATAAAGCAAAAGTAAATGCCACTAAAATTAATAAAAATATCATAAGTAATGGATATTTGACTTGGACATCAACGAAAAATAATGAAGTGATAAATATAATTATACTTACTATAAGTGTTTTCGTTGCACCTGCTCCTACAAAAGCAAGTACGACTTCTAATGTTGAAATTGGAGCAGCTAAAATCTCATAAATTGTTCCATTAAATTTTGGAAAAAAAATTCCGAAAGAAGTGTTACTGATTGATTGAGTTAATAATGTTAGCATTAGAAGACCAGGAACAATGTAAGATCCGTAGCTTATTCCGTCAATTTTTTCCACATACCCTCCAATTACTGAGCCAAAAACTATAAAGTATAGCGAAGTCGTTAATACTGGAGACAATACAGATTGAGTTAAAGTTCTTCTAAAACGATCCATTTCATGAAGATAAATTGCTCTCAACGCATAAAGATTAATTTTCATTTTTTTCCCTTACTAAATTTACAAAAATTTTTTCTAAAGTACTTTGTTCGGTTTTTAAATCTTTTAATTTTAGGCCCGCATCTTTTAAATCTTGTAGTAAATTTGTAATTCCTGTCTGTTTCGCCTGAACATTATAAGTATAATTTAAACTCATCAAGTCTGGTGTAAAAGATAAGTTATATTTTTGGAGTGTTGTTGGTATTTGATTTATTTTTTCTTGTAAATCTATTGTAAGTTTTTTATGACCCATTTTTTTTAATAATTCCTTAGTCTCATCGACAACTACAATCTCACCCTGATTTATAACTCCAACTCGATCAGCTATGGCTTCTGCTTCTTCTATATAATGGGTAGTTAAAATAATTGTAACACCAGTTTTTCTCAAATTTTCAACAACCTGCCACATTTCTTTTCTTAGCTCTACATCAACACCAGCCGTAGGTTCGTCTAAAAATAAAATTGTCGGTTCATGAGATAAGGCTTTAGCTATCAAAACTCTTCTTTTCATTCCACCAGACAATTGACGAAGTTTGAGATCTTTTTTATCCCATAAACTTAGTTGTTTTAAAACTTTCTCGATATGATTTGGATCTGCTTTTTTTCCGTAAAGACCTCTCGAGTAAGAAACATTATTAAAAACTGTTTCAAATTGTTCTAAAGTTAATTCCTGGGGGACTAAACCTATTCTTGAACGAGTTTCTCTGTAATCTTTTATGATATCATAATCATCTACACTAACATTCCCTGAGGTCGGATTAACTATTCCACAAATAATACTTATTAAAGTAGTTTTACCTGCTCCGTTAGGACCAAGCATTGCAAAAATTTCCCCTTTTCTAATTTTTAAATTTATGTTTTTTAAGGCATTAAAGCCATTGTCATAAACTTTAGATAGATTGTTTATTAAAATCTGATTATCCCGCATGGAAGCATTTATATAGCTATTAATTACTTTAATACAATCAACTTATATGAAGCTTTTTAGCTTTAATAATAAGCAAAGGTAGAAAGGTCGCTACAATAAAAGATAAAAAAAGCAAAGATTGTGAAACTAAAGATGGAAATAAATCTTTTGGTATGAAAATTCCTACTAATAAACTTTTAGAGAAATCGGGTGAAGGGAACAGTAAAAATCCACCTATCAATCCAATCAAAATAGAAATATAAGCTAAATTTTCATTAATTGATTTATCATAAAAACTCAGAAAAACAGTTAATACAAAAGCACAACAAAACAGGTCTGCTAATAAAAAAAGATACAAAATGTCAAATCCTTTTGATGCAATAACAAAAGAAATAAATGATAAAAATATAATTATATATTTAGAAAAGTTTAAATAATCAGTTTTTTTACTCAAATTAAATACTGCTTTTCCATCTAAAATTACCAAACTTGAGATTGCATTAATTAATGTGTCCACAGTTGAAATTGTTAATGCCATACCTAGTATAATTACAAATAAAGATAAAAAAATTGTTTGCTTTTTAAGTAATAATGAAAAAAATCCCAGATCTGGTCTATTACTAGGTTCAATTGAGAAAGCTACCATTCCTGAAAAGCCCATAAAGAAAACAATAGGAATTATGATTAAAAAAGAAATGATCAAGCTTTTTTTTAAAGTTTGATAATTTTTAGCTGCATACACACGTTGCCAATTACCCTGATGGAACAAATTAGTTGCAGCTACTGCTATAAAAAAAGTTAAGCCTGCAGTATAATTTGGAATGTAATGACTACTCAGAAGTTGAGGATTTTTTTTTAAAACAAAATCAAAAGAAAATTTAGAACCTGTAAATGAAGTAATATATATAAACGAGATTATTAACAAAACTCCTATAACAATCATTTGAATATTATCAGTAAAAATTGAAGCCTTTAATCCACCATATAATGTATAAATTAGAGTGGACGAAAGAACTACTAAAGCTGTAATCCAAAATTCAGTACCAGATATATAATTGATCAAAACTGAAATAGCAGTTACTTCAGCGCACAAAAAAATGAACATATAAAATATAGTCATTAATAAAATTAGCTTAAATAAACTTTTGCCAAATTTTCTTCTCATAAATTCTATTAAAGAAGATCCTTTAGGGAATTCATTTCTAATTTTTTTTCCTAAGTAAATTAAAAAAAATAGTGGAAAAGCTGTTCCCAAAGAATAGCCAATAACCGCACCTATCCCTCCCCATGTCGCAGCAGAAGCAGGTCCAAATAAAATCCATGCTCCTAATGCTGATGCTGTTAAACTAGTGGTTAATGAAAAGACACCAATATTCCTATTAGCAGTTAAATAATTATTTAAACCTTTGAATTTTTTAGTGTGATTAATACCCAAAATAGCAAATAACAAACTAATCGCAATTATTAAGACTAATGAAGTGGATTGATTTAAAAAAAAAGAATTACTCATTTATTTCCCTTTCTGAATTACCGGACAGGTTCTTAGGGTTTAATCTCAGTCTAAAAAGACACCCCTTTAAATATAATACTTTAATATTATTAAAAAAAAAGAGGAATAATGTTTAGAAATTAAATTTCTATTTTCTAAAACAATTATTCACTAAAATTGCCATTAAAATCCACATCACAAATACCTCGCCATTTGTAAATGAATAATCAGCTCCAGCAAATCCCGCTATAAAATTTATTGCATAAATTATTATAGTTGAAATAACTAAACTGGTTACAAGATTTATAAGTCCGCTTAAGTAGTTCATAATTAATCTTAACTACAATTTGCTTGAATGCAAATTAAATTTCTATTTATAGGGGAAGATTTTTTTTATGCTGGGAGACTACAAAAGAGTCAGGTTGTATTCAAGAAATTAATTTTGATTTTTGTTAAATATATTCCTTGAATACAACCTATCTAAAATTTATCTTTTTCATACAAGGAGGTAGTTTTAATGAATCAAATGCCACCTGACACTTAGCTGGGTAGCTTTATATTTCATAAAAACATAAACGAAAAAAATAAAAGTCCATTAGGACTTAAATGCCAAAAAGGCGACTAAGGGGAGCTCTTTTGGTTGGAGAACGAAAGAGCGAACCCCTTCGTTTAATCTTAAAATTTAATGTGGTGCTCTAAATTTACTATGACAAGCTTTGCAATTACTCCACATCATTTGAGTTAAAGTAGCTCTTACATCATCAGCATCCTCAAATAATGATGATAATTTAATCATATCGTCTGATGCTTTTTTCATTAAATCATTAAACTCTTTTTTATTTTCCCAAATTAAAGGTAGAGCTTCAGTTTTAAAACCCTCTTTTGAATTATCCGGAAAATATTCTAACAAAGTTTTATAATTTTCACTCATTTCTATCATTAAAGATTTAGCCTTATCAAATTCTCCTTTACTAGCCAAAGCTTGTACTCTTTTTGCAGTACTATAATTTTTGCTAAACAAGGCTTTTCTTCCTTTTATTATTTCCTCAACGGACATTTCAGAATTAGCTGGAAGCGACAATAATACGAAAATTAAAATGCAGAAAAAATATTTAAATACATTTATGATATGATTAATTAACATATGCGATTAAAAAACACTCTAACAGAATACGGAGCTATTTCAAAAATATTTCATTGGTTAAGTGCCGCAGTATTAATAATTCAAATTCCTCTAGGTATGTATCTAGTAGACATGGATTTCAGTGAAAAAAGATTAACCATAGAAAATATTCATGTTGCAGTCGGTATAAGTATATTTTATTTAACTATACTAAGACTTATATATAAAACTTTTAATCCTACTCCAAACTTAAATAATAACATTTTTCCTGGGCAAAAAATAATTGCAAGATTAAATCATGTGTTTTTATATATTTCAATTCTAATAATAACAATCTCGGGTGCTCTAAAAAAATTATATAACGGTGAAGAGCTTAATATGTTTTTTTTCAATCTTGAAATTCAAGATAATTTTGAATTAGCAGAAATATTTTATGAAATTCATATCCTGGGCAATTATACACTTATCGCATTAATATCTTTACATATTTTTGCTGTTTTAATTCATAAAATATTGTTTAAGGAAAATTTGCTTAAAAGAATTTTATAAAATAATACAAGTTAACTTATCTTTAAATTTCAGTTGATTTTTATAACTTAATTTAATTTCTTCAATCCCTTGGATAAGTTGTTTTTTTGATAATGGTATTAGCGTAGAAATATATCTATTATTAATC
>CACHCA010000009.1 GCA_902578265.1 uncultured Pelagibacteraceae bacterium
CGCAAAAGCTGCTGGAATTCCAGTTATTTTACTTGAAGATGGTTATACAGAAAAAAATACAACTGAAATTTACCACAATCACTTAATAAAAGACTTCATTGGTATTGAAAAAATTGTATCAAAATATCTTTAATATTGATTATTTTTTTTTAACTATTAGAACAGTTTTCAATTAGGAGTTATTTTGATCATACATAACGTAAAAGTTTTCCCATCCAAAGTTTACTTACCCAAAAAAAAACAGCTGGCTTGGAAAATCGCAGAGATTGCAAGTGACAATGCAAAGTTAGATAAAGAGGCGATAGAGATGGTGATTAATAGAATTATTGACAATGCTTCAGTAGCAATAGCTTCTTTAAATAGACGTCCAGTTATTTCATCTCGAGAGATGGCCCTAAAGCATTTAAGAAAAAATGGTGCAACATTATTTGGGGTTGATAATAAATTAAAATTTGATTGTGAATGGGCAGCATGGAGCAACGGAACAGCTGTGAGAGAACTTGATTTTCATGACACATTTTTAGCAGCTGATTACAGTCATCCTGGTGATAATATTCCTCCCCTTATAAGTGTTGCACAACAAAATAAAAAAAGCGGATTAGATCTTTTAAGAGGGATAATTGCTGCCTATGAAGTGCAAGTTAATTTAGTTAAAGGAATTTGTTTACATAAACATAAAGTAGACCACATCGCTCACTTAGGACCAAGTGTTGCTGCTGGAATAGGATCGATGTTAAGACTAAATACAGAAACAATTTATCAAGCTGTCCAACAAGCTCTACATACAACTATTTCAACAAGACAGTCTAGAAAAGGTGAAATCTCTAGTTGGAAAGCTTATGCCCCAGCGCATGCCGGTAAACTTGCAATCGAGGCTGTAGATAGAGTTATGCGTGGTGAAGGTGCTCCAAGTCCAATTTATGAAGGTGAGGATAGTGTTATTGCAAGAATTTTAGATGGAAAAAAAGCGTTATATAGAGTTCCACTACCAAAAAAAAACGAGACTAAGAAAGCCATTCTTGAAACTTACACAAAAGAATATTCTGCCGAATATCAATCTCAAGCATTAATTGATCTTGCAAAAAAACTTAAAAAGAAAATATCAAATCTAAATCAAATAAGGAAAATTGATATTTATACCAGTCATCATACTCATTATGTAATTGGTACAGGTGCAAACGATCCTCAAAAAATGAATCCAAATGCGAGTAGAGAAACGTTAGATCATTCAATAATGTATATATTTGCTGTAGCTTTAGAAGATGGTAGTTGGCATCATGTAAAATCTTATTCAAAAGCTAGAGCAAAAAGAAAAAGTACAATTAAGATATGGAAATCAATCAAAACCCATGAGGATAAAAAATGGACCAAAAGATATCATGACCCAAACCCCAGAAAAAAAGCTTTTGGTGCAAAAGTCATAATAACCCTTAAAAATGGAAAAAAAATTACCGAAGAACAAGGAGTTGCAGATGCTCACCCTTATGGCTCAAGACCATTCAAAAGAAAAAATTATATAAACAAATTTTTAACACTTACCGATAATATTTTAGATAAAAAAGAAATAGAAAGATTTTTAAAAACAGTGCAAAACTTAAGAAAACTAAAGTCAGGTCAATTAGATAGATTGAATATTGTTGTTAAAAAGAGCAAAATTAAACGAAATTTAAAAAAAGGAATTTTTTAATGCATTTTGTCGAAAAGGAACCAATACAAAAAAGAAAAGATTTTACGGATAAATTAAAATCTAAAAAAATATTAAGAGTTCCTGGTGCTTATAATCCTTTAACAGCAAAATTAATTGAGGAGATTGGTTACGATGCTGTTTATGTTTCAGGAGGTGTTATGGCAAATGATCTTGGATTTCCTGATATTGGATTAACCACACTGCAAGATGTTAGTACGCGGTCGTACTTAATTTCTAGAGTTACAAATCTTCCTACAATTGTAGATATAGATACAGGATTTAAATCATGTAAAGAAACTATAGAAACTTTTGAAGAGTTTGGAATTACTGGAGTTCATTTAGAGGATCAAATTGAAAGAAAAAGATGTGGACACCTAGATAATAAAGAATTGATATCCACCGATGCAATGGTGAAAAAAATTAAAGAATGTGTTTCTGCAAAAAAAGATGAAAATTTTAAGATTATTGCAAGATCTGATGCAAAAAGTGTAGAGGGAATTGATAAAATGATCGAGAGATGTAAGGCATATATCGATGCCGGAGCAGAAATTATTTTTCCTGAGGCGCTTCATGATGAAAAGGATTTTGAAAAAGTTAGAAAAGAATTATCGTGTTATTTGTTAGCCAATATGACTGAATTTGGAAAAACTAAATTATTAAATTATAAACAATTAGAAGAACTGGGTTACAACATTGTTATTTATCCTGTTACAACTCAAAGGTTAGCAATGAAAAACGTTGAGGATGGTTTGAGGGACATTTATGCAAATGGACACCAAAACAACATTATTGATAAAATGCAAACTAGAAAACGTTTATATGATCTTGTAGATTACGAGAAATATAATAGTTTAGATGAAAAAATTTATAACTTTAACACCGATGGTCACGAATAATGAGTGATGATATTAAAAAAGGCTTATTAGGAATTGTTGTAGACGAAACAGAAGTCTCAAAAGTAATGCCTGAAATTAACTCTCTAACTTATAGAGGTTATGCTGCTCAAGATCTTTGTGAATATTGTAGATTTGAGGAAGTGGCTTATCTTATTTTAAATAAAGATTTACCGAATACTATTCAGCTCAGAAAATTTGAAAAGGAAGAGAAAAATAATAGAGAATTATCTAAGGATTTATACTCGGTTATAAAAAAAATGCCTAAAAAATCTCATCCTATGGATGTGGCTAGAACAGCCGTGAGCATTATGGGTTTAGAAGACAAAGAAACAACTGATTCCTCTCCTGAAGCAAATATGAGAAAAGCAATTAGAATCCTTGCAAAAACTCCTACTGCATTAGCTGCTTTCTACAGAATTAGAAAAGGTAAAAAAATTATCAAACCCAAAAAAAATTTAAATATAGCAGAAAACTTTTTTTATATGTGTTTTGGAAAATTACCTCAAAAAGAAATAGTAAAAGCTTTTGATGTGTCTTTAATATTATATGCAGAGCATAGCTTTAACGTTTCAACTTTTACTGCAAGAACTATTACCAGCAGCTTGTCTGATATTCACGGTGCAATTACTGGGGCAATAGCAAGTTTAAAAGGTCCATTACATGGAGGGGCTAATGAAGAAGTAATGCATATGATGAACAAAATTAAGGATCCTAAAAACGCTCTTAAATGGATAAATGATGCCTTAGATAACAAAGAAGTTGTTATGGGTTTTGGCCATAGAGTTTACAAAAGTGGAGACTCAAGAGTTCCTACAATGAGAAAATATTTCGCTAAAGTAGCAAAAATTAAAAAAGATAAGAAATTTGAAAAAATCTATGACATTGTTGAAAAGGTAATGATAGAAAGAAAAAACATTCATCCAAATGTGGATTATCCGACAGGACCAACCTATCATTTGATGGGATTTGATACAGATTTTTTCACACCTATATTTGTTATTTCAAGAATAACTGGTTGGTCAGCACATATAATGGAGCAACACGCTGCAAACAAATTGATCCGACCACTTGCAAGTTACAAAGGCAACAAGCACAGAAAAGTTCTACAATTAAATCAAAGATAATTAATCTAAAACTTATTAAGATAATCAATTAAATGAGAGCTTTTTTTAATAAGTCTAATAATACATGTCAAAACGCGCTATTTCTAATTAAAAAAAAAACTTTAATACTATTCTAAATGAAAAATTCTAATAGCAATTTAAATCCTAAAAAATCTGAATCTACTGATATCAGTAAACCATGGGATAAAGATAATCAGGCATGGTGGGACTGGTATGTTAGTCTTGCAGATAATGACTCTAAAGAACATGAAATAATAAATATCAATCCTTTACCAGATATTCAAATACCCAGTGACGATGAAGTTATCTCAGAATTGGCTGAGCCCTACCATTTGACTAATGATCAAGTTAATTTTTTCAAAAAAAATGGCTTTATAAAACTTAAAAAGGTTTTCTCGCCAGGAGCTGTACTAAAACTTAGAGCTGAGTTAATTAATCTATTAAAAAAAGAATTTAAAGTTGATCCAGATAAAGAAGCATATGACCGTTTCCTAAGCCTTGAAATGACTTGGCCTGACAACGCTCTCCTCCGTGCCTATGTGTTGTCACCTCGTCTAGGGCAAATTTCTGCAAATCTTCTCGAAGTATCAGCTGTTAGACTTTACCATGACAATGTGCTAGCTAAACAATCTGGTTGTGGTCGTACACCATGGCACTTTGATGATCATCATTTTCCGCTAGATACTAATGATGTGGTTACGGCTTGGGCTCCAGCACAGCCAACTCCTATTGAAATGGGACCGCTTTCTTTTGCCTATCCACTCGATGTTCACGAATTAATTAAAGATGTCACTTTTGAAAAAACTGGTACTGGATATGACAGAGAAGTCTCAAACATTTTTTCAAAGAATAATGTGAATGTGAATGCTACTCCATTTGAACTTGGTGAGGTTAGCTTTCATCATAATTTAAATTTTCATACCGCGTCAAGCAATCGTACTAACTGTAGTCGAATAGCTTTAGCCAATACTTATTACCGAGATGGAGCACGAGTAATCAACTCACCCACTATGGTCTCTGGTGACTGGCAGAAATTTATGCCCAATGTCAAACCAGGAGACGTTGCTGCTAGTCCACTAAATCCAATTTGTTGGCCAGTTCAAAGTGAAATATAAGAAACATGAATAATCAAAAGGGATTTAATTCGATTTGGACTGACAATCTCGCTCGCCATAAACATCCTAATAGAAATGCTTTAATTGACCATTTAAGAACTATCCACCAAGAACACGCTGGATTTACTGAGGTGTGTGCAAGTTCTTGTCGTGATAGAGTTGGGCGTAATAGTTATGAATGGCTAGCTGAAGTTGTGCCAGTAAACGAAGTTTCTAATGTATTAGATCTTGCGTGTGGTTCTGGGCCATTATTAAAAATATTATTTGATCGAAATAAAAATTTAAATTTAAAAGGAATAGACATGAGTCCTGAGGAATTAGCATTAGCAAAAATACGCCTCAAAAACAGTGGAACTAGTCTTATTGAGACCAATGCACAAAATTTGAAAGTAATCAATGATAACTCTATTGATATAGTTTTATGTCATTGGGCTTTAACATTAATGGACCCGATAGACCCTGTATTAAATGAGGTCAAACGAGTTTTAACTCATAAGGGTCAGTTTGCAGCAATAGTTGACGGACCAATGAATATTGCACCCGGTTACAAAAAGGTGCACGATTTAATTTATAGTTATGTGCAAGAGGAAATACCAAGTTATGGAGAGATTGATTTGGGCGATCCAAGGATACGAAGATCAGAAAGCCTAAGTATACTTGTACACAAAATTTTTCCAGGGGCAAATGTAACTATAGAAACTAATGTTGTATCTATAGAGGGACCAGTTACTCAAATTGCTGAAATTGCAGCTGGATTTTTTTATGCTACATTTGTCTTGAAGCCAGAGAAAAGAAAGTTAATGATCACAAGTCTATCTAAACTCCTCACAGTATCTAAACAGAGTAATCATATTCAGAGACTAGGACGTTTTTCAATGCCAATTAGTCGTCTTTTAGTTGTACCTAATATAAAATGAAATCATTTTCAGAAGAAATAAGTCTAGGCTTAAGTAAGAAAAACAAAAAGATAAGCTCTAAATGGTTTTACGACTTCCATGGGTCAAAACTTTTTGAAAAAATTACTAAGTTGGAAGAGTATTATCCAACACGAACAGAAAGAAAAATTTTAAAAGAAAATAAAATTGAAATTGCAAAAAAAATAGGTAAAGAAGCTGTTATAATTGAACCAGGCGCTGGAGATACCAAAAAAATTGCTATTTTTCTCAACTGCCTAAAAAAACCAAAAAAATATATACCTTTAGATATTTCTGAAGATTATATAACTAAAATATCTCAAAACTTTAAAAAGAAATTTCCAAAAGTAGCTATTACCCCAAAAGGATATGATTTCTCAAGTAACAATAAACCACCTTTTAAAATCAAATCATCAGAAAATATAATTATTTTTTTTCCAGGATCAACTATTGGTAATTTTGAAACAAATGAGGCTGTTAAGTTTTTAAAAGTACTTAAATCGAAATTTAAAGCAAAAAAAATTATCATTGGTGTTGATTTGGTTAAAGATATTCCAACTTTAATTTCTGCTTACGATGATAAAAAAGGTGTAACTGCAGAATTTAACAAAAATATTTTACAAAGAATTAACAATGAATTAGGTGGTGATATAAACTTAAATTTATATAAACATTTGGTCATTTATAATACGAAAAAGAAAAGAATTGAGATGAGATTAAAATCTAGAAAAAATAATAATATTAAAATAAATGGTTCAAAATATTTAATTAGAAAAAATGAGGAGATACACACCGAGAATTCTCATAAATACACAATTAAATCCTTTAGGAATATAGTTAATAAAGCTGGATGGAAAATTAAAAAGACTTGGGTTGACGACAAAAAACTTTTTAGTATTCATTTTTTAAATCTAGACACTTAAAATTTGTTATTATATTCCTTAAATAAGTAACAAAACTAGGAAAATCATCTGCACAAAATTAATCACAACAGATATGAAATGTGAGTATTTAAATTTTTTATCTTGCTTCTCATCTCTATATTTATTAATTAACGGCATTAAAAGATAGTTTGATATGGCAAATAACGAGCTAATTGCTAATATTAAGTAGAAATCAACTCCTAGCTTACTTAAAAAAATAAATGTTAGTAAAACAATTAAACTTATCCCTAAATTAACGTTATAATAGAAGGGAAATATTCTTCTTATAAACTTTCGAGCATTAGTTTCGTCCAAGGTAGTAAATACTACCGGAGCAATTACAAATGAAAAAAATAACATTATTCCTAAAATCATAGCTGTTAAATAAATACTAGCTTGTTCAATCATAATATATTATTCTATTGAGTCCTCATAACCATAAACACTTCACGATGCTTATTTGATTTAAGGCTTATCTTGTTTGTGTATTAACTAAATGCTTCTACCCAAGATCCTTTTGTGGATGCTTTTGAATATTCCGTTGCACGACCTTCAAAAAAGTTCATATGTTCAACAGCATTTAACATTGTATCTAACCATCCTAATGGATTTTTCTGAACATCATAAATAGGCTCTAAACCTAATTGAGTTAATCTTCTATTTCCAATAAATCTAATGTAATCTTTGACTTCTTTAGCTGTTAAACCTTCCATTGGACCCATTTCAAAAGCTAAATCAATAAAAGCATCTTCATGCTCTATGATAGTTCTGCATGCTTCATAAAGTTCTTTTTTTAATTTTGCATTCCATATTTCTGGATTTTCTTTTATGAACTCTTTGAAAATTCTAATCATTGAATTACAATGAAGAGTTTCATCTCTAACAGACCAAGTAACTATCTGACCCATTCCTTTCATTTTATTATGTCTTGGAAAATTTAAAAGAATTGCAAAACTTGCAAAAAGTTGAAGGCCTTCAGTGAACGCGCTGAAAACAGCAACTGTTTTTGCAATATCCTCTTTTGAACTCATGTCAAAATTTTGCATGTAGTCATATTTATCTTTCATTTCTTTATACTTCATGAACGCAGAATATTCTGACTCAGGCATTCCAATTGTATCTAATAAATGAGAGTAAGCCGCAATATGCACTGTCTCCATAGAAGCAAATGCTGTCATCATCATTAAAACTTCGGTTGGTTTGAATACAGTTGTGTAGTGTCTTAAATAACAATTACTAACTTCAACATCAGCTTGTGTAAAAAATCTAAATATCTGAGTTAATAAATTTTTTTCTGATTGACTTAAATTCTTTTGCCAATCTCTAACGTCGTCACCTAATGGCACCTCTTCTGGTAACCAATGAATTCTTTGTTGGGTTAACCATGCATCATAACACCATGGATATCTGAAAGGTTTGTAAACTGGATTTTCAACTAATAAACCCATTTTTTTTGGCTGAACTATTTCTTTGTTTGGCATTTTGATTTTTTCTGTTACTGACATGATAAACACTCCTCGTATTCTTGTTCTTGGTTTGGTTGATTATTTTCGGATTTATATACATTGGCTGTAACATCTGTTGATTTAGCATCATTGATATTTTCAGCTCTTTGAATTGATTTTGATCTGCAGTAATAAAGGCTTTTTAAACCTTTTTTCCAAGCATCAAAATGAATTCTATGTAATTCTTTTTTGTGAACGTCCGCTGGTAAAAATAAGTTGACTGATTGTGCTTGAGAAATAAATGGTGTTCTATCGCCACTTAATTCAATGATCCATTTTTGATTTAATTCAAAAGCAGTTTTAAAAACATCTTTTTCTAATTCAGTTAAAAAATCTAGATGTGAAACTGAACCCTGGTTAGTCGTTATTGTTGACCATGTTTCATCATCGTTTTTACCATGACCTTCTAAAATCTCTTCAAGATATCTATTTCTAACATTGAAAGATCCTGACAAAGTTTTATGGGTGTAACTATTAGCTGCGATAGGTTCTACTCCTGGTGATGCACCTCCACAGATTATTGAAATAGATGCAGTTGGTGCAATTGCAGTTTTGTTTGAAAACCTTTCTTTAAAACCATATTCTGCAGCATCTGGACATGCACCTCTTTCTTCAGCTAAATCTTTTGAGGCTTGATTTACTTTTTCATGAATATTTTTGAAAATCTTTTTATTCCATGACTTTGCCATAACAGACTCGAGTGGAATTCTTTTTTTCTGCAAGAAAGAATGGAAACCCATCACTCCTAACCCAACACTTCTTTCTCTCTCAGCAGAGTATTTAGCATCTTTAAATTGCTCAGGGGCTTTGTTGATAAAATCAGATAAAACATTATCTAAAAATCTCATTACATCTCCAATCATATCTGGATCATCTTTCCACTCATCATACTTTTCTAAATTTAATGAAGACAAACAACAAACAGCTGTTCTATCTCTTCCATCTTTATCGATACCAGTAGGTAAAGTTATTTCACTGCAAAGGTTTGAAGTTTTAACTGTAAGGTTTGCAAGTTTATGATGTTGCGGTATTTGTCTATTAACAGTATCGATGTAAATAATGTAAGGTTCACCTGTTTCAATTCTCGCTGTTAATAATCTGATCCATAAATTTCTTGCGGATATAGTTTGTTGAATAGTTCCGTCAGCAGGACTCTTTAGTGCCCATTGCTCATCATTTTCTACAGCTCGCATAAATGCATCTGAAACCAAAACACCGTGGTGTAAGTTTAATGCTTTCCTATTTGGATCACCACCAGTTGGTCTTCTCATCTCCATGAACTCTTCTATTTCAGGATGGTCAATTGGAAGATAACATGCTGCAGATCCTCTTCTTAATGAACCTTGACTGATTGCCATAGTTAATGAGTCCATAACTTTTATAAACGGAATAATGCCAGAGGTTTTTCCAACTTTACCAATCTTCTCACCTATTGATCTCAAATTTCCCCAATAACTTCCAATACCTCCACCTTTTGCAGCTAACCAAACATTTTCACTCCAAAGATCTAGAATGCCACCTAAGCTATCTGATGCTTCATTTAAAAAACATGAAATTGGTAATCCTCTTTTAGTTCCACCATTAGACAAAACAGGTGTAGCCGGCATGAACCAGAGATTACTTATATAATTATAAATTCTTTGCGCATGCAAATTATCGTCAGCATATGTGCTAGCTACTCTCGCAAATAAATCTTGAAAAGACTCATTGTGACCAAGATATCTGTCTTTTAAAGTCGCCTTACCAAAATCAGTTAAGTTTATGTCTTTTGATCGGTCAATTTTAATTATTATGCCTTTGTCGTTTTGAAACAGCTCAGTTTCATTATTTAATGAGAATAAATCTGGTCTATTGTTTTTTTGGACTTCCTTGACCTTGGGGCTATATTCAGAGACAGCTTTCTTTAATGCCTGCGATAGTATTTTATTCATTTTTTGTTAATATATCTTGTTAATATAGCGAAAACAACTATATGTTGTGTGCGCTTGGTGTTAATATACTAAATATTATGTAAATCAACAGAACATTTATAGAACAGTGAAAAAAAAATTCAACTATAAAAATGAAAAAAATGTAAGTAATTAACAGCATGTCTCAATCAATAAAAATAGACCCCTTCGGCTTTAGAGAATATGACGCAAGATGGATTTACGAAAAAGACATTAATGAGCCGGGAATCACGAATCTTGGAAAAGGTCTAGGTACCCAAATTAAAGAGCATACTAAAAAAGAAAACCCAAGAGTAATAGTTGGACATGATTATAGATCATACAGCGAAAAAATAAAGTCAGCTTTAAAAAAGGGTTTACTATCAACTGGATGTTTTATTGAAGATGTTGGTTTATCTCTATCACCAATGGTTTATTTCGCACAATTTAATTTAGATGCCGATGCAGTTGCTATGGTAACAGCTAGTCATAATGAAAACGGTTGGACGGGAGTAAAAATGGGAATCAAAAAAGGATTAACGCATGCGCCTGAGGAAATGAAAGAATTAAAAGAAATTACCTTAAATGAAAATTTTACTGAAGGTAACGGTAATGAAAAACAAATTAAAGATTTTGATAAAGTTTATAAAGAGGGTTTAATAAGTAAAAATAAATTAAAAAAGAAAATAAAAGCAGTTGTTGCTTGTGGTAATGGTACAGCAGGGATTTTTGCCCCTGATATACTAAGAGGAATTGGGTGTGAGGTGGTAGAATTAGACTGTAATTTAGATTGGAATTTCCCAAAATATAATCCAAACCCTGAAGATTTAGAAATGCTTCATGCAATTGTTAAATCAGTGAAAGAAAACAATGCTGATATAGGTTTTGGTTTTGATGGAGATGGTGATCGTGTTGGTGTAATTGATAATGAAGGAAACGAAATTTTTTCTGATAAAATAGGCCTATTAATCGCTAGAAATTTATCGAATTCACATAAAAGTTCAAAGTTTATTGTGGATGTAAAATCTACCGGTCTTTATTCAACTGATGAAATTTTAAATAAAAATCAATGTGAAACTTTATATTGGAAAACAGGTCATTCTCACATCAAAAGAAAAGTGCATAGTGAAAAAGCTTTAGCTGGATTTGAAAAAAGTGGACACTTTTTTTTCAATCAACCATTAGGTTACGGTTACGACGATGGAATTAATTCAGCAATTCAAGTTTGTCACTTATTAAATAATCAAGATAAAAAAATGAGTGAAATAATTAAAGAGCTTCCAACCACTTACCAATCACCAACAATGGCGCCTTTTTGTAAAGATGAGGAAAAATACAATGTAGTTGACGAAATGGTAAGGGAATTTAAAAAAATAAAAGACCAAAAAATTAAAATAGACAATCAAGAAATAAAGGAGATTATAACTGTAAATGGAGTTAGATTTTCTTTTGAAGATGGTTCTTGGGGTTTAATTCGAGCATCCTCTAATAAACCCTCATTAGTTGTAGTAACTGAAAGCCCTACTTCTGATGAAAGAAAATTAAATATTTTTAAATTCATTGATAAAACATTAATGAAAACTGGCAAGATTGGTGAGTACGATCAAAAAATTTAATAAGGGAAAGATTCAACTAAAAAGTGTTCATAAAAATGTAAAGAATCATTTACTGTAAATATGTGAGGTGATGGAGGGAGACTGAAGTCACCTCTTTTTTTTATGGCAGATAAAAAAATTAGATCAATAGCTAAAACTTTTTCTTGGAGATTTATCATTTTTGTTTATTGGGTAATTTTTGGATACATTTACACTGGAACATTTACAGGTGCAGGGATACTCGGTGTTGGATCAATAGTTCCACTTTTTTTTTACTATTTTCATGAGAGAATTTGGAACAAGGTTAAATGGGGAACTGGTTAATATTAATTTATTGATAAGTATTCAAAAAAAGATCTAATCGATACAATAATTAAGAATATCCCAAAGATCTTGCTCAATATATTTTTATCTATTTTATAAACTGCTTTTGCCCCTACTCTAGCCATTATCATTGTTACTGGCACGAAAACTAGAAATCCAAGTAAATTCACATATCCAAAACTATAGGGTGTATTAATATTATCTACAATTTTACCTCCAGTAATCATTGTAATTGTACCAAATACAGCAATCAAAAAACCAACTCCTGCTGCAGTTCCTATTGATCTCCTAATATCGTATCCAAAAGTTCTCATAAAAGGAACCATTAATGAACCGCCACCAATCCCCAGTAACACAGATATAAAACCTATAATAATTCCTGAAATATTTTTAGCTGAGTCAGAGATCATTTTTGGATTTTTTAAAAGCTGTTCTCTAAAAAAGATAAAGAATAAACCAACTATAAAAGCCATAATAGAAAAGAATAAAACGAAAGCTGGTGTTTTTAAATTTACTGCTAAAAATGTTCCCCCAATAACTCCAAATAAAATAAATATACCAAAGGATTTTATGAGTTTAAAATCAACTGCATCATACTCCATATGAGTTTTTGTTGATATGATAGAAGTTGGAATTATAATTGCTAATGAAGTACCAACTGAAAGATGCATTCTTGTTGTAATATCAAAATCTAAAACAGTAAAAGCATAATAAAGAGCAGGCACTATTATTATACCACCACCAACTCCTAATAAACCTGCCATAAAACCAGCAACAGATGCTGCTAAAGATAAAACAAATAAAAGATTTATAATTTCATTTATGTCTAAAGTTTCCATTATGAGTTGGCCTGAATTGCCTTTTCATTATTCTGAACAATAGTCATAATATGTTTTGCTTTTTGAAAATCAGAGTCTCTTGCCATCATGTTATCACTTAAATATCTTTTCCATTCTTTCGAGCCAACTTGTCCATGATATAAACCTACTGTATGTCTCATGATATGATTAATTTTTGTTCCTAATTTTACCTCTCTATCAGCATACTCTAAAAGTTTTTCTACAACTTGTTCTCTTGTGGGGCTATTCTTTGTCTTGAATATTTCTTTTTCAATTTCAATTAAGGAATATGGATTTTGATATATTGATCTTCCTATCATTACACCATCACAATGCTTTAAATGATTATTAATTTCTTTAACTTTTGTAATTCCACCATTTATAATTATTTCTAAGTTAGGATTTTCCTTTTTAATATCATAAACCATTTTATAATTTAATTTTGGAATATTTAAATTTTGTTTGGGAGATAAACCTGTCAAGATTGCCTTCCTAGCATGCAATATAAATGTTTTTGAACCAGCATCTCTCATCTTATGAATAAAATCATTTAAATAATCAAATTCTTCTGTATCATCGAAACCAATTCTTGTCTTAGCTGTAACAGGAATTCTACATGCATTTACCATTGAATTAATACATTCAGCAACCAAATCAGGTTCTTTAATTAAACATGCTCCAAATTTATTTTTTTGAACTTTTTTGCTAGGACAACCAAGGTTAATATTAATTTCGTCATAACCCATATCCTCTGCAATTTTAGCCACTTCCGCTAACTCTTCTTTATTAGATCCACCTACTTGTAGAGCTAATGGTTTTTCTTCAGAGCTAAAAGATAAAATTTTGTTTCTATCACCGTGAATTGCAGATTTTGTTGCAACCATCTCGCTATAGAGCATTACATTTTTGCTCATCAGTCTTAAAAAGAAACGATCATGTCTATCAGTACAATCCATCATTGGGGCAACTGATATTTTTCTATTAATTTTTTTTTTAGAATCCAAGGTCTTTACCCATTATTTTATCAGGTAACCATGTAACAATCTCAGGAAAAATACATAAAATTACTATAGCTAAAGCCATAATTATCATAAACGGTATAGATCCTTTTAAAATTTCTGACAAACTAACGTCTGGGGTAATTCCTTTTATAATATAAAGATTTAATCCAACTGGTGGTGTAATTAAGCCAATCTCCATATTGATTGTAAATACTATTGCAAACCAATATGGGTCAAAACCTAAAGTAGTAATAACTGGCAATAATATTGCTGAAGTCATTACAATAACTGCAACTGGGGGTAAAAAGAAACCAGCTATTAAAAGAAATATGTTTATTAGAATGAACACAACCCATTTGTTAGAGCTTAATTCGACCATACTCTGCGCTAATGACTGAGTTACATACAGTTGTGAAAGAGTGAATGCAAAAAGATATGAGGCAGCGATAATGAACATTATCATTACACTTTCTTTCATAGAAACTTTAACAATGTTCCAAATCTTTTTTGGCTGATAAATTTTGTAAACAACAGCTATTAATACAAAAACTAAGAATGCCCCTACTCCAGATGCCTCGGATGGTGTTGCAACTCCTCCATAAAGTACATAGAGAACTCCTGCTATAATTGCCAAGAAAGGAAGAATTCTTGGTAAAACTTCAAGCTTTTCTTTAAGAGTTGGTCTTACTCTATTTCTTAAAGCTTTTGCTGCATCTTTATCAATAAAATAACTGTGTATTAGGGCCCATATCGCAAACATACCTGCCAACATAAAACCTGGTACAAGACCACATAAAAATAATCTTCCAATAGATGTACCCGTTGCAATTCCATAAACTATTAAAACAATACTAGGTGGAATTAAAACTCCTAAGGTTCCACCTGCTGCAATGGTTCCTGTTGCAATTTGATCGGAATAACCTCTTTTTCTCATTTCTGGTATTCCCATTGTCCCAATCGCAGCACAAGTTGCAGGACTAGATCCGCTTAAAGCTGCAAAAATTGAACAAGCGCCAATATTTGAAATTACCAATCCACCTGGTACTCTCCAAAGCCATCTATCTAATCCTGTATATAAATCTTTTCCAGCAGGAGAGTTGGCAACAGCCATTCCCATTAAAATAAACATTGGTATAGAAAGTAAAACAAAAGAGTTTAATCCTGCAAAAAATGTTTCAGCGAATACATCAAGCATTTGAAAACCCTCAAATGTAACCAAAAGAGCTATCGACACAAAACTCAAACCAAAAGCAATTGGAATTCCTGAAAAAAGTACCAATAAAGTAAAAACTGCAACAATTAATGCTATAATCAATGGATCCATTTATTTAAAATCCTCTTCATCAGTTAATTTTATAATTTCTGCGATATATTGTAATATCATCAATAAAGCCCCTAACATCATTGATGAATATGGTATCCATAGTGGTGGATCCCACACAGTTCCTGTTGAATAATTTTTGGTAAATGCTTCCTCAAACATTAAGAATCCAAAATAAAATAAAATTAGGAAAAATAATAAACTAATAGAAGATGTAAAAATTTTTAGTCTAATGATATTTTTTTTGGATAAAAAATCATATATCCATTCCATGCTCACATGAGCCTTTTCGCTTAGGACGTATACACTTCCTATAAAAGTTGAAGCAACTAACAACATAGTTACTAGTTCTGTTTGCCATGTAATTGCTCTTTGAAAAAAATATCTCTCAAAAACAAGTTCCACGATTACTAAAATTGATAAGAGCAATGCTAATACTGCGAAAGCACCACATGCTTTAGCGATTAGATCACAAAATTGAAGATACTTTTTTTTCATAAAAAAAACCCCTATTTAATATGAATAAATAGGGGTTCTTTATATATTATTTTATTTAACTGCTAAAGCCATTTCCATTAGCTTATCGCCGCCTGGAACTTTATCAGCAAATGCCTTGTGAGAAGATTTCTTCGCAATCTCTACCCATGCAGCATGGTCTTTTGCATCCATGTATACTAACTTAACACCTGCAGCTTTATAAGCATCTTCAAACTTTTTATCTAAGTTTTCTACTTGAGCTGTCATGTATTTTTCAGCAACTTTTCCAGCCTTCATTAAAGCTTTTTGCTGCTTAGAATTTAAGGCATCAAAAGACTTTTTAGACATTAAAATTGGCTCATACATAAACCATAGACCAAATTTTCCTGGGGGAGTTGCACATGAAACTTGTTCATAAATTTTGTAACTTACAAAACTTCCTGAACTTGTGTTAGCACCTGTTAATACACCAGTTTGTAAACCTGTGTAAATTTCAGATGAAGGCATACTTTGTATACCAGCTCCAGCTGCTTCTAACATTTGGTTAAATGCTTTTCCAGCAGCTCTCATAACTTGACCTTTTGCGTCGCTAGGATTTTTAATACATTTTGTTTTTGAAGCAAAACCACCACCTAACCAAGCATCAGATAAAACTACAACACCAGCATCATTAATAATTTTTTTAATTTCAGTCATCATTGGACCTTTATTAAATCTTAATGCGTGATCATGATTTTTTACTGTTCCAGGCATTAATGTTGCATCAAATTCTGGATGGAATTTAGAAGCATATGCTAATGGAAAAGCAGAAATATCTAATTGACCAGTTGTCATTGGTTTCCACTGTTCTTTTGGTTTGTATAATGATTTAGCTGGGTAAATTCTAATATCTACTCCAACGTTTGCTTTTTTAACCTCGTCAGCAATGATTTGAACCATTTCATGACGTGGGTCATAAGATCCATCAGCTCTTGGTGTACCAGGCCATTGGTGACTTGCTTTCAGCGTAACTGCATAAGCAGAACCAATAGTAGTAAAAACAAAAACTAATGAAGTTAAATATAAAGATATTTTTTTTAACATTATTTTTTCCCTCTATTGTTATTTTTAATAATTGAATTAAAGTGAACTTATTAATAAGAGTCAAGTCAACAAAAACTCATGATATATATAATTATATGGATGGACCTTTAAAAAACCTACTAGTAGTTGATTTAACAAGGGTATTAGTGGGTCCTTACTGTACTATGATACTATCAGATCTTGGTGCAAGAGTAATTAAAGTTGAGGCACCAGAAATAGGAGATGACTCAAGAAAATTTGGACCATTCATAAAAGATTACTCAGCCTATTTTATGTCTTTGAATAGAGGTAAAGAGAGTATTGCTCTGAATTTAAAGAACACTGATGATAAAAAAATTTTTGATAAAATTTTATCTAAAGCAGATATTTTAGTTGAAAATTTTAAACCAGGTACTTTAGAAAAATGGGGTTACGGTTGGAATGATGTAAATAAAAAATATCCTAAATTAATTTATGCATCTGCTTCTGGATTTGGTCAAACAGGCCCTCTCAAAGAATTGCCTGCTTACGATATGGTTGTGCAAGGCATGGGTGGATTAATGAGTGTAACTGGACAACCTAATTCTGAACCAACTAGAGTTGGGACATCAATTGGTGACATCACAGCTGGTTTGTTTACAGCAATTGGAATTAATGCAGCTCTTTATGATAGACAAAAAACAGGTAAGGGAATGTACATAGATGTTTCGATGCTAGATTGTCAAATAGCAATTTTAGAAAATGCTATAGCTCGTTACTTAGCAAAAAATGAAATTCCAAAACCAATGGGTTCACGTCATCCATCAATTGCACCTTTCGAAGCTTTTAAAACAAAAGATAGTCACATTATTATTGCTGCTGGAAACGATAGATTATTCGAAAAACTTTGTGAACTTTTAGCAATGCCTGAAATGAGCAAAGATCCAAAATTTTCTAACAATTTATCTAGATCCAAAAATATGGATGAACTTAAAAATATACTTGAGAAAAAATTAGTTTCTAGGTCTACTAGTGAATGGGTTAAAGATATGGAAAAAGAAAAAATTCCATGTGGTCCAATATTTAATATTAAAGAAGCAGTGGAAAATCCTCAAGTAGATGCAAGAAATATGATTGTTAAAGCGTTTCATAAAGAAATAGGAGATTTTAAACTAGCAGGTAACCCAATTAAAATGTCTTCTTATAAAGACGAAAAAACTAGAGGTGATATCCCTGATTTAGATGAACACAGGGAAAAAATTTTAAAAGAATTTAATTAATTGTTCTCTGCCTCGTTTGAAGTGTCTTGCTCGCTAGCTTGATTTTCTGACTCAGTTACTTCATCCAAAGAAACATCACCTTGCTCATCACCTGTTTCATTTGCTGGTGCAGTATCAATTTCCGGCTTAGCTGTTTGAGAAAGTTCAGCTAAATCCTCATTTGAAACTTGAATTTTCTCTGGAGTTTTTCTTGCTCTCTTAGACGGTAGAATAGGTGTACCACTTTTTGAAATTTCACCTTTATATAAGCTCTCAAAATCATCTCCCACATCTTCATCGTCTTCAACACCCTCATCAATTTGCTCAACATGTTTTCTTAATTTGTAAACTGCACTTTCTGCAAGTTCATTTACTTTGATATTTTCTTCTGCAATTTCTCTTAAAGCAATGACTGTATTTTTGTCATTATCTCTATCTAAAGTTGGTTCTATACCAGTATTGAGTTGCGTTGCTCTTTCTTTAGCAACCAAAACTAACTCATAAGGACTTTCTACTTTATCAATGCAATCTTCTACTGTTACTCTAGCCATGCGGAGTATCTATATAGTGAACTTTAAAAAATCAAGTAGAATTTTATAAATATTTGGGATTTAGCTTATTTCTCACAAAAAATAATAAGACTGCAGCTATAGTAATATAGATAAATGATACAAGAGCAACCTGCTCTATCGAAAATCCTATATCAATTAAAAGGCCAAATAATGCGGTACCAAAAGCAGTTGAAAAAACCATTAATGCTGTGGTCAAAGCTTTTATTGAACCAATGTATCTAACGCCGTAAATTTCTGCCCATGTTGATGAGCCTAATACGTTAGCGAGCCCATTAGATATACCAATTAAACCCAGAAATAAGAAAGCTGAAAATGAAACATCAAAATACATTAAAACTACAGTTGAAATTAATAATGGTATATTCATAAAAATAAGTAATTTTCTGCTAGTAAATTTATCAATCAAGAAACCTGCAATTATTAAAGTTATTACTGATAAAACAGAATAGACCATAAAAGATTGGGCAATCACATAGGCACCCCACCCTTTGGACTCTGTTATAAAAGATTGATAAACAAACACACCTGTTGCAATCCACGGCATCGCCAACATATTCAGACAAACTATATAAAATCGATAGTCTTTAAGAACTTCAATTCTTTTCCATTGTTTTATTTTCTTGTTGAATTCTTGTTGGTTAGTTTCTTCCCTAGATTCAAAGTTTAAGTTTTTTACTAGAATAAAAGAAGTAATTGGAAGAAATATTAATACTAATATCGATATATATATCCATAAATTTTGCCAAGAGGTAATGGTAAGCAAATATACGATTAAAACAGGAAGTATAAATTCAGCGGTAGAGAGACCAAACCAACTTGTGCTTAAAGCTTTTCCTCTAGATTTTGTAAAATATCTGGAGATTGTTGTTGTTGCAGTATGTGACATCATTCCTTGGCCTGAAAATCTCATTAGAAAAATTGCAATAAATAAAAAAGTAATTGAGTAAATCTTTGAAAAGAAAAAACATGAAAAAGATAAAAGTATTGTTACAAAAAATGCAAATTTGAAAATATTGATATCATCTATTTTTTTTCCAACCCAAATTAATAAAAAACTACTTAATAAAGTTGCAGATGCATAAATTGTTCCAAATTGTCCCTGACTGATAGATAATGCTTCTCGTATACTTGAATTAAAAAGACCAAGAAAAAAACTCTGTCCAAAACTAGAAAAAAATGTAAATATAAAACCAAATATAATTACTTTTAAACTTAAACTTTTAAACATATTAAAAAATTATGAGTTGTAACGTTGCTTTCATAGGTCTTGGTGTCATGGGTTATCCAATGGCTGGTTATATATCAAAAGGTGGACACAATGTAACTGTTTTTAACAGAACAAAATCCAAAGCTGAAAAATGGATTAAAGAATATAAAGGTAATATGGCTAGCACTCCAGCTGAAGCTGCCAAGGAAGCTGAATACATTTTTACATGTGTTGGAAATGATAATGATTTAAGAGAAGTTACTTTTGGAGACAATGGTGCATTTAAAACTATTAAGAAAGGTGCTGTTTATATTGATAACACAACTGCCTCTGCAACAATTGCAAGAGAGATTCATGCTTATGCAAAAAAAAATGGATTTGGTGCATTAGATGCTCCTGTATCCGGTGGACAAGCTGGTGCAGAAAACGGAGCACTGACAGTAATGATCGGTGGAGATCAAGCTGACTTTGATAAAGCAAAAGATAAAATTGATTGTTACAGCAAAAAAATGAAATTACTTGGTGGTCCAGGAAATGGGCAGCTTGCTAAAATGGTTAATCAAATTTGTATTGCAGGTTTAGTTCAAGGTTTATCTGAAGCTATAAATTTTGGAATGAAAGCTGGATTGAATATGGAAGATGTTATTGAGGTTATCTCTAAAGGTGCAGCTCAATCTTGGCAAATGGAGAATAGATATAAAACAATGATAGATGATAAGTTTGATTTTGGTTTTGCAGTAGATTGGATGAGAAAGGATTTAAAGATTGCAATGGAAGAAGCCAAAAATAATGGCTCATTATTACCTGTCACTGAACTTGTTGATAAATATTATGGTGAAGTACAAGGGATGGGTGGCAATCGTTGGGATACTTCAAGCTTAATAAAAAGATTTAGAAAGTAAAGTATGCAGCCAGCATACTACGAAGATTTTGCAGAAATTCAAAATAAGTATTGGTCTATGTTAGATGATGCTGTAACCAATAGAGGCTCACCATTTAGAATTCCTGTTTTTATTTGTGCTCATCAAAACGAAGTTGATGGTAGAATTGTTGTTTTGCGTAAATCAGATAGAGAAAATAATCTATTACAATTTCACACTGATTTAAGATCTCCAAAGGTGGATATTCTTAAAAAAAATAAGAATGCTTCCTTAGTTTTCTACGATAAAGAGGAAAAGATACAGTTAAGAGTTAAAGTAGAATGTGAAATTAATAATCAAAATACTACGACAGAGGAATCTTGGAAAAAAACTCAACATATAAGCAGACGCTGTTATTTAACTGATAGTCCTCCAGGAACTACATCGAATAATCCAACATCAGGAATGATATCTAAATTAGAAGATTTTGATTATACAATGGAACAAAGTGAGGAAGGTTATAAAAACTTTACTGTGATTAAATGTAAAATTAAATCTATTGAATGGCTTTACCTTGCAGCAAAAGGACATCGAAGAGCTAGGTTTGATTTAGATACAAATAAGAATAGTTGGTTAGTTCCTTAAAACACAGATTTAGAATATCTTTTCCAATTGTCTTGATAGTGTTTTGTATTCTCAATAATTGCTTTTTTTTCTTCCTCAGTAATTTCTCTTACAACTTTTCCAGGTGAACCAATAACTAGGGAATTGTCTGGAATTTCTTTGTTTTCTGTAATTAATGCTTTTGCTCCAATAAGACAGTTTTTTCCAATCTTTGCGTTATTTAAAATTACTGCTCCAATACCGATTAAACTATTATCTCCTATTGTACATCCATGAAGCATAACCATATGCCCGACAGTAACATTCTTTCCGACCTTTAAAGGATAACCAGGATCTGTATGTAAAACACTTCCATCTTGAATGTTGGAACCTTCACCAATATGAATATTTTCTAAGTCGCCTCTTAAGGTTGCATTAAACCAAATACTAGAATTTTTTTCTAAAGTAACATCACCTATGATAGTTGCATTTGGTGCTACCCAATTTTCGCCAGAGTTTTTTGGTTTTTTATCTTTTAAATCATAAAACATAATTTATATATTATTACATTATGCCAATACAAACTCCAATATGTGATTTTGGTCAAAAAGCTCATGACTTTAAGCTAAAATCAACAGAGGGTAAAATTCTTTCCTTAGCAGATGTGAAAGGTGAAAAAGGAACATTAATTATGTTTATCTGTAATCATTGCCCATATGTCAAAGCGGTTACAAAAGACATTGTTGAAGATTGTAAAAAATTAAAAGATATCGGTATTAACTCTGTAGCTATTTGCGCTAATGATGCAGAAAATTATCCTGAAGATTCATATGAAAATATGATTAAATTTTCAAAAGAAAACCAATTTGGTTTCCCCTATTTAGTTGATGAAACTCAAGAGATAGCAAAAACTTACGATGCGGTATGTACTCCTGATTTTTTTGGTTATAATAAAGATTTGGAACTTCAATACAGAGGAAGAGTAAGAGAGCTCAAAAAATTAATTCCTGTAAGAGATGGAGATAGTGATCTTTTAAAAGCCATGATGCAAATTGCTGAAACTAATAAAGGACCTGAAAACCAAATTCCTAGTGCTGGATGTGGTATTAAGTGGAAAACTGATTAATGTATCTAATTGTGACAAGATCATTCCCACCAGAATTAGGTGGAATGCAAAGTTTGATGTGGGGATTATCCCGTGAAATGTCCAAAAATTTTATGATTAAAGTTTTTGCAGATTACCAAGATAATCATAAAGATTTTGATGAGCTAACTAGTTTTTCAATTGAAAGAGTTGGTGGAATAAAATTTTTAAGAAAAATTAGAAAAGCTCAATTAATTAATGAATTTTTAAAAGAAAATAAAGTTCAAGGTATTATTGCTGATCACTGGAAAAGTTTAGAGTTAATAAAAACTGATATAAAAAAGTATTGTTTAATCCATGGTAAAGAGATCAACCATCCCATAGGTAGCTCATTGAATAAAAGAGTTGTAAAAATTCTTAATAATGTTGAAAAAGTAATTGCAAATTCTGAGTATACTAAAAATTTAGCTATTAATAATGGTGTAGACCAAGATAAAGTTGTAGTTATAAATCCCGGGATAGACCCAGTTCAAGAATTAAATAAAAAATCTTTGGAAAAAGTTGAGAGTTTATTAAAAGTCAAAACACCAAGGCTGGTTACTGTTTCTAGATTTGATAAAAGAAAAAATCATGAAAAAGTAATTATGGCATTAAGAAATTTGAAACAATTATATCCTGACATTGTTTATATCTGTATTGGTTATGGTGATGAAGAGGAAAACATAAAAAAATTAGTTGAGGAATTAGATCTAACTTCACAAGTTATGTTCTTTAAAGACATTAGCAGTGATTTAAAAAATGCATTAATAGCTAAATCTAATATTTTTGTTATGCCATCTATAATCCATAAAACTTCTGTGGAAGGTTTTGGGATAGCTTATATAGAAGCAGCACAATATGGAATTCCCTCACTTGGAGGAAAAGATGGTGGTGCATCAGATGCCATAGATCATGACAAAACAGGATTAATTTGCGATGGTAACAATCTAGATGATATTTATTCATCATTAAATTCAATGATTGAAAATAAAAAATATATTGAACTTGGAAAAAATGCTAAAGAACACAGTTCAAAATTTCAATGGGACAAAACTTTAGAGCAATACAAAAAAATTCTTAATTAATCTAAAGAATTACTTAATCTTTCAAAAACTTTCTCTGCACTTAAATTATTTAAGTCTGTTACTTCAATTGCTTTAAAATTTTCTCTTTCAATACTTACTTTATAAGCAGTTGTATGTTTGCCAAATAAAGTTAAACCTTTGGCTCCTACATGGGCAGCTATATGAGCTGGTCCAGTATCATTTGCGACTACAAAAGAACTTTCTTTAATTAAACGGGTTAGTTGAGAGATATCGAGTGCTTTTCCATTGTTTAATATAGCTAAAGCGTTAATTTCCTTGGCATCATTTATTTCAGCAGGACCAGGAGCAGTAACAACTTTATATTCTTTACCAAATTTATCTAAAATAAGTTTAATTAGATCATTATAATAAGGCCATTTTTTAATATTCAAATGTGGCGAGCAAAAAGGAAATAACAAAATAAATTTGTCTAATTTAAAATAATTTTTAATTTCACTAATTTCTGAACAAGCCCAACTAAAATCTGGGTTTATTGTATTAAATGTTTTTAATCCAGAAGTTTGTAGTTGATGATTAAATCTGTCTAAAACAGAATGTTTATCAAATTCCTTTTTATCTATTACTTCTGGCAAAGTTGTAATTGAGCTAGACCATGTTTCTTTTTGTGCTTTAGGAAAAAGAATATTTTTATAAAAATTTGTTCTTGAAGAATTTTGAAGATCGTAGACTTTTGAAAAACTATGTTTCTTAAGATCTCTCATTAAGAAGTATAAGTATATCAGATTATATCTTGGTAACCTTTTATCTAGAATTACCTCGTGAATAAATGGATTTTTTTTAAAAACTTCTAAATAAGCTTTTGTAGTCAGTAAATAAATTCGATCATTTTTATGATTTTCAGATATGTCTTGAATTGCACCACTTGCTTGAGCTATATCTCCTAATGATCCGTGTTTAATTATTAAAATATTAGACATATTTATAACAAGATAGCACAGTATTAAATTTTATGAATAAAATTATAGTAGAAGTCTCGATAGGTGAACTTTTAGATAAAATTTCAATTTTGGAAATCAAACAAGAAAAAATTAAAGATCCAGAAAAACTAAAATTTATTAACAATGAACACTCTATTTTAAAAGATCAGTTGAATATGAATGTAAAATCTGACAATAAACTTAATGATCTTTATCAATCATTAAAAGAAATAAATTCTAAACTATGGGTTATTGAGGATAACAAAAGACAGTGTGAAAGAGATAAAGATTTTGGCGAAAAATTTATTAAACTTTCAAGAGACGTCCATTTTCTTAATGACGATCGAGCAAAAATAAAATTAGAAATTAATAATCACACTGGTTCAGTCATAAAAGAGATAAAAGAATATACTAGTTACTAAGTAATATTGATGGCGCTTCATTTTTCAAAAGAGGAGTTTTCTAATAGAAAAAGTAAAGTTTTAAATTCTATGCAAGAGCAAAACCTTGATGCTCTTTTGATATTTAAACAAGAGTCCATGTATTGGTTAACTGGATACGATACCTTTGGTTATGTTTTTTTTCAGACATTGGTTTTAGATAAAAGCGGGAACGTAATACTACTCACAAGAGCTCCTGATTTAAGACAAGCTCAAAATACATCCAACATAGAAGATATTAGGATATGGGTTGATAAAGATAAATCAAATCCAACTAATGATCTTAAAGCTATTTTGAATGAATTAAATCTTAAAGGAAAAAAATTAGGAGTTGAATATGAAGCTTATGGTTTAACTGGTCGTAATGCTCTTCGATTAAACAAATCTTTAGAAAATTATTGTTCTCTTGAAGATAAATCAGACTTAATAACAAAATTACGAGTTGTGAAATCTAATGAAGAAATTGTTTATATTAGAAAAGCTGCAGAACTTGCAGATAAAGCTTTAGATGAAGTATGGAAACATGCAAAAGCTGGAGTAAGTGAATCTAAGATATTAGCAGAAATGAATAAAGTTATATTCGAGGGTGGTGGAGATTATCCTGCAAATGAATTCATAATTGGTTCTGGTAAAAATGCACTGCTTTGTCGTTATCAAGCAGAAAAACAAATTTTAGACAAACAAGATCAATTAACTATTGAATGGGCTGGTACTTATAGACATTACCATTCTGCAATGTTTAGAACTATTCCTATAGGTAAAGCAGATCCTAAACATCATAAAATGCATGAAGCATGTATCGAAGCTCTTAAAAATTGCGAAAGTAAATTAAAACCTGGGAATAAAGTTGGAGAAGTTTTTGATATTCATGCAAAAACATTTGATGATCTTGGATTTGAAAAGGCTCGAATGAACGCTTGTGGTTACTCTTTAGGAAATACTTTTTCTCCAAACTGGATGGATTGGCCTATGCTATATACAAATAATCCTTATGTAATTCAGCCTGGAAATATTTTTTTTATGCATATGATATTAATGGACTCTGAAAACCAATTAGCAATGAACTTAGGTGAAACTTATTTAGTTACAGAAGATGGTAATGAAAGACTCGGTAAACAAAAGTTAGATTTAGTAATACTTTAATTAAAACTATATTTTTTCTCTAAAAATTTAATTACGTTGTGAATAATAAAAGTCATAAATAGATAAATTCCACCAGCAACTATAAATACTTCAATTGGTTTAAAAGTTGTTGAAATTATATATTTTGCAACACCTGTAAGGTCCATTATGGTGACAGTGCTCGCTAAAGAAGTTCCTTTCATCATCAGGATAATTTCATTCCCATAAGCTGGTAAAGATTGTCTGATGGCGATAGGTATCTGAATTTTATAAAAAATTACTTTATTTGAGATGCCCAAACTTTTACCTGCCTCAATTATTCCAGGTGTAATTGTTTGAAATGCTGATCTTAATATCTCTGAAGTGTAAGCACCCGTGTTTAGAGCAAAAGCAATAATTGCACACCAATATGGTTCTTTCAAAATTACCCATAGAACTGTCGATCTTAAATATTCAATCTGACCTAATCCAAAATAAATTATAAAAATTTGAACCAAAAGTGGAGTACCTCTAAACACATACGAATATCCATAAGCAAATCTATTGATAAATAAACTTTTATTTAATCTTAGAATTGCGAAAAACAATCCAATTAACAATCCTATTATTAAAGAAACTGAGAGAAGTTTTAAAGTTATCACTGCTGCACTTAATAACTTTGGGAAACTGTTAATCATCAATTCAAGATCCATCAATACCCCCTACTATATTTAATTTCTAATCTATTGATTAATTTCATACTCACAAAAGTAAGTAATAAATATAAAACTGCAGCGAAAGAATAAAAAAATAGTGGATCTCTCGTTGATCCAGCAGCAATATAAGATTGTCTCATGATTTCAACTAAACCTGTGACTGAGATTAGAGAAGTATCTTTTAGAGTTATTTGCCAAACATTGCTTAGATTTGGAATAGCTAATCTTAATGTTTGAGGTAAAATAATCTTAAAAAATTTTCCAAATTTATTTAAACCTAATACATTGGCAGCTTCGAACTGGCCTTTATCAATTGATTGAATTGCTCCCCTAAAAACTTCAGTTGAATAAGCACCAGAGATTATTCCGATTGCAAAAGCCCCTGTGATAAATGCATTTATTTCAATGTATTCATTATAACCAAATATTGATGCAACATACATTACTGCACCAGTTCCACCAAAAAAGAAAAGATAAATTACTAATAATTCTGGGACACCTCTGATGATGGTTGTGTAAGAATTTGCTATAAAATTTAAAAACTTGTTTTTAGATAATTTTAATGGAGTAAAGATTAATGCAAAAAGAAAACCTATAAACATTGCTGTTATTGAAACAGCTATAGTCATCAGGGTTGCGTAAAATAATTCATCGCCCCAACCAGTATCTCCAAATGCTAGAAGTTCCATACAGATTGGCGACTATACATGATAGTCGCCAAATCTAAAATTTAATTACATAGAAGCGTCGAAACCAAACCACTTAGTAGCAATTCTACTAATGTCTCCGTTTTTTCTCGCTTTATTGATAGCGGCGTTAAACTTTTTCAAAAGTTCAGTATCATCTTTTCTAATACCTACTCCAACACCGTTTCCAAATGCACCACCTGAGAAAGTTGGTCCAGTTAAGACAACTGGCTTACCAGATTTTTCTGCATAATCACTGAATGCGACAGCAGCAGCTAATGCAGCATCACATCTACCTGATGCTAAATCTAGGTTAACTTCATCCTGTGTTTTATAAGTTCTTACATTTACTTTTCCAACATCACCAGAGTCTAAAAAGTTTTGGTGAATTGTAGCAGTTTGTACACAAACAGTTTTACCTGCTAATGCAGCAGTAAGTGTTTTAAGATCTTTTTTAGCTGCAGCATTTGGTTTTGTAAGATTTATACCAGCAGAGGTATCTAAACCTTCTAGGCTAGATCCTTTCATGACTGCCAGAGATGCAACTTCATCTGCATATCCTTGAGAAAAGCTAATAGCTTTTTGTCTTTCTGCAGTAATTGACATACCTGCCATTATTGCATCAAACTTTCTCATGATTAAAGCTGGAATCATTCCATCCCAATCTTGCTCAACTATTACACATTGCTGTCCAATGTATCTACATAACGTGTAAGCTAATTCAACTTCGAAACCTATTAACTTACCTGCTTCATTTTTTGAGTTCCATGGAGGATAGGCGCCCTCTGTTCCAATTCTTATTTTATCAGCATTAACATTCCCCATTACCAATAGAGAGAGTAAAACTGAAAAAATAGTTTTTTTGAATATATTCATTGTTATCTCCTTTAATAAAAAAAATATTATTTCACAGATTGGGTGTATTAAAAAGAAAAAATTAATGATTTATCGATGAAGAAAAATTCCAAGAACAATCAAAACTAGGTATGTAAACTCTAGATAAATTAGTGTTTCCAAAATGATGATTAAATACATTCAACCAATTTTCAACTTGAAGAGGTTTTTTATCCTGACTTCCCACTTGGGCAGTAATAACTCCTTTAGGTTTAAGTATTCTCACTAAAGAGTCCATATTTTTAGCAGCAAGGTCTATGCAAAACTGGTCATCATTTAGATCAACAAAAATATGATCATAAGTATCTTCGTTCAATGTTTTTATGCTTTCAAAAGCATCACCCCATACACATTTTACAGAATTTTTTTCTGTAGATTTTTTTCCTATATCACCAAGATGTTTATTGCAAACTTCTACAACTTCAGGATCTAATTCGTACCAATCTATAAAATTAAACTTTTTTGAAATGCATTCTCTTGCAACACCACCATCGCCACCACCAATTATTGCTGCTCTTTCATTTTTTTTATTTAACTTCAGACCTGCTCCAACAAAAGTTGAACTATATAAATGTTCATCCGAAGCAGCAACTTGTATTTCACCATCAATAAATAAAGATTTTCCAAATTGTTCTAATTCTAAAATTTCAATGTGTTGACCAACTTTTGATTTAAAATCCTCTAGAACTTCGTTTACAACATATGATTTTTGTAATCCAGGTGAACTATAGATATCATGGTAAAGAGATCTGGTATCTCTATTAAATTTTTTTTTAACAATTCTTTTATGTTCAAATTCTTTTTTAACAATATCAATTGCTACAGATGGACTTATTTTACCACAGGTAAAAAAATCAAAACTAATTATTCCATTTTCTGGAAATGTATGAAAACTAATATGACTCTCAGCCAATAGAGCTAAAATAGTAAAACCTTGAGGTTCAAATTTATATTTTGAGATGTTAAGAATAGTTACATTAGCTGCTTTAGCTATTTTATGTATAACTCTCTCATAAACTGAAGGATCGTACTCTTTTGTAGTACCTATAATATCTAAAGTAATATGCTCCCCAACTTTAATCATCTTACCCTTTTTTATAGTTTTTAGCCTTATCTAAAACTTTTTTCATTTCTTCAAATGAAAGTATCTTAGGTTGTCCTAATTTTAAAGCAATAGTGTATTGATGACAAATATTTTCTATCTCTTGTGCAAGTTCAAATGCATCCTCTAAATTTTTTCCAAAAGCAACCTGGCCGTGATTAGACATTAAACAAGCAGATCTATTTTCTAAAGCTTTGATTACATTTTTAGATAGCTCTTCAGTTCCAAAAGTTGCATATTCAGCACATTTAATGTCATCTCCTCCTGCAAGAGCAATCATATAATGAAATGGTGGAATAGGTTTTCCATGTGAAGATACAGCCGTTGCGTGTGGAGAATGAGCATGAACAATGGCATGTGCATCTTTTTTATTTATATAAATATCTCGATGAAATCTCCATTCAGATGATGGTTTGTTGGTTGAGTCTTTTTTTTCCTCTTCATTTAAACCCATAAAAACAATGTCTTCAGGTTTTAATGTTTCATATTTTTTTCCTGATGGAGTAATTAAGTATCCGTCTATATCATTCTCCGTTCCTCTTAATGATATATTGCCAGATCTAAGAGGTGAAAGGTTTGTAGAATTTAATTTTAATGAGTATTCAATAATTTGATTTCTTTGATCTAAATTCTTCATTTAAATAATTCTTTAAGTCCTTTTTCCGATGCTTCACATACACCTTTTTCTGTAATTAATCCCGTAACATATTTTGCAGGAGTTACATCAAAAGCTAAATTCATAGCTTTACTTTTTTTTGGATAAATTTGTATTTTCTTTATATCTCCTTTTTCATCTAAACCTTCCATTTGAGATAATTCTTCTGAATTTCTCTCTTCAATTGGAATATCTTTATGATCTTTTATATTCCAGTCAATTGTTGAACTTGGTAGTGCAACATAAAAAGGGATTTTATTATCATGAGCTGCTAGTGCTTTAAGATAAGTTCCAACTTTATTACAAACATCTCCATTGGCTAAAGTTCTATCAGTTCCTACAATACACATATCAACTTCACCTCTTTGCATTAGTATGCCACCTGTATTATCTGCAATGATTGTATTCTTAATTCCTTCTTCATTTAATTCATAAGAGGTAAGATTTGCTCCTTGATTTCTTGGCCTAGTTTCATCTGCCCAAACATGAACGGGGATTCCTTTTTTGTGTGCATGATAGATTGGAGAAGTTGCGGTCCCCCAATTTATTGTTGCAAGCCATCCTGCATTACAATGAGTTAATATATTGACTGTATCTTTTTTTTTATTATAGATTTCTTCAATAATTTTTAGTCCATTTAAACCTATACTTTCACAAAATTTCACATCCTCTTCACATATATCTTTTGCTTCATTTAAGGCTATTTCTAAAATTTTATTGCTATTAACACCTGATAATTTATTCATCATTCTATCAACAGCCCACTTTAAATTAATTGCCGTTGGTCTTGAACTAATTAAATCTTCTGCAGATCTCTTTAAAAATGATTGATCATTATTCTCAATTATAGCTAAAACCAATCCATAAGCTGCTGTAGCTCCTATTAAAGGTGCTCCTCTTACCTCCATAACCTTAATCGCATTTATTGAGTCCTTAACTGTTTTAAGGTCTTTAATAATAAATTGATGTGGAAGTTTTGTTTGATCAATAATTTTTACAACATTATTTTCAAACCAAATAGTACGATATTCTTTTCCCTCTATTCTCATTAATTTAAAACTCTACCAGCAACAGTTTTAAGTTTTTCTATTGTCTTTTTTGTTCTTTTTTCAGGTGCTGTAATAATTGCAACATCTAAACAATTATTGGTTGGATCATTAGGATCAATATGATTTTCAAAGTTTTCTATTAAGTTTTTAATCATATTTTTTGCTTTAGCAGCATTACCTAATAAAACTTTTACTACTTGTTGAACATCAACGTTTTCATGATCAGGATGCCAACAATCAAAGTCAGTGACCATTGATACAGATGCATATCTTATCTCTGCCTCTCTTGCTAATTTCGCCTCTGGCATATTAGTCATTCCAATTACATCTGCTTTCCAAGATCTATATAAATTCGACTCTGCTAATGTTGAAAATTGAGGACCTTCCATAACGACATATGTTCCATTTCTTTGATATTCAATTTTCTCTTTTTTTATCGCCTCTTCACATGCGTTCATCAAACCATTGGATGTGGGATGAGCCATAGAAACGTGAGCAACAATTTCATCATCAAAAAATGTTTTCTCTCTGGCAAATGTCCTATCAATAAACTGATCAACAATAACAAATTTTCCTGGGGGCAAGTTCTCTTTTAATGAACCGACAGCTGAAACAGATACAATATCAGTGACACCTAATTGTTTTAAGGCGTCAATATTTGCTCTAAAATTAATTTTTGATGGAGAAATAAAATGACCTCTCCCATGTCGTGGTAAAAAATAAACTTCTTTATTATTATAATTAGTTTTTAAAATTTGGTCTGAAGGTTTTCCCCAGGGGGTGTTTAAATCCAATAATTCTCTATTTTTGAACTCCTCAACATCATAAAGACCACTGCCACCAATAATTGCTAATTTATTCATTGTCATCTTATAAAATTAATTTATTTATTCATTTATAATTTACTCTTATGAATTTAAAAGACTTTATTAGATCTATCCCAGATTATCCAAAGAAAGGTATCTTATTTAGAGATATCACTACACTTATTAAAAACGAAAAAGCTTTTTCTGAAACAATTGATCTAATTATAGAGAGATCAAAAAAGTTGGAATTTAATAAAATTGCGGCAATTGAGTCTCGAGGATTTGTTTTTGCCTCAGCAGTTTCTTATATTTTGAAAAAACCATTTATAATGTTAAGAAAAAAAGATAAATTACCTGCTGATGTACACTCTGTTGATTTTGAGTTAGAATATGGGAAAGCTACCATCGAAGTTCACAAAGACTCAATAAGTGACGGTGACTCTATTTTAATCATTGATGATTTAATTGCGACTGGTGGTACTGCACATGCCGCAGCTAAACTCGTAGAAATTTCAAAAGGAAAAGTTGCTGGATTTATATTTGTAATAAATCTTTTTGATCTAAATGGTTCTGATAATTTGATTAAAAAAGGATACAAGGTAGAAAATTTAATTGAATTCCCTGGCCATTAAATTCTCAAAAGTTTGGCCTATAGTGAGAATTTTTGCCTATCATACAACTTATTAATCCTAATAATCTCATCTGATAAATTTTTCTTTTAAAAGTATTTAATGTAATTAAATAATAAAAAAATTTTGCTTTTGCAGAAATCAAATTTCTAAAAACTTTAAAAAAGGCAACCAAATATCCGTAATGTTTTTTATTAAAATAAAATTTTGACCACATCCAATGCCAATTTCTTAAATATTCAACTTCGTTTCTATACTTTGGATCTACAGCTTTTCCACCTAAATGATTTATTTTCGATTTTGGTATGACATAAATATCTTCATTTTTTTCTATTAATCTTTTACATAAGTCCTCATTTTCAAGATATAAAAAAAAATTCTCATCAAAAAAATCGAAGTTGTCAATTTTTTTCAATTTTTTTAAATTTAAAAGCATTGCATATCCGTCAACACTTTTTACTTTAAAAGGTATATCTGCATCAAAATTATGACCCTTTTTTAATACGTAATTTGGGAATTCGTATTTATTTGAAATTGGTGCAATAATTCCAAATTTATCAATTTCTTTTGATGCAACAAATATCTCATTCAAAGAATTACTTTCTAGAGTGACATCAGGATTCAATATCAATACAAAATCTTTATTCACATTTTTGATGCCTAGGTTATTTCCTCCTCCCATCCCTAAATTTTCTTCAGATAAAATGCATTTAACATTTTTATACTTGGTCTCGATTTTTTTTTTTAATTGATGGTCATTTGAATTATCAACAACAAGTATTTCAATTTCACCATTAATAGAATTAATACAATTTTCTATTACGTGACCACTCTTATAACTAACAATGATCACAGAGAGATTTTGCCTAGTTATTGACATAATATATATGTACTCGACTATACTAAAATTTGTTTTTAATGTAAAAATCAAAAAATGAAAAAGATCATTGTAACTGGTGGATTAGGATTTATTGGAAGTAATCTGATAGAACTGTTACTAAATAAAAATTTTTATGTAATCAACATAGATAAAGGCACTTATTCTTCAAATTTTTATAATACAAAAGATTTTAGAAAATCAAAAAAATATGAATATTTAAAATTAGATATTTCAAATAAAAAGATAGGAAAAGTATTTGCAAAATATAGACCCTTAGGAATTTTTAATTTAGCAGCTGAAACTCATGTAGATAGATCAATTGACAATCCGGGAAATTTTATTCAAAGTAATATTGTTGGTGTTTATAATCTTCTTGAATGTTTTAAAAATTTTTCAAAAAAATATAGATCTAAATTAATTCATATCTCTACAGATGAAGTTTATGGTGATGTTTTAAACGGAAGATCTGATGAAAAATATCCTTATCAGCCAAGTTCACCTTATGCTGCTAGTAAAGCTGCATCAGATCATTTAGTTAGTTCATATATAAGAACTTATAATTTGCCTGCTATTGTAACAAATTGTTCAAACAATTATGGTCCCAAACAACATCCAGAGAAATTAATTCCAAAACTTATATTTAATATTATGAATAATAGACCTTTACCTATTTATGGAAAAGGTAAAAACTCTAGAGAATGGATATACGTCAAAGATCATTGTGAAGCTTTAATAAAAGTTTTTCAAAAAGGAAAGCTTGGAGAATTTTACAATATTGGATCAAATAAAAACCTTAACAACTTGCAAGTTACAAAGGAGCTTATAAAAAACTCAAAAAAAATAATCAAACTAGGTAAGAAAGTAAAAATAAACTTTGTCAAAGATCGTCCTGGTCATGATATTAGATATGCTCTTAACAGTAATAAGATTAAAAAAAAATTAAACTGGTATCCAAAAACAAAATTTTCAAAAGGAATAAAATTGACACTTAATTGGTATTTTGAAAATAAATCATATTATAAATCTCTTTCAAAAAAAGATATTTTAAATAGATTAGGTAATAAATGATTAAAAAAGGGATTATTTTAGCTGGGGGAAAAGGAACTAGGATGAGTCCTTTAACAAAAGCGGTAAATAAACAATTATTACCAATTTATGATAAGCCATTAATTTTTTATCCTTTATCAATTTTGATGTTATCAAAAATTAGAGATATACTAATTATTGTTAATAAAGGCCAGCTTAATCAATATAAAAAAATTCTACCAGATGGGAATAATCTGGGTGTAAAAATTACTTATCTCGAACAAACTAAACCAAGAGGATTGCCTGATGCTTTTGTAATTGGAGAAAAATTTATTGGTAAAGAAAATGTAGCGATGATACTTGGAGATAATTTTTTTTACGGTCAAAATTTATCAAAACTGCTGTTGTCCAGTACAAAATTAAGAAAAGGAGCAAAAGTAATTTTACACAAAGTAATAAAGCCAGAATTATATGGAGTAGCAAAAGTTAATAATCGTAACAAAATTTTAAAGATCCAAGAAAAGCCAAAGAAATTTTTTTCAGATCTTGCAATAACTGGATTATATTTTTTTGATAATAAAGTTACAAAATATGCAAAAAAATTAAAACCCTCTAAAAGAGGTGAAGTTGAAATAATAGATTTACTTAAATTTTATAAAAACAAAAATGAATTATCTGCAGACTTAATTGGAAGGGGTGGTGCATGGCTAGATACTGGTTCTATAGACGATTTTTATAAAACAAGCAATTTCGTTTCTGCAATTGAAAATCGACAAGGTCTTAAAATTGCTTGTTTAGAAGAAATAGCTTTTAATAATAATTGGATAACAAAAAAAAATATCAGAGAGTCAATGAAATTTTACGGTAATTGTGATTATTCAAAATATTTGTCTAAACTTTTATAAATGAAAATTTTAAAAACAAGATTCAAAGATCTACTTATAATCGAAAATCATAAATATTTAGATTACAGAGGTGAATTTAGAGAAATATTAGTTGAAAAAAACATTAAAATTAAATTTCCTTTTAACGTAATTTCTAAATCAAGAAAAAATGTTATTCGAGGACTCCATTATCAAGTGAACAAACCACAAGGAAAATTTATATCGGTGATTAAAGGAGAGATATTGGATGTAGCCTTAGACTTAAGAAAAAACTCTAGAACTTTTGGTAAATACTATAAAATTTTACTTTCAGAAAATAATTGTAAATCAATTTATATTCCAGAGGGCTTTGCACATGGTTTTAGCTGTTTAGCTAATGAAAATATTGTTATTTATAGTTGCACAAATTACAGAAATGTATCAGGTGAAAGAGGAATTTTATGGAATGATGAAACTCTTAAGATAAATTGGAGAATAAAAAAACCAATAGTATCCAAAAAAGATAAAAATAATCCTAAATTTAAAGATATTTTTTAAAAAAAAATGACAAAATTATCAATGTATTGCATGGCACTTAATAATGATAATTTAGAAACTATTAAAAGTCTCAATTATATTCCTGTAGGGTTAAAAAATAATAATTTTTCGAATGAATGGTTAAGAGATAATACGAATGAAAATATTTCTGAGAAAAATCCATTCTACGGAGAATATACCTTTTATTATTGGTATTGGAAAAATTTACTTAAATTTAAAGACAAAAATGATTGGGTTGGTTTTTGCTCTTATCGAGAATATTGGGGATCAAAAAATAGAAATAAATCAGATAACATTAGGGATTTAGTGTTGAGAGAATATCAGCCTGAATGGTCTAATTATGACGCAATAATTGGTGAACCAATTTCCATAGGCGGGACAAAATTAATAAAAGTTTTGAAATATGGTAAATCAGCTTTAATAAGAAATCCTAAAGCAATTTTTTTTAAAAATGCTAGAACAATTAGATGGCAATTTGATATGTTCCATGGAAGTGGAAATTTAGATAAAGCAATTGAACTTCTTTCAGATAAAGATCGAGATGATTTCAAATATTATACTCGAAGTGAAACATCATTTCCAAGAGGTAACATGTTTATTTCAAATTCAAAACAAATAATTAATAATTATTTTCAAAATGTTTTTAAATGGTTGAAAGATTGTGAAAATGTTTTTGGTTTCAATTTAGAGGGATATGGTCAGATAAGAATGTATACTTTTTTAGCAGAAAGATATTTGCCATATTGGTTTAAAAAATATACTAAATTCTTGGAATGGCCTGTTGTTTATAAAGATATAAATAAAAATGATTAAGTTCAAATTCAAACAATTTAGAAAAAAAAGTGGAACATTAGTACCTTTTTCCTTGCAAAAACAAATACCATTTAAATCAAAAAGAATATTCATTATTTATGGAAATAAGAATTATGTAAGAGGCAATCATGCGCATTATAAATGTAAACAATTTTTAGTTCCAATTTATGGATCTATGGTAATTGAATACGAAAATTTTAAGAAAAAGAAAAAAATTAATATCAATTATAAAAAAAGAGAAGGTTTTTTATTAAATCCTAAAACTTGGTGTAAAATCAAATTTAACTCAAACCATTCTATTTTAATGGTTTTTTGTGATAGAGAATATGAGTTCAAAGATTATATAGAAAAGTACGAAGATTTTCTAAAAATAATTAAAAAAAAGAAATAGAAAATATGAATTTATTAATTACTGGTTGTTGTGGTCACATTGGTTCTTATCTCTCAGATAATATTCATAAGATAAAAAAGATTAAAAAAACAATTCTTGTAGACAATATTAAGTCTAATAGATTTTGCTCTCTTTTTAATTTAAGTAAAAATAATAAATTGAAATTTTACTTAAGGGATGTAAACAAAAAAAATAGCCTAAATGATTTTAAGAATATAAATTATGTAATTCATTGTGCCTCTATGACTAATGCTGAAAAAAGTTTTGGTAAAGAAAAAGAAATGTACAAAAATAATATAGATTGTTTAAAAAATGTAATTCAATTTTGTAAAAAAAATAATTCAAAACTTATTCATCTATCATCGACAAGTGTTTACGGAAAACAAACAGATTTAGTTGATGAAAATTGTGAAGAGAAATATTTAAAACCACAATCGCCTTACGCTGATATCAAACTCATAGAAGAAAAAATGTTAAAAAAAAATTCTAATAAATTAAAATACAATACCTTCAGGTTTGGAACGATTGCCGGAGTATCTAAAGGAATAAGATTTCACACTGCGGTAAACAAGTTTTGTTTGAATGCATCTATTAATGAAAATATTTTTGTTTATAAAACAGCACTTAACCAGTATAGACCCTATTTATCTCTTGATGATGCATTTAAAGTTTTTAAATTTTGTATTGAGAAAGATTTCTATAAAAATGAAATATTTAACGCCCTATCTGGTAACTATACAGTAAATCAAATTCTAAAAAAAATCAGAAAATATAAAAAAAATATAAAAGTAAAATTAGTTAAATCAGCAATCATGAATCAACTTTCTTATCATGTAAGTAGTAGAAAATTAGAAAATAATGGCCTTTATTTAAAAGGAAATATTGAGAATGATATAAAACAAACCTTAAAATTATTAAGCAATATTTAATGATTTGTAAAATTACAAAAGAAAAAATTAAACCATTTATGTCTTTTGGCAAAATGCCAATTGCTAACGGTTTTTTAAAAAAAAATTCATTTAAAAAGGAATTCTTCTTTAACTTAGAAGTTGGATTTTCAAAAAAATTATCTTTATTTCAAATAAATGATCATCCAAAACCTGAGCAAATGTTTAATAAAAATTATCCTTTTTTTACAGGTAGCTCTAAAGGAATGATTAAACATTTTGAAGATTATTCAATCTGGATAAAAAAAAATTACGGTAAAGATTTAAGACGTTTGATAGAAATTGGTTCTAATGATGGGACTTTTTTAAGCAACTTTAATAAAAAAAAAGTAAAGGTTATAGGTTTTGAACCGTCAAGTAATGTTGCAAATATTTCAAGAAAAAAAGGAATAAAAACAATAAATTCTTTTTTTAATTATAAAAATGTTAAAAGTTTAAAATCACTTCAAAAAAAAATTAATATTATTTGTGCTGCGAACGTAATATGTCATGTTCCTGATCTAAAAGATTTAATTAAGGCTGTTGATTTTTTACTTAGTGAAAATGGATTTTTTATTTTTGAGGAACCATACTTAGGATCTATGTATGAGAAAGTTTCATATGATCAAATATATGATGAGCATATTTATATTTTTTCAGTAAGTTCTGT
>CACHCA010000010.1 GCA_902578265.1 uncultured Pelagibacteraceae bacterium
GTTATTAAATTTAATGTCAATATCATGTTGATCAGAAATTTGATCAATAAGAAGTTTTTTTATTTCATTTTTATTATAAAAAGCGGGTATAAAAAAATAAGAAAAAAATAATAATACTATCAAAGCGATAGATCCGCTTAATTTGGAGTCTAAATAATATATTTTTTTCTTGTTCTGATTGAATTTTTTTAAATTTTTAAATTTGTCAAAAAAACTCTCAATTTTATTATCTAGGTGGATTATTTTTTTCTTTAAAGGTAATAGTCTATTAGATTGAGATTTAGATCTATCTATTTCAGTAAAAAAACTTTCTATAATTTTATTTATTGGTAATAATATTTTTTTTAATTTTTTTTTATAAAAATTTAGATTAAACATAAATTGTTGAGACTTATAATTAAATTATTCAAATGGTAAACTCTGATTATCTTAAAAATCTCAATGATGCTCAAAAAAAAGCTGTATTATCTATAGATGGACCATTATTGATAGTTGCAGGTGCTGGATCAGGTAAAACAAAGGTTTTAACGAGTAGAATTGCTCATATCATTAAAACCAAAAATGCTTTTCCAAACCAAATTCTAGCAGTCACATTTACAAATAAGGCTGCTAAGGAAATGCATACTAGAGTAAGTAAAATTTTAGGTTCATCAGCGATTGGTCTCTCTTGGTTAGGAACATTTCATTCAATTTGTGCAAAATTATTAAGAAAACATGCTTCAGCAGTGAACTTAAAATCAAATTTTACAATTATTGATACTGATGACCAAATAAGGCTTATAAAAAATATTTGTAAAGCTGAAAATATAGACTTTAAACAACTTGCTCCAAGATACATTATTGCAATTATAGATAAATGGAAAAATAAAGGTTTATATCCTGACGAAGTAAATATTAATAAAAAAGATATTTATGAAAAAACTATTTTACCAGTATATAAAATTTACCAGCGCAAATTGATTGAATTAAATGCCTGTGATTTTGGAGATCTAATTCTCCATTCAGTTAAAATTTTAGAAAAAAATAAAGATATAAGAGAAATTTATTCTAAAAATTTTAGGTATATTCTTGTTGATGAGTATCAAGATACAAACTATATCCAAAGTAAATGGTTAAATTTATTAGCTGAAAGAAATAGGAACTTATGCTGTGTAGGTGATGATGATCAGTCAATCTATAGTTGGAGGGGAGCAGAAATAAAAAATTTTTTAGAATTTGATAAAATTTATGAAGATACAAAAGTAATAAGACTTGAGCAAAATTATAGATCTACAGAAAATATTTTAACAGTTGCTTCCTCTTTAATCTCTAACAATCAAAATAGAGTTGGTAAAACATTGAAATCGACAATGGAAGCAGGAGACCTCATTCAATTAAATTGCTTCAAAAATGGAAAAGATGAAGCTATTGGGATATCAGATCAAATAGAGAAAATAAAAAAAGATTTTTCACTTAATAATATGGCAATTTTAGTCAGGGCAATTTTTCAAACTAGAGAATTTGAAGAAAGATTTTTAAAAATAGGCTTGCCGTATAGAATTTTAGGTGGAATTAAATTTTATGAAAGAGCTGAAATAAAAGATAGTGTTGCTTATTTAAGACTAATTTATCAAGATAAAGATGATTTGGCATTTGAGAGAATTGTTAATAATCCCAAAAGATCTGTTGGGGAAAGTACTATTAAAACAATCCATGAATTCTCTAAAACCCATAAATTAAGTTTAGAAAATTCATCAAGAAAGATGATAGAAAAAAATTTAATAAAACCAAAAGCAAAAATTGGTATAAATATATTTTTAGATTTGATTTCCAAATGGAGGAATGATCTCAAAATCAAAAAAATAAACCATGTGAAATTGTTACAAATAGTTCTAGATGAGTCTGGATATTCTGCAATGTTAAAAAATAAAAAAGACCTGGAAAATGAAAATCGTCTTGAAAATATTAAAGAATTATTAAGTGCAATGAAAGAATTTGATAATCTAGAAAGTTTTTTAGATCATGTTTCCTTAGCGACATCTATTGATCAAGATTGGGAAGGTGAAAAAATCAATATGATGACAATGCATGCAGCAAAAGGGTTGGAGTTTGATGTTGTTTTTTTACCAGGATGGGAAGAAGGTTTATTTCCACATCAGAAATCGATAGAGGAAAAAGGACAGAGTGGTTTGGAGGAGGAAAGAAGGCTAGCTTATGTTGGCATTACCAGAGCCAAAAAAAATGCAATTATATCATTCTCAATGAATAGATTTTATCAAGGAGATTGGATTGATAGTATGGCATCTAGGTTTATTGAGGAACTTCCAGAGGATAATTTAGAAAAAAACTCATTTTTTGATGATGATACGAGTACCTTTAATGAATTTGAGTTTAATCAAGATTTTGAGCAAAATGATGATCCCAAAAGAAGCCCTGGTTGGATGAGATATCAAAAAAGAATTAAATGATTAAAGCGAGATTAAAGAAATTAAGAGACCAGTTTGTAGAATACAATTTAGATGGTTATGTAATCCCAAAAAATGATGAATTTTTTTCTGAGTATTCAAACAAGGATAGATTAGGTTTTATTTCAAATTTTAAAGGTTCAGCAGGATATGCAATAATTTTAAAAAATAAAAATTATCTTTTTGTTGATGGAAGGTACACAATTCAAGCAAAAATTGAGAGTGGTAAAAATTTTAGAATTATTGATTATAAAAAAATTCTAGATACAAAAATATTTAAAAACCTAAATTTAGGAATAGATCCAAAATTATTCACATCAGATCAGATTAAAAAATTTTTCTTTAAGAATAACAAGGTAACAACTATAAATGAAAATCTAGTTGATAATATTTTCAAAACAAAACAAGAGAAAAATATTCCTTTTTACTCCCTTGATAAAAAGATAACTGGTGAAAATCATTTTCAAAAAATACAAAAAATTTTATTATTTTTAAAAAAAGAACGATTAGATTACATATTAATCACTGCTCCAGAAAATGTAGCGTGGTTATTAAATATCAGAGGTTGCGATAGTCCAACAAGTCCAATACCAAACTGTCATTTAGTAATAGGCAAAAAAAGAGAAATCTATTTAATTGTAAAAAAAAAAAAATCAGAAAAGCTTATAAAAGAAAAAAAATTAAAAAAGAATCAAATTATTGAGACAGATTATTTACCGAATTTTTTTAATAAATTAAATGGAAAAAAAATATTAATAGATAGAAAAACGTGTTCAATATATTTTGAACAAATTTTAAAAAAAAAATTTAAAATCGTAAAAAAAGAAGATCCAATTTATTTTTTAAAATCAATAAAAAATAAAATTGAACTTGATAATATGATAAATGCACACTTAATGGACGGGGTTGCATTAACAAAATTTATTTTTTGGTTAAAGAACAAAAAAAAATTAGATATTACAGAAGTCGATGCTCAAAATAAATTAGAATATTTTAGAAAACAGAATCCAAACTATTTATTCCCAAGTTTTGATACAATAGCAGGTAGTGGCAAAAACGGAGCAATTGTACATTATAGAGCAACAAAAAATAATACAAAACTTTTAAAAAAAAATGAATTATTCCTTTGTGACTCTGGAGGACAATATAAATTTGGGACAACAGATGTTACAAGAACTATCTGTTTCAAAAATCAAGATAAAAAAATAAAAGATATTTTTACTAATGTTTTGAAGGGACATATTGCTGTCGTTAATACTGATCTTAATAAAAAAAAAACCGGAAGGTTAATAGATATTGAGGCTAGAAGATTTCTAAAAAAAAATAATCAAGATTATAACCACGGAACTGGACATGGTGTTGGTTTTTTCTTGAATGTCCATGAGGGTCCACAGGCTATCTCAAAACAAAATTCAATCAAAATCCAAAATGGAATGATACTTAGTAATGAGCCTGGATATTACAAACAAGGTAAATTTGGAATACGTATCGAAAATTTGATTTATGCAATAAAAATTAAGAATAAGCTAATTTTTAAAAATTTAACTTTAGCACCTATAGAAAAAAATTTAATCAATTTTAAATTGTTAACAGAAAAAGAAAAAAACTATATTTTTAAATATCATTTTGAGGTTTATTCCAAATTATCCCCTTTCCTCAATAAAAAAGAAAAAAAGTGGCTAGCAAGCTTTATTTAAGCATTTTTAGCCAAGATGATTGGTCTAAAATTTTTACTTTTAGATTTTTTGCAGTTTCAATTTTTCTATTTGTTGGTTTTTCTCCAACTATTAAATAATCAAGTTTTTTTGTAACATTGCTAACAATTGATCCTGAATTTTGTTCTATTAAAGATTTTGCTTCAGACCGACTCATATTTGAAAGTTTACCAGTAAACATGAAAGTTTTATCACTGAAAATACCATCAGTTTTTTGACTTTCAGCATTTTTCACTGTGAGTATTTTTTCTAAGTTTGTTAAAACATGTAAATTTGTACTATTTCTAAAAAAATTTTTTATTGAATTAATCTGTGTCTCACCTATTCCATCAATATTGATTAAATTATCAAAATTATTTTGTTTTGATAAATAAATAAAATTTTTTAACGATTTTAAATTTTTTGAAATAATCTTAGCATTTTCTAAACCTATATGCCTAATACCCAATGCGTAAATAAATTTTTCAAAAGAAATTTTTTTTTTTTGATTAATTGAATATTTTAAATTTGCAACTGATTGTTTCCCCCATCCTTCTAGATTTTCAATTTTAACATAATCAAGTTTAAATATATCGTGGGGAAATTTTATTAAATTTAGATTCCAAAAATTTTCAACAATTTTTTTCCCAAAACCATCAATATTAAAAGCCTCTTTTGATACAAAGTGTTTTATCTTTTCAATAGCCATTTTTTCACATTCGTAACCTTCACTAGAGCATCTCCTAACAGCATCTTCTTTTTTTGTTGTTAGGTTAAAATCTTTTACAGTTTCGGATCCACAAGACGGACAATTTTTTGGAAAATCAAATTTTTTTGAATTTTTATTTCTCAACTTTAAATCAACAGAAATTACATGAGGTATAACATCTCCAGCTCTTTCAATTAAAACCGTATCTCCAATTCTTATATCTTTTCGGTTTATTTCCTCCTCATTGTGTAAAGTTGCATTTGAAACAACAACACCTCCAATGTTAACTGGTTTTATTTTTGCTACAGGTGTTAATGCACCAGTTCTACCAATTTGAATTTCAATATTTTCAATTTTTGAAATACCACTGTTAGCGGAAAATTTATGCGCTATAGCCCATCTTGGAGCATTTGCAACATAACCCAATCTTTTTTGCAAACTAAAATCATTAATTTTATAAACAATTCCATCAATATCAAAATCTATTTGATCTCTTTTTTTTTCTATTTCATTATAATTTTTTATTAAATCTTTTATTGTTTTAATTTTATTATTTAAAGGATTTGTTTTAAAACCCCATTCCTTTAATCTTTTTAAGTAATCTTCTTGTGAGGTTGCTTCTAATCCCTTCTCATAACCAAAAGTATAGGCAATAAATTTTAGTGGAATTTTTTGTGTTTCTTTAGGATCTTTTTGTCTTAAGGAACCAGAGGCAGCATTTCTTGGATTTGCGAATTTATTTCTTAAATCTTTAAAATCACTGTTTTGAATAAATACTTCGCCTCTTATATCTATTTCCTTGGGAAAACTTTTTAATTTTATTTCGTGAGGTATGTCTTTAATTGTTTTTAAATTTTCAGTTATATCCTCGCCCTCTTTACCATCACCTCTAGATAAACCAGTTATAAATTTTCCATCTTTAAATAATAAAGATGCGGATATTCCGTCTATTTTTGGCTCTGCACTGTATTCAATATTCAATCCTGGCTCATTATTCAGAAAATTTGAAATTTTTTTTTCGAAATTTACAAGATCTTCCTCACTAAATGCATTGTTTAAAGACAGCATTGGTGTTTTATGTTTTATTTTTTTAAATATTTTAGATGGTTTAAAACCTACAGAATTCGATGGAGAGTCTTTGTGATTTAAAAAATTATATTTTTTTTCAAAGTTAATTATTTCTAACTTTAATTTATCAAATTCAGAGTCATCGACTAACGGTTTATTAAGATCGTAATAATATTTGTTATATTTTTGAAATAATTTAATCTTTTTAAGATATTTTTGACTAATTTTTTCATCAATCATATTAAAAAAGATTTTTTATTTTACTTAAAATTTTACTTTTTTCTTTTTCATTTTTAGGAATTGAGGCGTTATACTTTTTATTAAAAATTTTGTAAGTTTCTTCATACCATTCACTTGAATTATAATTATAACCTAATAAAGATGCATACTTAAGAGACTCTTCTTTCATACCTAACTTAAAATAAATTTCAACAAGCCTATGTATTGCCTCCTCTACATGGGCAGTAGTTTCATAATTTTCTAGTACATTTTTGAATCTATTTATTGCAGGTATCCATTTTTCTTTTTTTACATAATGTCTCCCTATGTAAACTTCTTTTGCTGCCAATACATCATTAATTAAGTCTATTTTAAATCTTGCATCGTAAGCATAATCTGTATCAGGATAATTTTTGATTAAAAAATTGAGTTCTTTTTTTGAAAGTATTAATGGAGCTAAATCTTTTTTTTCTCCTTCAATAGTTTCATAATAACACATTGCTAACAAATAATGAGCATAGGCAATATTTTTATCGTTTGGGTAAGTGTTAAAAAATCTCTTTAAGTTTTGAATAGCTAAGGAATAATAATCTTGCATATAATAAGAATACGATGCCATTAAAACCGACTTAGAAGCCCATTGTGATTGAGGAAATAAAATTTCAGCTTCTAAAAATTTTTTACTAGCTGCAAAATAGTCACCTATTTCTATTAAGTTCATTCCTTCTTTGTAGGCTGAAATCATTTCAACTTTTTGATTAGTTTCCTTTATCAACTTGATATTTTCAGTCTCTTTGCTGCATGCGGACAACATTACTAAAGAAAAAAGAACAATAATAATTTTATATTTGAACATCTTTGTAATTATACATAGTTAAAAAAAAATTATAAAGATGAATATTAAGTTAAGCTATTGATCTAAGCAAACTTCTATTGATTAATGTATGAGGAAGGGTTCTTTCTTGAATCTCAATGATAGAAAAATTATCTTTATTTGCAAAAACCTCTCTTAATAAATTATTTGTGAAATAATGGCCTCCTTGTGAACATTTAATACTAGCTATCATTCTATACCCACTTGTGAACAGATCACCGATGCAATCAAGAATTTTGTGATTTACAAATTCTTTTGAATTTCTTAAACCTCCCGGATTAAGCACATCTTCACCTTTCACAACAATGGCATTATCTAAACTTCCTCCTTTTGCGAAACCGTTTTTTTTAATTACCTCAATGTCCTCGTATAAACAAAAAGTTCTTGAATTGAAAATTTCTGTGAGATCATCCTCATAAACATTTATTTTGTTTCTTTGGTTGCCAATAATTTGATTTTGATACTTAAGTTGAAAATCAATATCTAGGCTTAACTTAGATGGCTCAATTGATATAAATTTATCATTATTTTTAAATTCTACTTTTTTATTTATTTTAATAATTTTAATTGGTTTGTCTGAAGACTCTAGCCCAACTGATAATATTTTCTCTATAAAGTGTTTAGCTGAACCGTCTAGGATTGGAACCTCTTCATTATCAATTTCAACCATAACATTATCAATTCCAATTCCAAATAATGCTCCCATTAAATGCTCTATAGTTGACACTCTGACACCAGAGCTGTTACTAATGGTAGTGTTTAAAGCGGTGTTACTTACATTTATAAAATTTGGGTATATTAAATTATTTTCTTTCAAATCAACTCTTTTAAACACAATTCCTGTATCCGGATCAGAGGGTTTGATGCAAATTTTAACCTGTTTTCCACTATGAAGACCTACACCAGTGAATGATAAGGCTTTTTTGATAGTTTTTTGGTTTAAAAGTGACACGAAGTACTTTTAATTCACAAAAACTTAAGTTTAAAAACAACTAATATTACGAGAAAATACAAATCATTTAAAAAATTCAAAAAATTTCTCAAAAAAACCCCTATTTTTTTGACTTTTGTAAGTTATAAATACCTCATTTTCATTGAGTCCAGACATGACCTTTTGAGCAATCTCATAAATATTTTTACTTTTATCATTTGAAAAGCTTTTTAAGTAAGGATGACTTAATGCCTTATCTACAGATATCTTATACTCACTCAATAATTTTTTAACATTTTTTAACACATAATCGGACAAACAGATAAAGCTTAAATCAATTGATAAATTTTTACATTTTTTTTTATCTGGAAAGACATCGTAATGATTATTATCAATATAAAATTGGTCAATTTTAATATGTAAAATATCTACATCTTTCAAAGTGTCTTTGCAACAACTCTTGGCATCTACCAATAGTTCATTCACTATCTTTGCGTCTAATGAAATTATATCTACTTTATTCTTAATTGAAAAATTTACTGAATGAATATTTTTGTGATCAATTATTAAATGAACTGTTTCTATAAATTTTTTAAGTTTTTTCTCTATTTCAATAATATTTTTTCTTAAAAAATCACCTAAAATAATATAGTTTATCTCTTTTGTCTCGTCCATTTGAGTGTTTTTATAAACTTTTTCAAAAATAATTTCATTTTTTGTATCAGTCACAGTAAGAATAAATTTATTTGGACTAACTAAGATAAATGTTTGAAAGTCTAAATTATTTTGCATCTAAAATTATTTGACCTTTTTGACGAAAATCAATCATTCTTTTATCATTAAAATTTTTTTCTTTAGACAAACGGATAAATAAATTAAGAAATTCACCTATATTTTCTCTTGGTAATTTGATCAAATATCCTTTGGAAGTCTCTATGTCCCATCTTTTTGATTTATAATAATATAAATTTAATATCTGCGTAAATTCAAAATTTGAATTATCAATATTTTTTTTAAATTCTAAAAATTCATTTATGTTCAAATCACCAAAAACATATGGCAATTGAGTAATTGATTGATTTTTCTTTATTAATTTACCATTTTTACCGATAAAGTAATCCTCCCCATCTTTTTTTGTAACCGCTAAAAATTGCGTTTCTTTTATATCAACGATTAAAGTAGACGGATAATTTTTAAATATACTTAATTCTTCAATTACATTATTAGAAAAAAAGTTTTTTTTTAATTCAAATTGATTAATGAAAAAAATATTTTTCGATTTTAAACCTTCGATTATATCCTTAACTTGAGAACTTTGATCCAAACTATATCCTGAAATTTCAATTTTCTCAATTTGAGGAAATCTTAAATTTTTAATTGAATTATTATTTACTGTGGCTAGTAAAAATAATAAACATAAGTAAATAATAATTTTTTTACTTATTAATTGACGCATCTTCTAAAATTAATTTAATTAAATTTATGAAATTAATACCAACATAAGAGGATATTTCGGGTACTAAAGATAATTTAGTCATACCAGGCTGAGTATTAATTTCTAATAGAAAAAATTTTCCTTTATAAAATTTAAAGTCCGATCTCGTAACACCTCTACACCCAATCAATTTGTGGGCTTTAAGTGTTATATTCATAAGTTTTCTGTAATCTTTTTTAGATAAATCAACAGGGATAATATGTTCAGTTTTAGCTTTGGAATTATATTTTGCCTGATAGTCATAAAATTTTCTCTTAGGTTTTAATTCAATCGCACCAAGTTTTTTTTTACCAATTATGGCAGCTTGTATTTCACGACCTGGTATAAATTGTTCGATTAGAACTTTTTTATAATCTTTTAATAGTCGTAATTTACTGAAAAGACTTTTTCTTGTACAAATAAAAACATTTACACTAGATCCCTCGTTAATTGGTTTAATTACGACAGGAAAACCTAATCTTTTATTAATTTCGGAGATAAGCTTTTTGTTTGTTTTATTGAAGGTATATAAAAAATATTTTGGTGTCAAAATTTTATTTTTTTTAAAAATTCTTTTTGAGATTTCTTTATCCATTGCTGTTGCAGATGAAATTACACCAGAATGTGTGTAGGGAATACCAATTGTCTCTAATATTGATTGAATGTATCCATCTTCACCAAACTGTCCATGCAGAGCATTAAAAATGATTTGTGGTTTAAAATTTTTAGTTATAGATAAAAAATTTTTATCTGGTTCACATATTTTTACTAAATAACCATTACGTCTAAGTTCCTTAGCAACTTGTTTTCCTGTATCTATGCTAATTATTCTTTCCTTTGAGATACCGCCTGAAATTATCAAAATTTTTTTTTTCAAACTATTCCAATATTTTAATTTCTTTATCTAGTTTAACACCAGTTTTTTCAAAAACTTTTTGTGATACAAAATCAATAAGTTTTTTCATATCTTTAAATGTAGCATTCCCACTGTTAACAAAAAAATTTAAATGTTTTTTAGAAATACATGCATCTCCAAATTTAGTATCTTTTGAAACTGACTCTCTTATCAATTCCCAAACTTTTTTATTAGTTTGATTGACCGGATTTTTAAACGTACTTCCACTAGTTTTAATTTTCGTTGGCTGATTTTTTTCTTTTTCTGCTTTCATTTTAAAAATTTCTCTATTAATTTTTTGAGCATCACTTTTTATCCCTTTAAACGATGCACTTAAAAAAATTAAATCCTCAGAAATATCATTATTTCTATACTCAAAATTAATTTTTTTTGATGGTATTGTAATTAAATTTCCTTTGTTATCTATTGCTTGAATTGATAAGAGAATATCTTTAAATTCTTTACCAAAACAACCTGCATTCATTCTAATTCCACCACCAATAGAACCTGGTATACATGATAAGAACTCAAATCCACTCAAATGATTTTGAGCTGCAAAGTCCGACAAATTTTTATCTAAAACTGCACTTCCGGATATTATGACATCCTCTCTTAACAATGAGATTCTGTTAAAGTTTTCACTTAACTTAATTACAACTCCATCGAAAGTGTTATCTGAAATCAAAGTGTTTGAACCTGCTCCAATAATAAAAATTCTCTCTCTATTATCAAGCAATTGAAGAAATTTTACTAAATCTTTTAAATTATTTGCTTTAAAAAAAACTTTTGTTTTACCACCAATGTTAAACCAATTTTTTTTTTTAAGATCTTGATCAAAGACCACATTATTTCCAAAGTCCTTCAATAAATCCTTTAATTGATTTTTTTGCATTACATTAATTCTGGTAACTTTTTTATCCATCTTGAAATTGAACCAGCTCCCATCCCAATTACAATCTTATTTCCATGCATGTTTTTTTTTATAAATTTTGCTAGTTGAATATTATTATTCACCATAAATAATTTTACTTTAGAATTTTTTACAATTTCTTTTGCAAAATCATTATAATGAAAACCTAATTTAATTTTTTCTCCCGCTGTAAAAATGGGACATAATATAATTGTGTCTGCATCTCTGAAACAGTGAGTAAATTCATTTCTTAAATCTTTTAATCTTGATACTCTATGTGGTTGAAAAACACAGACTTTTTCACACTTATCAAAAACTTTTTTTACTCCCTCTAAAACAGATTTTATCTCAGTAGGATGATGTGCATAATCATCATAAAAATCAACTCCATTAAATGTAAATATTTTATTAAATCTACGCTGGACACCTTTAAAGTTTTTCAGACCTTTTTTAATATTAGACACTGGAATTCCTACAGTAAGAGCAACTGCAATTGCTGCTGTAGAGTTTCTTATATTATGAACTCCTAATAATGGGATCTGAAAGTTTTTTAAGATTGTTCTTTTTTTATTTGGTAAATTTATAGATAAATCAAATTTTGAGAAAAGTTTGTTTTGAATTATATTTTTGATAAGAAAATTAGCATTAGACTTGATTCCATATGTAAAAAAATTTTTATTTTTAATATCTTTGCTTAATTCATTGTTAATTTTATCATCAATACATATAAAAGTTTTTCCAAATGATGGAACTTTTTTTATAAAGTGTAGAAAATGATTTTTTAAATCCTTCATTGATTTATAAAAATCCATGTGTTCTCTATCTATGTTTGTAATAATTGAGTATGTTGGAGAAATATGAATAAAACTTCCATCTGACTCATCTGCCTCTAATATAGACCAGTCACTCTTACCTAATTTTGCAGTGCTCTTTATCGAATTTATTACGCCTCCATTGATTATTGTAGGATCTAACTTTGTATTTTCAAAAATAGAACTTACTAAAGATGTCGTTGTTGTTTTGCCGTGAGATCCAACTACGACAATATTTTTCATTAAAGAAACAAGATTTGCTAACATCTTCCCTCTTTTAATTACTGGTAATTTTTTTCTTTTAGCTTCTAGTAATTCTGGATTACTTTTTTTTATCGCAGAGGAAGTCACTACAATTGTAACATCTTTTATATTTTGTTTTTTTTGACCAATAAAAATTCTAACACCCTGTTTTTTTAATTTTTCGATGTTTTTGTTCTTATTAATATCGCTACCTTGAATTTGAAAACCTTTTGCCTTCATAATCAATGCAAGACCACTCATACCTATTCCACCAATACCTATGAAATGGATAATCTCTTTTTTAGCTAATTCAATTTTCATTTATAATTTCCAATATTTTTTGATTTATATTATTCCATGAGTTTTGGGAATTATGTTTTTCTAAGTTATTTTTTTTTATATTATATTCGGACTTATTCATAATTATATGATTTAAAAACTTTTCTAAATTAACGTCATTAAAGTCTTTTTGATTCATAATCCAGCAGCAACCTAAATTTTGATAAAAATTTGCGTTTTCAAATTGATGATTATCTTTTGCTGAAACTAAAGGGATTGTTAGGAATGGTTTATTCATGATTGATAATTCTGCTAAGGTAGATGCACCAGCGCGCGTAATACATAGGTCTGATTGATTTATCAAATCTGCCAAATTTTCCTCAAAATCAAAAATAGTATTTTCAATTTTAGCCTCATCATAAATAGTTCTTAATTGATCAGTATTACTTTTATGAGTTTGTTGAATGATTTTAATTTTATTTTTTTTCGACAAATTAACGATTACATTTTTTACCACATTGTCAAAAATCTTTGCTCCTTGACTGCCACCAACAACCAAAAGACAGAATGCTTTATTTTCTGTTTTAATTTCTCTTTTCTCATAAAAATTTTTTTTAACTAGTGGAGTTATTATTTGGATTTTATGTTTAAGTTTTTCAGGAAAGTTTTTTAAGTTTTCTGTATAAGTAAAAATTTTTTTACAAAAACCTAAAAAGAATCTGTTTGCTCTACCTAAAACAATATTGGGTTCAATTAGGTATATCTTTATTCCTAATAATTTTGCACCAAAACAAACAGGTAATGACATATATCCTCCTGTTGAAAAAACGACATTAATCTTATTTTTTTTTAATAATAAAACTGTTTTAATCACCAAATAAATTACTTGGAATATTTTAAATATAAAAAATATATTAAGATTTAATTTAGGAGTATTTATCAAAATAATATCATTTTTTTCATCATCTAGATATTTCAGCCCTCTTGAGTCAGTAGAAATAAAGACATTAAAATTTGAATGCAAATGTTCACTTAGAATTTTTGCTGGCACTACATGTCCCCCTGATCCTCCTGTTGAAATTAATATATTTTTCATTCAGTTATTTTTCTTTTTGTTAAATTCAAAATTATACCAGACATTATAGAAATACTTATAATCGATGAACCCCCATAACTTAAAAATGGTAAAGTCATTCCTGTAGTTGGAAATAATCTAATATTTACTCCTATGTGAATCATTGCTTGCATGAGTATTAAGCTAATAGATCCGGTTAGGATTAGTTTAATCTTTTTGTCATTTTCTTTGTAAACTTTTTTCAGAACTGAAAATATTAATACTAGGTAGATTAATAAAATTAACATTATGAAGATTGCTCCAAACTCTTCCGAAATTACTGAAATAATGTAATCTGTATGAGCTTCAGGGACTCTATTTTTTAATGTTCCCTCTCCAATGCCTTTTCCAAAAAAACCTCCACTTATTATAGCTTCTAATGCTTTATCTGATTGAAAGTTATGAGTACCCATTTCAGGATTAAAAAAAGAAAATAATCTATCTTTTATGTATTTAAATTGTGGAAAGTAACTAATGATAGATGCTATCGTGGCTAGAGAGATAAAAAAAACTAAACTCAAAAAAAATATACTAATACCAGAAATAAAAATCAAAACTAACCAACTAAAACCGATTAAAAGAGTTTGACCAATATCTGGTTGAAGTATCAAAAGACTCGATATCAATATAGTTAACAAAAAAGATAAGAAGTATTTCAAATTAAAATTAGTATATTTTTGAGAGCAAATTATCATACTTATTATCACTATTAAAAAAGGCTTTACAAACTCAATAGGTTGTATTCTTGGCAATACCAACAAATCAATCCATCTCTTGGAACCCTTAATCTCTACTCCAATTATAGGAACCAGGAACAACAAAACTAATGATAAACAGAAAAATATTAGTGAAATTCTATAAATTTCCTTTTCAGGTATAAAAGATAAAATAAAAATTAAAAAAAAGCCAAAAAAAACAAAAACTGTATGTTTAAAAAAAAAGAAATAAGTATTCGTATCTAATTTATCAGATGCAATTAGGGAAGTTGATACTAATGAGAAGAATAAACCCGCCAAAAATAAAATTAAGATCAATGATAGAATAGGTTTATCAATACTTTTCCACCATTGATAAAAAGAAATATAACTAAATAATTTTTCTTTCATAAATATATCTTTTTATCAACTTATTAAAATATGAACCTCTTTCCTCAAAATTTTTAAAACTATCAAATGATGCAGAGGCTGGACTAAATAAGATTGTATTATTTGAGTGTTTCTTTTTATGAATATTCTTAAAAATTGCTGATACTGCAAGATTTAAATTTTTAAAACTTTTAAGTTCCGCATTTTTCTTTAAATCTTTTGAAAATTTTTTAAAGTTTTTACCAAAGACATAAATCTTAATATTTCTAAAATATTTTTTTGATAACGATATTTTGTCATCTTTTTTTGGAATACCACCAATTAACCAATGAATATTCTTATACATTTCTAATAATTCTTTTGAAGAAGAATAACTTGTTGATTTAGAATCATTAATGATGATTAATTTATTTTTGTTATAAATAATTTTCTGCCTATAATTCAATCCTTTGAATTTATTTACGCTTTCTAATAATTTATTTGATTTTACATTAAATTTTTTTATCATTTCTAAAACAAATGAGAGATTTGCTTGATTTGATCTTGATAAAAAGTATTTGTTTCTAATTTTTTTCAAAATTAGATTGTTCAATTTTGTATCTACATTTATCAGTTTTAATTTAGGCTTTATTGTTTTAATTCTTTTTTGAATTAAATGATCATTTTTATTTACAAATCCAATTGATCCTCTTTTTCGATTATTAAAAATTTTAAATTTTGCCTCTATATAATTTTTTAAATTACCATGTCTCTCCAAATGATCTGGCGCAATATTAAGGATAGCGGCAAATTTTGATGAAAAAATTTTACTATATTCTAATTGGTAGGATGAAGCCTCAATAACAAAAATTGTTTTTTTTGAGATCTTATTTATAGATAGTATTGGTGTACCAATATTCCCTGCTAATCTTACGTCTTTTTTTTGATCTTTTAAGATATCATATAGAAGTTTGCATGTGGTGGACTTTCCGTTTGTGCCAGTTATTGTTAATGAGACATTTTTATAAAATGAGTAAAAAACATCTAGATCTGTATAAATATTCTTATTTTTTTTTCTAAGTAAATTTTTTAACTTACATTTTTTTATATCAATTCCTGGGCTTAATATAATTATATCAAATTTGGTTTTTAATAATTTTTTAAAATTGAGAGTTTTTTTTTTAATCGACTTATTTATTTTAAGATTTGGGTTATCATCAAATAAATAAACATCATTTTTATTTCTTAAAAAATTGAATGACGAAAGTCCACTTTTTCCTAATCCATAAATTAAAATTTTTTTATTAAAGAAAATTTGTGAATTATCACTCATTATCTTAGTTTTAATGTAGCAAGTCCTATCATTGCTAAAATAATAGAAATTATCCAAAATCTAATTACAACTGTTGACTCAGGCCAACCTTTCTTCTCAAAATGATGATGGATTGGTGCCATTTTAAAAACTCTTTTGCCAGTAAGTTTAAATGATATTACTTGCACAATCACTGAAACTGCTTCAAGAACAAATAAACCTCCAGTAATTGCTAAAACTATTTCATGTTTTGTTATTATACCAACTGCTCCTAAAGATCCGCCCAAAGACAAAGATCCAGTATCTCCCATAAAAATTTTTGCTGGGGGTGCGTTGAACCATAAAAAGCCTAAGCAAGAGCCAATGATTGCTCCACAAAAAATTGAAACTTCCCCAGTTCCCTCTATGTAGGGAATTTGCAAATAATTTGAGAATACAATGTTTCCTGTAACATAACTTATAAATGCAAAACAAGCTGCAACAAGTATAACAGGCACTGTTGCTAACCCATCTAATCCATCAGTGAGATTTACAGCATTCGATGAACCAATAATTACAAATATTGAAAAAGGTATAAAGAACCATCCGAGATTAATGATGAGGTTTTTAAAAAAAGGAAAGTATAGATTAGTTAAATCTTGATAGTCATTAAAGTAAACATAAAAACTTACACCAATTATTGCTAGTATTATTTGAAAGGTTAATTTTAACTTTGATGAGATGCCTGAAGAGTTACTGTACTTTATTTTTTTATAATCATCGAATGCCCCAAGCAAACCAAAAGAAATTGCGATATATAAACAAAATAAAACATTTAAATTCGATAAATTAGCCCAGAATAGTACTGATATTAACAAACCAATCAAAATAATTACTCCACCCATAGTTGGAGTTCCTATTTTCTTAACTATATGATCTTCTGGACCATCATTACGGATAGGATTTAAAATTTTTTGTTTTGAAAAAAATTTTATAAAAGTTCCTCCAATAATTAAAACAATAATTAATGAAGTAAAAAAAGATAAACCAGTCCTAAATGTTAGATATTTAAATACATTTAAAAAACTAAAACTATCAACAAAATTTAGTAAAAATTGATAAAGCATTTAATTTAAACCCTTCAAATTATTTACTATACTGTTGAAACCTGTCGCATTTGAGGCTTTAATCATTAAATAATCATTATTATTGAAATCTTTCTTAATTAATTCAAAAATTCCTGATTTATTTTCTAAAATTCTTCCTCTTTTTACTTTCACAATATTATAGAATATTTCTCTTACCATTTTTCCCATAACAAATACTTTATCAATATTTGTCTCGTTTATTAAAGGAACTATTGATTGGTGAAGTTTTTTTGAATGTGAACCAAGTTCCATCATATCTCCAAGCAAAAGATATTTACGATATTTTTTTGTATCTATATTGTCATAATTTTTTAAGGCTGATTTTAAAGATAGAGGATTAGAATTATAACTTTCATCAATTAAGTTTATTTTTTTGTTACCTATCTTTATTGTAGAATGATCTCCTCTTCCTGCTGGACTTCTAAAATCTAAGAAAATTTTTTCATTAAGTTTAAGCACATCTTTGTAAATACTTATTACACTTAAAGCACTTAAAATATTATAAATATTACTTTGAAAATTATTAGAAATTATAAAATATTTAAACTTATCATTAAGTTTAACTTTAATTTTAAATGCCTTTTTAACTTTTTTAATATTAAACAACTTAACATTTGCTTTTTTAGTTTTAATCCCAAAAGAAATCACATTAATATTATTATTTTCAGCAATTCTTTTATGTAATTTGAAAAAACTATCATCAGCATTCAAGACAACAAAACCATTGGGTAATATATTTTTAATCATCTCTGCTTTGGCTAAAGCAATTTGTTTGATATTTTTGAAATTTTTTGCATGTGCATAATTTATGTTAGTTATCAAACCAACATTCGGTTTTATAATATTTGTTAAATTATCTATTTCCCCTTTTTTATCCATACCAACCTCTAAAACTCCAAATTCATCACTATGTTTTAAATTAAGTAAACTTAATGGAACTCCAAATTTATTGTTATATGATTTTGGAGAAATACTAACACTAGAAATCTTTCCTAACACATTGCCCAATAATTCTTTGAGAGTAGTTTTTCCGCAACTTCCTGTAATAGCTATAATATTTGTATCGATATTTTGTCTAAATATTTTTGAAATTTCAGTCATAAATTTTAATGTATTTCTTACTTTTATCTGAAGTTTGCTATTAAATTTATTTTGAACTTTATTTACTACAACTAATGACGCTTTATTTTTAAATGCCTCTCCAATATATTTATTTCCATCATTTTTTTTTCCTTTAATAGCAAAAAAGATATCATTCTTATTTACCTCTTTGGAGTTAATTCTTGCTTTATCTGCTTTTACTAAAGGAATTTTATTTTTGATTTTTGATAATTCTTTAATAATATTTATCTTAAAGTTTTTTGATAAGTTTGTATTCTTAAGTTTAATACAATCTAAAATAATTTTTTTGTCTGAAAAATAAATTTTCTTTTTACCAAAATCTTGAGTTTTCTCATGACCTTTTCCAGCAACCAACAAAATATCACCTGTATTTAAATTTTTGATGGCCTCAGAAATAGCTCTTTTTCTATCAGGAATTTCTTTTATCGAAGTGTCCTGAATACCCTTTTTAATATCATCTCTTATTTTTCTTGGATCTTCAAATCTAGGATTATCATCTGTTAAATAAATTTCGTTAGAATAATCACATGCAATCTTTCCCATTTTAAATCTTTTATTTTGATCTCTATTTCCACCACAACCAAAGAGTAAAATTATTTTTTTATTTGGAAATTGCTCTTTAAGGTTTGAAAGACATATTCTAAGTGCATCTGGTGTATGTGCATAATCAAGTATTACTTTAGATCTATTTTTGATTTTACCTATTTTTTCAAGTCTTCCATCTATTGGCTTAAGTTGTGATAAAACATTTAGAATCTTGATTAAACTTATATTGCTATTTTTTGCTGCAATAATCGCCATTAAAATATTTTTTAATTGTATTTTTCCAATAAGATTTAAATTTATTTCTCTTGTTAGATTATAGTATCTAATTTTTAATATTTGTTTCTCACCTCTATAACTATGAGATAAAATTTGAAATTGATTTTTGCTATTATTTAAAACGTGCAATTTCAATTTTCTAGAAATTGCGATTTTTTTTATTCTTTTAAATTCTGGTAATGTTTCATCTGTTATTACATTTCCTTTCTTTCCTATCAAATTTTCAAAAAGGTACAGTTTTGCTTTAAGATATTCTTTAAAATTTTTATGATAATCTAGGTGATCTTGAGATAAATTTGTGAAAATACCAGATGAAAACTTTAGACCATCCAACCTATGTTGAGTTAGACCATGGCTGGATGCTTCCATAATTACATTATTAATTTTTTGAGATTTTAATTTAGATAATATTTGTCCCATTCGAATTGGGTCTATCGTAGTATTTTGTAAATTTCGTCTTATATTTTTCGATTTTACACCTAATGTTCCGATTGAGGCGACTTTTATTTTATTAAGTTTTAACAATTGAAAATAAAAATCTAAAACAGATGATTTTCCATTTGTTCCAGTTACAGCAATTAAATTATTTGGTTTGTTCTTATAAATTTTAAAAGCGATTTCTGCTAAAAGTTTTCTTATATTTTTAGTATGAATGAATAAAATATCCTTTTGAGGATTTGTAATTCTTTTCTCGCTTATAATAATTTTAGAACCTTTTTTTATTGCTATAGAAATGAATTTATTTCCATCAAAATTATTTCCTTTTATAGCAAAAAAAATATTATCTTTTTTTATATCTTTTGAATTGAATGAAATCCCTGAGAAAAAAATTTTTTTTTTACTATTATCTATATTGGTAAAATAATTGCCTAATAACATTGTTAATTAATTTGCGCGTATTTTGTGGCTAAAATAGGCCCAATCTTTTCTATAATTTGACCAACAACTTCAACTGAAGTCCAACCCGCAGTATTAAAAGGAGTTCCTTTGTATTTTATTCCTGATCCATCTCTATAATTATAAACGTACTCACTATTTGTTTTAGGCTCATCCAACATCACAACTAAGCTATACTTAGGATTTGAGGCTGGAAATACTGAAGCAAAAGTATTAATTTTTTTTCGGGAATATCCACCCTCTAAAATTTTTTCTGCGGTACCAGTTTTCCCTGCAACCTCATAACCTTCTACGTTAGCTAGAGTTGCTGTACCTTCTTTTGAAGTCACAATTTTTCTTAATATTGAAACAAGATTTGATGAAACATTTTCCTCTAAAATTCTTTCTCCTTTAACATATTTTTCTTTTTTTATAAGAGTTGGATTGATCCTAAAACCACCGTTAGCAATAATAGAGTATGCGCTAGTTAATTGTAAAATTGTAGTAGTTATTCCATGTCCATATGAAGTTGTTGCAAGCTTACACTTTCCCCAATTAAAGGGTATTGGTTTACCCATTTCCTCTATGTCAAATTGTATTGAGTTAATTAAGTCAAGATCATTTAAAAATTTTTTATATTTTTCAATCCCAATTGCTTGGCCGATTCTTACCGAACCTATGTTGCCTGAGCGGATTAATATTTCTTCAGCAGTTAAGTTGGAGGGAATTTTTTTGTCATATTCACTTATTTTATTTTTTTCACAAGTAATATTTTTTTCTAAATTTTTAAATTCAGTATTTGGCTGTATTATCTTTTCATTTAAGGCTGCTGCTAAGGTAAAAGTTTTAAAAACAGAACCTAATTCATAAACACCTTTAGTTGCTCTATTAATATAATTCACATCTGTAATATTTTCTCTTTGATTAGGGTCAAAATCAGGCAGCGAAATAATCGATAATATCTCACCATTATTAATATCCATTAAAATTGAGGCACTACCTTTAGTTTTAAATATTTTATTAAACCTTATCAACTCTTCTCTTATCAGGAACTGAATATCTTTATCGACAGTAAGTTGAATAGATTCATCGTTTTTTTTTAAATCTACATCTAATGATTTTTCTAACCCAGAAATCCCCAAGTTATCATCATCTATTTGTCCTATTATATGGCTAAATAAATTTTTTTGTGGATAAACTCTTATAAGATTTTCATGTGGTTTTATTGATTTATCACCCAACATCATAATTTTCTCATAGTTCTCCTCTGAAATTTTTTTTTCAAACCAAAAAAATTTATCTTTTGAAAGTTTTGAATTAATTAATTCAAAATCTTTATCAGGAAAAATATATTTTAGATTAAGTAGCAATTTTTTTTTATCTATCGCTTCAACTGGATTTATTCCAATATCAATAGAATTAACAGTTTTTGCTAAAAAATGATTGTTTCGATCTAAGATATTTGCTCTCTGAATTTTATTAAAAGAGCTATAATTCTTTGAAATATTAGAATTTAAATCTCTAGATCCTAAATGAGTAAGATGAATACAATAAATTACAGAAATAAGGAAAAAAATAAAAAAAATAAATGCAATTCTATTAAATCTAATATCAAAATTTTTTTTGTCACTTTTAAATTCAAATTCCTCTTTGTTTTCTTGGAGAATAAACTTCATATTATTATTTTTCGCTATCTATAATTTTGACATTGTTTGTAAGAATTTTTTCCTTTGTGAAGTCAATAATTCCAATTTCATTAATATTCTTTAGGGTCAACTTATTTTCAAAATAAAGATTTTGATAACTAAGTAGTTTTTCTGAGGAGCTTAAATAATCAAATTCAAGTTTTACATTATCTAATTCTAAATTTAAATTGAGTATATTCTCTTTTAAACTAAATAATTCTTCATCAATTTTCTTTGTGGAATTTTTTATAAAAGAAGTAATTACAATAAGTGAGAAAATTAAACTAATAGTTAAAATTTTTTTCATAAGTTTAGTCCAAGATTTTCGATTTCTATTAAATCTTTAAATTTGTCCAAGATATCAGTTTTAAAGTCATAGAAATTTTCCTTTTTTATTAAGCACCTTAATTTTGCAGACCTAGAAGGAGGGTTTTCTTTTAGTTCTAGACTTGATGGCACTATTGGCTTTTTTTGAAGTAATTTAAATAAGATTTCTTCGTGTATTTCCTCAGGTTGGTATCTAGATACACTTTTATGTTCTGAGAGACTTCTAAAGAAATATTTTACAATTTTATCCTCTAAAGAATGAAAAGTTACAATAACCAAAATACCATCTTTTTTTAAAACTTTAGCTGCATGGATCATTCCATGAATTAACTCACTTATTTCTTTATTGACAAAAATTCTTAACGCCTGAAAAACTTTTGTTGCAGAATGAATTTTTTTATCATTTCCTTTTTTTGTTTTTTTAATAATTTTTACTAAATGAGGGGTATCTATTTCTTTTAATAATCTGTCTTTAAGAATATTTTTAACGATTAATTTTGCATCTCTTTCATCGCCAAAAGATTTGAAAATTTTAACAAGGCTTTTTCCATCTAATTTATTTATTGCTTCTTTAGCTGAAAATTCATTTAAACCCATCCTCATATCTAATGATCCACTAGAATTAAAGGATAATCCTTTTTTTGGATCTTTAATTTGAGTAAATGAATAACCTAAATCAAATAATACACCTCTGATATTCTCATTTTTAAGCTTTAAATTTCTTAATTTACTAAAATTTAAATTCTTAAAGATAAATCGGTCTGGAAATTCTTTTTCAATTTTTTTTGCAACTTTTAGACTTTCAGAGTCTCTGTCAATTCCAATAACTTTGTTGTCTTTGTTTTTAAGAATTTCTCTAGTGTAACCACCTTGACCAAAAGTACAGTCAATAAATGTGCCACCATATTGAGGGGTAATAATGCTAATAATTTCTTTTAGCAGTACTGGATAATGTTTAATTTTATCCTGTACTATGGTGGCTTCCATTTATTTTTTCGAAGACCATTAATTTTTTTGTCTTCTTAAAAATGCTGGTATCTCTAAATCGTCCTCTTCATCCTCATTTTCTTGAGACAAAAGATTTTCTGTTGAAGAGGTCTCGTTTTCAGAGCTAAATAAATCTGGTGCATCACTATCTACTCCAAACTCTTTTAGATCATTTTTTATCTCTTCTTCACTAGTTGAGTCACCAAAAGCTTCTTGGGTAAAAGAATTTTCCTCATCTTTATTAGTGTTTTCAACTAAACTTTCAGCTTGTTGATTTTTTAATAATTCCTCATGATATTGATCATTAATTTGATTAATATTTTCATTTGCAATAGTCTCACTAACATTTTCAGTTGATACTTCATTCTCTAATTTTAAAGCATTAGCGCCACTTGAGATTGGCGTGCTAGTTGAAAAATTAAAAGAGGTATTAGATCCTAAATTTGAAAAATCAGAGTATCCAGGATTTCTATTTTGGATCCTATGTACCATGTTAATTACTGATTTTGTCTCAGGTTGTTGTCCATCTAAAGCCGTTGCAACAATTGACACTCTAATTTTTCCTTCAAGAGATGGGTCAGTTATTGCACCTATAATTACCTCTGCATCAGCCTCAACTTCAGATCTTATTTTGTTAACCACTTCATCAACTTCAAATAATTTAAGATCTTTGCCACCTGTAATATTTACAAGTAATCCTTTTGCACCTTTTAGAGTATAGTCATCAATTAAAGGATTGCTGATTGCCATCTCGGTAGCTTTCATAGATCTTCCTTCACCTTCAGCTTCTCCTGTCCCCATCATAGCTTTACCCATAGATGCCATAACTGTCTCAACATCAGCAAAATCTAAATTGATGATCCCAGGTCTTACCATCAGATCTGTAACACTTTGAACTCCATGCATTAAAACATTATTTGATAAATTGAAAGACTCCTCAAATGTAGTTTGCTCGTTTGCAATTTTGAATAAATTTTGGTTGGGAATTACTATGATAGTATCCACATGTTTTCTTAGTTCTTCAAGACCAATCTGGGCTCTTCTCATTCTTGATGGGCCTTCATATAAAAATGGTAACGTCACTACTCCAACAGTTAGAATATTTAGTTCTTTTGCAGCTCTTGCAATTACATGCGCAGCACCAGTTCCTGTTCCACCACCCATTCCAGCAGCTATAAAAACCATATTTGCACCTTGTAAAACGTTAACGATATCATTTAAAGATTCATCAGCTGCAGCTTGACCTATATCAATTTTTGCACCTGCACCAAGACCTTTAGTTAAATTTAAACCAATTTGAATTTTTGATTTTGCTTTGCTATGTTTTAAATCTTGTGCGTCAGTGTTAACAGCAATGAATTCAACACCTTGCATTCCATTTTCAATCATTTCATTTATTGCATTTCCACCTGCTCCGCCGACTCCCATAACTAAAAGTCTTGGTTGTAACTCTTTTATCTCTGGTGCTTTAAAGTTAATTGTCATTTTTTTCCCCTCTATTTATTTGTTTAATTGGCTCTCCCATTTAAGACTTGCACGATTCAGATTTGCTTTTTTTCTTGCAGTTAACTTAAATTTTTCAAATATTGTTGGCTCCCATATTTGGAAAGTCTTACCTTGACCAACAAAAATCATTCTATTCTTGATTTTTGCATGTTTTAATAATTTTGGAGTTAGTGAAATTCTTCCTTCACTATCAAATTGTAAATTTATACTTTCAGATAATATTGAAGTAGCAAAAAAATCTCTTTTTTCTTCAAAAGGATTCAAAGAATCTATAGAACTTGAAATTTTTTCGATTCTATCTTGTGGCCATGCTTCTATTGATTGATTATTAAATGATGGATAACAGATAACCCCATTATATCCTAGATTAGATAAATAAGATCTAAAACTAGCTGGCACTGACACCCTCCCTTTTTTGTCTATATTGTTTTCGTAAGTAGATAAAAACATAAACCATAAATTCCTTAATCCCCTTATATGGGAATATATGGGATAATATGGGTTTTTATTACAACTGTCAATAGATACAATTTAGAGTTTTATTCACTTCGGCTTAATTTATTAAATTATTATTATTTAAGATTAATTTTCTATTAAGAGAGATGCCAGATAAACTATAAGCCGGGTTCTGTCATTTAAACTTATCATTTCTCTAGGTTTGAAATCTCTCTCAAACTCAAGCGACTAACCCTGATGACTAGCCAAGGATGGCTTTTAGTTTTTCAACAATGTCACCTCTACTTAGTCTTGCTCCCAGTGGGGTTTTCCAGCGTTCATTGTTACCAATAGAACCGGTGTGCTCTTACCACACCTTTTCACCCTTGCCATGTTATGGCGGTTTATTTTCTGTGGCACTGTCCCTAGGGTTTCCCCTGCCAGGTATTACCTGGCACTGTATCCTTGCGGAGCCCGGACTTTCCTCTTTAATTTTATAAAGCGATAAGTCATTTATCTGGCATAGTGAATGTATAATTAAATTGTTTTTTTTCAAGAATAATTATCAAGATTTCAGTAGATTTTTACTGATTATTAAGCATTCTTGATCAGAAATTCCATTAATCAATCCTTGTCTAAATCTTCTTTGAAAAGCTATGGTTAATATTCTTTTTTGAAAACTTAAATTCTTTTGTGAAAATCTATTATAACCGATTTTTTTCAAATTCTTCATAAAATCGATTTGTTCAACAAAATTTAATTTGATTAATCTTTTTTTCTTAAGTTTTTTTTCATCTAAATTATACCAATGAGATAGTTTAGACTTTGCTAGCTTTTTCCAAGGAAACTTTTCTCCAGGATCTTTCTTTCGATCTGGAGAAATATCAGAATGTCCTAAAATGTTTTTAAAATTGATATTGTATTTTCTTATTAAGTGCTTCAATAATTTTTTAGTTGAAATAATTTGTTTTTGAGAAAAATTTTCATAATTATTATTATGACCAGAGTTTTGTATTTCAATGCCAATAGAATACTTATTAAGAGATTTAAAATTCTTCCAGCTTGATTTTCCAGCGTGCCAAGCTTCATAAAGTGGTGGAACAAGATTTAACACTGAGCCATTTTTTTTTATAAAGTAATGTGCACTAACTTTTGATTTAATATTACAAAGTCTTTTTAAAGCTGATAATTCTTTGCTCATGCCAGTGTAGTGAATAATTATAAATTTAACATTTTTTTGAGATCTTTTGATAGCATTAAAGTTTGGTGAATAATTAAGTGATATTTTAGGCCACATTTAAGCTATAATAATGATTTATTATTATTTTATTTTATTCAACATTGTATTATACAGAACATTAAATGGTGAAGAAAATTATAGTAATTTTAATTACAACTTTTACGTTAATCGTAAATGTTAATGCGGGTTCAGATGGGGAGCTTGTTTTAAAAAAAAATGAACCATCTGAAATCAAAGATTGCTCAGAAGCTTTCAATAAAGCATCTTTTGCTCTTAATCAAGGTTTAGACAAGGTTATTTTTAAACCAGTTTCAAGTGTTTACAGAGTCTTGCCCTCTCCAATTAAAACAGGAGTGAGTAATTCATTAAATAATTTATCTAGTGTAGTAACTATACCTAACAATATTTTGCAAGGTGAATTCGCTTTGGCTGGTGTAAATACAGGAAGATTTTTAATCAATACAACAGTTGGTATTTTGGGTCTTATTGATGTCGCAACATATCTAGGTTTCACCGAATATGTAAAAGAGGATTATGGACAAAGTTTAGCTTCTCATGGTGTTGGGCCTGGGTGCTATTTAGTTTTACCTGTTTTAGGTCCAACTACAGCTAGAGATACTATAGCCTCTTTAACAAACTTTATTGGTGGAGATGCTTGGTATAATGTAACTGTTAAAAATGAAACTCATTATTTCAATGATATTGATTATTATGCATCTAGAGTAACTGCTGGTGTAGATTTTAGAGCAAAGAATTTCGACTCAATTGAAAATTTAGAAAAAAATTCATTAGACTTTTATGCCTCAGTAAAAAGTCTTTATTTGCAAGATAGACAACAAAGAATCTTGAATAGTACAAAAATTATTGAAACTCAAGATGACAGTGATTGGGAAGAAATAGAAACTCAATAATTTTCATTTTATAAATCATGAAAAAAAACTTACTGATATTTTTATTTATTTTTTTTTCAACAACTTCTCCTACGTTCTCAATAGAACCTGATATTTTTGTGCAATCAACCGTCAATAGGGCATCAAAATTATTAGGTGAGGACATATCTAAGGACGAAAAAATAAAAAAATTAAAATCAATTGCCAAGGAAACGGTTGATATAAAAGGTATCGGTTTTTATACACTTGGCGTAAAAAGAAAAAGCCTCAACGATGATGAAAAAAAAAATTATTCCAAACTATTTGAGGAATATTTTTTAAAAAGTTTTTCAAGTAGACTTGCTGAGTATACTAATCCTGAAATCGATGTAATAAATAAAGAGAAACTTAGTGAAAATTACACTATTGTGAATAGTGTTTTAAAAGCTACGAATGAGAGACCCGAAATAAATATTGATTGGAGAATTTATACAAAAGACCCTAAAAACCCTCTAATTAGAGATTTAATAATTGAAGGTCTTAGTTTAGCTAGGACACAAAAAGAGGAGTTTTCCTCTGTATTGAATTCTAATAATGATGATATTGAAGCCTTGTTTGGAGTTTTAAAAGAATTTTCAGATAATTAATTTTCATTTCAATAGATTTGGTGGGCCCGCCAGGACTCGAACCTGGGACCAATACATTATGAGTGTACTGCTCTAACCAACTGAGCTACAGGCCCAAAATAAGATGATGTTTACAATGTTTTTTGTTACCACGCAAGTTGAGATATTTCATTTTTAAATTATGATAGTCTTTTCACATATATTTAAATATGAACAAAGACTCAAAAAAACTTTCTATTTATAAATCTTTTACAAATTCCAAAAAATATTCAATAAAATGGAGTAGTTATTTTCAAGTTTATGAAAGAATTTTATCTAATTATAAGAATAAAAAAATTAAATTTGTTGAAATTGGGGTCGCAAATGGCGGATCGTTATTTATGTGGAAAAAATACTTTGGTAATAAAGCAGAAATAATTGGTATAGATCTTAATCCAAGTGCAAAAAAATTAGAAAAAAATGGTTTTAAAATTTATATTGGTAATCAAAGTGATAAAGAATTTTGGGATTATTTTTATAAAAAAGAAGGTAAAGTAGATATCATTTTAGATGATGGTGGGCATAAAAATTTGCAACAAATTAGTACTGTACACCACTCTCTGCCCTATATCAAAGATGGTGGAAAAATTATTATTGAAGACACAGGCACAAGCTATGTAAAAAAAGAATTTAATAATCCGTCTAAGTATTCTTTTATAAATTACGCGAAAATTGTTATTGATAATATTCATAGAAGATCACCATTATTAAAAAAAAAATTAAACTTTTATTCAAAAAAAATTTTTTTAGTAGAATTTTTTGAGTCAATTGTTGTATTTTCAATTGACTCAAGAAAATGCTTTGAAAACAAAGAGGTTGCTAATAAAGCACAGAATGAGTGGGCAATTGATTATCGTCATAATGAATATTTTGGAGAATTGAAAACTAAACTTGATAAAAAATATGGTCTCTTAAATAAGAGGAGTTTCCTTAGAAGAATTATAAGAAAAATATTCTATAGGAACTTTATTTTCAATTTATTAGATAACATAAAAATTAAAAAAATATTAAAAGATTTGGATAAATAGAATGATATTATGGTGGGCCGTGTTGGTTACGCTCCAACTACCCCTGCAATGTCAATGCAGTACTCTACTATTGAGCTAACGGCCCAAATTAACTTTCTAAAAAGCTTTTAAGTTGTTTTGACCTACTAGGATGCTTAAGTTTTCTTAAAGCTTTTGCTTCTATCTGACGTATTCTTTCTCTAGTAACTGAAAATTGTAACCCAACTTCTTCGAGAGTATGGTCAGTATTCATTCCTACTCCAAATCTCATTCTTAAAACACGCTCCTCTCTTGGAGTTAAAGTGGAGAGTATTTTTGTAGTCGCCTCACCTAAATTTGATTTAATTGCCTGCTCTAAAGGAGCTAAAGCTTTTGTGTCTTCTATAAAATCTCCTAAGCTACTGTCCTCTTCATCACCAACCGGTTTTTCTAAAGATACTGGCTCTTTTGAAATTTTAAGAACTTTTCTAACCTTATCTAACGGCATCCTAAGTTTTTTTGCTAATTCTTCTGGTGTAGCTTCTCTACCAAATTCACTCAAAATAAGCCTCTGCGTTCTTACAATTTTATTAATCGTCTCAATCATGTGCACAGGAATTCTTATAGTTCTTGCCTGATCAGCTATTGACCTGGTAATTGCTTGTCTTATCCACCAAGTTGCATATGTAGAAAATTTATAACCTCTTCGATATTCAAACTTATCTACAGCTTTCATCAATCCAATGTTACCCTCTTGAATAAGATCTAAAAACTGCAGGCCCCTATTAGTATATTTTTTTGCAATAGAAATAACTAAACGTAAATTTGCCTCAACCATTTCCTTTTTAGCTATTCTTGATTCTTTTTCACCTTTCTGAACTCTGCTAACTAATTTTTTAAAATCGGTTACTGACATGCCCAGTTTGTAACTTATCTCCACTAATCTCTCTCTGATATTCTTAAACTCTTCTTTGTTTTTACTGAAAAATTGTTTCCATAAAGTGTTTGTATCTAAAAATTTTTTTAAGTTAGGATTAATTTCATTTCCTATATAAAATTTAATAAATTCATTTCTTGGTATTTTTTGGTTCATTGCTAACCTCAAAAGATTTCCCTCCAAAGAGATTATTTTTTTATTTTCTACGTAATGTTTCTGGACAAGTTCTTCTAATACTGATGGAGATAATTGCAATGACTTAATATTTTCTAAAATATCATCAACAGTTTTTTCATACCCCTTTTCCTTCGAAGTTGAAAATGTTTTTGAATTAAGAACACAATCTAACTTTTCTTTTTGATATTTTATTAATTTACGGTATTCTTTTGTAAGCAAGTGGACTGTTTTTAAAACTTTAGGTTTGATCTCTGACTCCATTGCGGCAAGAGTTGGATTAAAATCATCATCACTATCGTCAGTTGAGTTTTCATCTTTTTCATCTTCGCCTGCATTTTTTTGTTTAGCACTTGGACCAGTGTTTTCGTCCTCCATATAATTTGTATCTATATCGATTATTTCCCTTACTAGAATTTCGTCATTATTTAGTTTTTCATCCCAATCAAAAAATTGTTGTGCAGTGATTGGACTTTGAGACAATGCAATTAACATTACATCCTTACCTGCTTCTATTCTTTTTGCTATTGCTATTTCTCCTTCTCTGGATAATAATTCTACACCACCCATCTCTCTCAGGTACATTCTAATTGGGTCGTCGCTTTTCTCGATTGTTTTACCTTCTTCTTTAGATGAATTTTCTTTTTTTCTTAATACTTTAAAGTCAGATTTTTTTTCAACTAAAACTATTTTTTCATCGAGAATATGAATAAAAGCTTGAGACAAATTTTCATCTGATAGATTTCTTTTACCTAACGATTTACTCAGTTCTTCGTGTGTAATAAAACCACGATGGGTACCTCTTCCCATTAATCTAGCAAACGATTTAGTAATAATTCTTTCCACAGCAAATTAAGTTTGAAGCACTTATATAATACCAAATTAGTAAAAATCCATTGCTAATTTATTCAGATTAGTTGGTTTTTCTCTCATTTTTTAGCTCTTTTAGCTCATTAAATGTTGTTTCACTTAAATCTTCTGAAAACTTCGATTCTAATTCTTGGATTCTTAATTCTAAATCATGATTAAATAAATCTTTTGAGATATCATCCAGTAGCTCTACCACTTGATTG
>CACHCA010000011.1 GCA_902578265.1 uncultured Pelagibacteraceae bacterium
AAATATTTTTAGAAACTTTTAAAAAATTTCCAGCATTTTTTAGTTCATGTAATATTTTAATTCACGAAAAAAGTCTAAAATTAAAGAAAATTCAAAAAAATAAATTAGACAAAGAAAGAGTTATTTGGATTTCTGGTCTGAAGCAAATAAAAAAATTTCCAACTATTTTTATTGCAAACGAGTTTTTTGATGCAATGGCAATAAAACAATTTATTAAAAAAAAAGATCTTTGGTTCGAAAGATATGTAAATTTTAAAAATCAAAAAAAACCCTTTTTTTGTGAGAGAAAGTTTAATATGAAAAAATTTGAAAAAAAAATTGATTATAATATTTCAAAAGATCAAAAATTTATTGAATATTCATTAGTTGGAATAAATTACTTAAAAAAAGTTGCTGAAATTGTTAAAAAAAATAATGGCGGTCTTCTAATGGTAGACTATGGACATATGGAAAAGAAGATGAAAAATACCCTTAAATCGATTTCAAATCATAAACATAGCAGTGTTTTAAAAAATATCGGTACTTCAGATATTACTCATAATATCAATTTTTTCTTATTTAAGAAAATAATAAAGAAATTAGGTGGTTTAAATGATTTAATAACAACTCAAGGAAGCTTTTTAGTAAAATTAGGAATAAAAAATAGAGCAGAAATAATATCTCAAAATCAAAGCTTTTCAAAAAAAGCTGATATTTATTTTAGATTAAAAAGATTAATAGATGAAAAAGAAATGGGAAATTTATTTAAGGTAATGTTTATCAAAAACAAACGTAATAAATATAAGTTGGGGTTTAATTGATAGTTTCAAAAAAATTATCTAAATTTAAAGAGATCAGACATGGTTTTTTTAATAAAAAAGGTGGATGTTCGAATGGTATTTATAGTAGTTTAAATTGTGGACTAGGTTCTAATGATAATAAAAAAAAAGTTATTAAAAATTTAAGGATTGTAAAAAATAAGATAAATAGGTATTCAAAAAATATTTTTTTATTACATCAAATACATAGTAATAAATTTGTGTTCATTGATAAAAATTCCAAGCATCAAAAAAAAAAGAAAGCTGATGCAGTAATTACTGACATTCCAAGATTACCAATCGGAATTCTTACAGCTGATTGTGCACCAATATTAATTTATGACAAACAGAGAAAAATGATAGGTGCTATTCATGCTGGGTGGAAAGGAGCATATAAAGGAATTATCTCAAAAGTTATAAACTTTATGATTAAAAAAGGTTGTGAAAAAAAAAATATACTTGCAGTTATAGGTCCCTGTATTTCCCAAAAAAGCTATAAAGTAAAAGAAGATTTTAAAAGAAAATTCCTTAAAAAAGATAAAAGAAATAAAGTTTTTTTTAAAAAAAGAAAAAACTTAATTTATTTTGATTTATCAAAATATCTTAAATTACAACTCAAATCACTGAAAATCACAAATTTAGATACGATAAATATTGATACTTTTCCCAAAAAAAATAATTTTTTTAGTGCAAGAAGGTCTTTGCATTTAAATCATGATGATTATGGTAGAAATATTTCATTAATTATGATTAATTAGAGTTTTTCAATGAAATTATTAACTGGAAACAGCAATAAAGTTTTAAGTAAAAACATTGCCAAATACTTAAAAACAAAACTTGTAAATTCAAGTATTAGAAAATTTGCTGATGGTGAAATTTATATTGAGATAAATGAAAACATAAGAGGAAACAGTATCTTTATTGTTCAGTCTATATCTTCTCCGGCAAATGATAATCTAATGGAATTGTTATTATGTATTGACGCTCTTAAGAGGTCGTCGGCGAAAAATATAACAGCAGTAATACCGTATTTTGGATATGCAAGACAAGATAGAAAGGTTGTTCCAAGAACTTCGATATCTGCAAAACTTGTCTCTAATTTAATTACTAAAGCTGGTGCTGATAGAGTGGTAACTGTAGATTTACATGCTGGTCAAATTCAAGGTTTCTTTGATATTCCCGTTGATAACTTATTTTCTACTCCAATATTTGCAAGACACGCTAGAAAGAAAATTAAAAGTAAAAAAATTATTTGTGTTGCACCTGACGTGGGAGGAACGGAAAGAGCTAGAGCACTTGGAAAACTTTTAAATGTAGGGCTAGCTATTGTTGATAAAAGAAGACCAAAGCCTGGGCAATCTGAGGTTATGAATATCATCGGTGATGTAAAAGGACAAACTTGTATTTTAGTTGATGATATAATTGATTCAGGTGGTACAATTGTTAATGCAGCAAAAGCTTTAAAATCTCGAGGAGCAAAAGATGTTTATGTTTACATTACTCATGGTGTTTTAAGTGGAGATGCAATTAAAAAAATTAAAAGTTCAGTAATTAAAAATTTAGTTATAACCGATACTATAGATAATGTTCATAAAACTAAAAATGTTAAAAATATTGAGGTTTTACCCATATCAGGTCTTATGGGTGAAGCAATAAAGAGAATTTCAAATTCAACATCCGTATCAGATTTATTTAAATAAATTTCTTGATTATTTGTAAACATGAGTTAAAAAACTCTGTTTTATGAATTCAATAGAAGCTAACATTAGAGATAATTCCACTAAAGGGCAGTTAAATGCTATAAGAAATAGTGGAAATGTTCCAGCTATTATCTACGGTGGTAAAGATAAAAATCAAAAGATATCTATTTCTAAAAAATTACTTAAAACTTTTATTGAAAAAGAAAATTTCTTCTCAAACATAATTACTCTAAAGGTAGATGGTAATAATCAAAATGTATTACCAAGAGAAATAAAATATCATATTTTAACCGATGAACCAATTCATGTAGATTTTTTAAGAGTGCTACCAGGTGTGAAAATAAAAATAGAAATTCCAGTAAATTTTATTAATCACGAAAAATCTCCCGGTCTTAAAAAAGGTGGGGTGCTAAACATTGTGAGAAGAAAAGTAGAATTAAAATGTCCAAGTGAAAAGATCCCTGAAAATTTAACGTTAGATTTAGATGGCGTGGATATTGGTGAGAGTTTTAAAATCTCTTCAGTTAAATTAGATCCAGAAGTTGTTCCAACAATTCAAGGAAGAGATTTTGTAATAGCAACACTAGCAGCTCCAACAGTTATGAAAGAACCTGAAAAACCTGCTGAAGCAGAAGCCGCGGAGGGTGAAGAAGGTGCAGAGGGTGCAACTGCTGCAGCGGCCGATGGGGATAAAGCTGCTCCTGAGGGTGATAAAGGAGATAAAAAAGAGGGTGATGATAAAAAACCTGCTGACAAAAAACCTCCTGAAGAAAAAAAATAATCAACTAAATTGAAAATTAATCAATAGATCATGCTTTTATTTGTAGGATTGGGTAATCCAACACCAGACAGCGAAAACAATCGACATAATGTTGGGTTTAAAATTATAGACGCTATTAATAAAAAATTTAGTTTATCAAAACAAAAACCAAAATTTAAAGGTCTATTAACCACTGGTAATATAGGAAATGTAAAAGTTTATGCCATCAAACCTTTGACCTTTATGAATAATTCGGGAATTTGTATTAGAGAACTTATTGAATATTTTAAAATTGATGCTCAAAATGTAATAGTTTTTCATGATGATCTAGATGTGGAATTTGGAAAAATCAAAGCTAAGTTTGGAGGATCAAGTGCGGGACACAATGGAATTGCTTCAATTGATAAGTTTATTGGCAAAGATTATTCTAGAGTTAGAATAGGTATCGGTAAACCCAAAGGAAACATCGAAGTTGCAGATTACGTTTTACAAAATTTTGACGAAGATGAGTCGTTAGGTATTGAAAAAATATCAAACCACATAAATGACTCAATTTCTTTTCTTGTTGAAAAAAAATTAGATCTTTTTTCTAGTACAGTAAATAATAAATAATGAGCTTCAAGTGTGGGATCGTTGGTTTACCAAACGTAGGTAAATCTACTCTCTTCAATGCATTAACCAATTCAAATAAAGCTCAAGCAGCTAACTTTCCGTTCTGTACAATTGATCCAAATATTGGTGTAGTTAGTGTGCCTGATTATCGATTAGAAAATTTAGCTAAAATTTCTAAATCAAAAAAAATTATACCCACTACTATTTCTTTTGTTGATATAGCTGGTCTTGTAAAGGGAGCATCTAAAGGTGAAGGTTTGGGAAATAAATTTCTATCTCATATCAGAGAAGTAGACGCTGTAATACATATGATTAGATGTTTTGACTCTAGTGATATTCAAAATGTAAATCCTACAGTTGACCCTGTTAGAGATCTTGAAATAATTGAGACAGAAATGAAACTTGCAGATTTAGAGTCCATTCAAAAAAGACTTGAGAAAAATAACAAAAAAAATATTGATGAGGATCAAATTAAAATTCTTCAAAGTTGTTTAGACTTAATTAACAATGATCAAGATTTAGCAGGTTTAAAATCGGAATTTACCAAAAAACAACTAAATTTAAGTGGTTTATTGTCTTTGAAGCCCAAGATATTTGTTTGTAATGTTGATGAGAAAAGTGTCCAAAATGGAAACAGTTACACTAAATCATTCTTAGAAAAATTTGGTTTAGAAAATACTTTGATTGTATCAGCTGATATTGAAAATCAAATTAATGAGTTAGATAGTGGAGAGAGAAAAAACTACATGGAAATGATTGGTTTAAAGGACACTGGCTTAGATATGTTGATTCAAAAAGGTTATAGAATTTTAGAATTGGACACTTTTTTTACTTCAGGTCCTGAGGAAACAAGAGCCTGGACTATTCAGAAAAATTGTTCAGCTCCAAAAGCTGCTGGTGAAATACATACTGATTTTGAAAAAGGATTTATTAGAGCTGAGACTATTTCTTATAATGATTTTGTTGAAAATAATGGATGGGTAAATTCTAAAACAAATGGAAAAATGAGATTAGAAGGTAAAGACTATATTATTAAAGACGGTGACGTTTTAAACTTTCGTTTCAATACGTGACCAGATTCTCTTCATACTAAAATAAACTAAGACTGTTAATATAATTAAATAAACGATTGCTTTAAAACCCATTTTATGACGTGTTTCTAAATGAGGTTCTGCAGTCCACATTAAAAAAGTTGTAACATCTTTTGCCATTTGTTCTACAGAAGCATTAGTACCATCTGAGTATTCTACTAAACCATCAGAAAGTTGATTGGACATTTTAATCTTATTTCCATACATGTATTTATTATAGTAAACACCATCATCTAAAGTCACTCCAGCTGGTGGATCTTCATATCCTTGAAGGAGTGAATAGATATAATCAACTCCACCGCCTCTCGCTTTTACTAAAACTGTCATATCGGGCGGGTATGCTCCACCGTTTGCAGCTTGAGCAGCTTTTTCATTTTCGTAAGGCATCACAAATTTATCCGACAACCTTCCTGGTCTCATAAACATTTCACCATCTGCATTTGGTCCATCTTTTACCTCGAAAGATGCTGCAATGGCTTTTGCTTGTTCCACTGAAAATTCAGGTCCACCCTCTTCCATTAAATTTCTATAACTTAGATATTTCATAGAATGACAAGAAGAACAGACTTCTTGATAAACTTGATATCCCCTTTGAAGTGCAGCCCTGTCAAACTTTCCAAAGGGACCCTTAAAACTCCAATCAGTTTTTAAATATTCAACTTTCTCAGCTGCATTGGAGTTAAATTGAAATCCAAAAAATGATGCTATTAAAAACGATATTCTAAAAAAATTTTTCACTGATCTTTAAAACTATCCTTTTTTTTCACCGCTGCAAGATTAGGTGATCCACCCAAGATTGGTTCGGTAATACTCAAGGGAACAGGTGTGGTCCTTTCTTTGAATCCTAAAACTGGCAGTACAACTAAAAAATGAAGGAAGTAGTATGCTGTTGCAATCCTAGCAATTAATAAGTAAAGACCCTCAGCTGGCATAGCTCCGACATATCCTAAAATTAAAACATCAGCCACTAAGATCCAATAGAACTGCTTATATAAAGGTCTAAAGACTGCGGATCTAATTTTTGAAGTATCTAACCAAGGAAGTGCAGCTAATATTAGAATAGCAGACAACATCGCTATAACACCTAAAAGTTTATCAGGAACTGATCTCAGAATTGCATAAAAAGGTAATAGATACCATTCAGGAACAATGTGAGCTGGTGTTACAAGGGGATTTGCTTCAATATAATTATCAGCATGACCTAAAATATTTGGTGTATAGAAAACAAAAAAAGCAAAAACAATCATAAACATCAACAAAGCAAAACCATCCTTGATAACTATGTAGGGATGAAATGGAACTGTGTCTTTTGAAGGTTTTTTTATATCAATTCCAATTGGATTATTATTTCCAGGAACATGAAGAGCCCAAATATGTAAAACAACTAAACCTAAAATTAAAAAAGGAATTAAGTAGTGTAGAGTGAAAAATCTTGTCAGTGTTGGGTTATCAACCGAATACCCTCCCCATAACCATGTTACTATTCCCTCGCCTACTAATGGAATTGCACTAAATAAATTTGTAATAACTGTTGCTCCCCAAAAACTCATTTGTCCCCATGGTAAAACATAGCCTAGGAAAGCTGCTGCCATCATAAGCAGATAAATGATTATTCCGATAATCCATATAACTTCTCTAGGTGATTTATAAGAGCCATAAAATAAAGATCTAAATATATGAATGTATACTGCTAAGAAAAACATTGAAGCTCCGTTTGCATGTATATATCTTATTAACCATCCATAATTCACATCTCTCATTATATGTTCGACACTTTGGAACGCCATATCAGCATGCGCAATATAATGCATTGCTAAAACTAATCCGGTTACAATTTGAGTAATTAAACAAAAAGTAAGAATTCCACCGAAAGTCCACCAATAATTTAAATTTTTTGGTGTTGGATAATCGGTTAAATGATTTGCTAAAGTTAAAAGAGGCAATCTGTCGTTAAACCATTTTCCAACTTTTGATTTTGGTGTGTATTCGTGTTCACTCATAAAAAATTATCCAATCTTAATTGTGTTAGCATCAACAAATTTGTATTCTGGAATTTCCATATTTGTTGGGGCTGGACCTTTTCTAATTCTTCCCGAAGTATCGTAATGAGAACCATGACATGGACAGAACCATCCATTGTAATCACCTTTTTGATCCAAAGGCACACAACCTAAGTGCGTGCATACTCCAAGCATAACAAGCCACTCTGGATTTTTTGCACGATCTTCATCTTTTTCAGGATGCTTTAAATCTTCCAACTTAACAGATTTGGCTTCAGCTATTTCCTCTGAAGTTCTTCTTCTAATAAAAACTGGCTTTCCTCTCCATAACACAGTTATGGTTTTGCCTGGATTGACTGCGCTCACATCGACCTCAGTGCTTGCTAATGCTTTTACTGAAGCATCTGGGTTCATTTGATCTATCATAGGCCAAATTACTGCACCTGCCCCAACGGCTCCAACCGCATACGTAGCTGTAAATAAAAAATCTCTTCTTTTAGTTTTCTTTTCCACTGTTTATAGGTTCTTATAATTCTATATGTTGATTTAGGTAGTTAATATATGATTACATATAATAAAAAAGTATTATTTTTCTACTGATAGAATGACACATAATCTTATAAATGATGGGCCAAAAATTGCACTATTTGAACCTGATATTCCTCAAAATACTGCTGCAATCATAAGAACTTGCGCCTGTTTGGGTGCAAAATTAGAGATAATAGAGCCTTGTGGATTTTTATTAAACGACAAGAGATTTAAAAGAGTTGTGATGGATTATATGGATGAAAAAGAGATTAGATATTTTAAAAGCTCCGATCAATTTTTTAATGAAAAAAAGAATCAAAGAATTATACTTATGACTACAAAAGCCTCTAGCCCATACACAGAATTTAAGTTTAAAAAAAATGATACAATTCTATTTGGAAGAGAAAGCGCAGGAGTGCCTGAATTTGTGCATAAAATGATAAATAATAGGTTAAAAATTCCGATGCGAAATAATAAGCGTTCTTTAAATATTTCTTCTTCTGTTGCTATAATATTGGCCGAGTGTTTAAAACAAAATAAATTGATTTAAATGGATCTAGAAATAAAACAAAAATTGACAAGTAATTGGTTTAAATCTTTGCAGGAAATGTTCTGCAAGACTATTAGTGATTTTGAAAAAAACAAGATCAGTTTTAAGTCGACTTCATGGAAGAGAAATTTAAAAAAAGATGAAGGTGGTGGTGAATATAGAATCTTAAAAGATGGAAAAATTTTTGATAAAGTAGGTGTTAATTTTTCAAAAGTTTATGGAAAATTTCCAAAAAAATTTCAACAAAATATACCTGGCGCTCAAAAAGATCCTAGGTTCTGGGCATCAGGGATATCTGTTGTAATGCATATGAAAAATCCTTTAATTCCTGCCATGCATTTTAATACTAGATATATTTGTACGACTTTTGATTGGTTTGGTGGAGGTATTGATGTTACTCCATCAAAAAAAGATAATAAAGAAAAAGAACAATTTCACAAAACTCTTAGAGATATGTGCAATCGACATGACAAAAATTATTATAAAAAATATAAAAAATGGTGTGATGAATATTTTTATCTACCTCATAGAAAAGAGCCCCGTGGAATAGGGGGTATTTTTTTTGATTATAAAAAAAACAATTTTGAAAAAAATTTCAAATTTGTCAGAGATGTTGGTATTACCTTCGAGACTATTTTTCAAAAAATTATAAATAAAAAAATTAAAAAAAAATGGACTTCTAAAGATAAAGAAAATCAATATATTAAAAGAGGAAGATATGCAGAATTCAATTTACTATATGACAGGGGTACAAAATTTGGATTACAAACAGGTGGTAATGTTGAGGGAATATTAATGTCATTACCTCCTCATGCAAAATGGAAATGATATGGATAAAGAACCAATTACCTTGAATGGCTTAAATAAACTAAAAGAAGAATTAATTTTTTTAAAAGAAAAAAAAAGACCAGAAATAGTTGCTGCAATTGCTGAAGCAAGATCACATGGAGATTTAAAAGAAAACGCTGAGTATCATGCAGCAAAAGAAGAGCAGTCTCACAACGAAGGTAGGATAACAGAAATAAATGATATTATTGCAAGAGCAAACGTCATTGATGTTACTAAAATAGACAATGACGGCAAAGTAATTTTTGGTGCCACAGTATTTTTGGAAAATTTAGATACTGGTGAAAAGATAGATTATAAAATAGTTGGAAAAGATGAAGCAGATTTAAAGAAAAAACTGTTATATTTTCAATCACCGATAGGTAAAGGTCTCATTGGAAAAAATAAAAATGATTTTGTGGAAATAAATACTCCCGCTGGAGTAAAAAACTTTGAAATTAAAGACGTCAAATATCTTTAACCTTTTACAATACTATCGATTTGTTTGTCAGAAATTTTGAAATTATTCCTGATCCACTCCTCCTCGATCAATTTCAGCATACTTCCCAACTGTCTTCCCTCTGGTATTTTGTATCTAGTCATTAATAAATTAGCTCCAACAGGCAAACTTGGCGTAATCTTATTTTTATATAATTCTAGTAAGTTCAATAATTTCTCATCTAATTTCTTTGTTTTTATAATCTTAAAATTTATAATATCTAATACTGCTTGCTTTCCATCATAATATAGAACTTTATTTAAGTTCACTTCATTTAAAGTTTTTGATCCATTCTTTTCATTATAAAATTTACTAATAGCATAAGCTCTTTTTTGATCTTTTTTTGAAATATTATATTTGTACAAAAAGTATTCTAAATTATCTGTTTCATCTATTATCATTAAAAATAAAGTAAACATAAAATCCAGATCAACAAACAGTTCTCTCTTTACTTTGATTGCATCAATAATACTTTTGATGTTCTTTAGCTCTGGAAAAATTAACAATATTAGGTCGATGCTGAATTTATCTTTTGACAAATTTTCTAATTTATTTGATTTTAATAATTTTTTTAACTCATCTAATAGTCTCTCTTTAGATATAATAGAAATACCACTTATATTGATTTTTATTAGTTTAATTATTTCCTCTTTGTGAGGTTGCTTTGAGTAATTTAAAAAAAATCTTAAGTATCTTAATATCCTTAAATAATCTTCTTTAATTCTTTTTTCAGGGTTGCCAATAAAGCTAACCTGACCTATTTCAACATCTTTTTTTCCATCATAAGGATCGAATAAATTTCCATCCAAATCAGCATAAATAGAGTTAATAGTAAAATCCCTTCTTGCAGCATCTTTTTTCCAATCTTTAGAGAATTTTACTTTAGCGTGTCTACCATCTGTAAAAATATCTTCTCTTAGAGATGTTATCTCATACTTATGATCATCTATGATTGCTGTAATTGTTCCATGCTCAATTCCTGACTCATAAAAATTAATATTATTTTTTTTTAAGATTTCAGTAACTTCGAAAGGATTTAAATTTGTTGCTAAATCTATATCATCAACTTTCTCATTATTTAATATTTTTCTTAGACAACCTCCCACGTACCTAATCTCACTTTCAGATGAGTGAGAATTTATAGCTTCAAAAATTTTTATCACAGGTGTTGTTAGTGAAAGTTTTTTGATATTATTTTTAAATGAGTAAAGGTTTTTTGAGCTCGAGAAAATTTTATTTAAAAAGTTTTTCATATTTGGCTGGGGCGCTAGGATTCGAACCTAGGATGCAGGTACCAAAAACCCGTGCCTTACCGCTTGGCTACGCCCCAATCTAATTTCGTATAACACAAAAAAAAGAATTTATATAGTTTTTGCAACTTTACACCAGCAATTTTTATATTTTCTACTAAATTTTTTTTTAACATCATCGCATAATTTTTTAGATTTAAAATATGCGACAATTGCAGAACCTGATCCTGTCATTCTTACGAAACTCTTATTTGAGGATTTTTCAAGAAAATTTTTGATATTTTTTAATTTGGGAAACTTAGATAGAGAAATCGCCTCAAGAGAATTATTGAGTTTTTTCAAATTATCAAAGCTAAACATTTTCTTAGAGGGTTTATTAAATCTAGGTTTTGAGAATTCTTTAACACTTGAATATATCTCTTTTGTCGAACACCCAAAGCTAGGTTTAACAATAAGTGCATAAAATTTTTTGCAGTTTTTAAACTCTTTAATCTGGTTATTAGATTTAAGAATTGTAAAAGTAGAATTAAGACCCAGAACTACATCTGAACCTACTGATTTACAAATTGAACTTAATTGTCCTTTGCTGGGATTAATAAACTTTTTCTTAATCAAATATTTTAATATATTTGCCGCATTCATTGATCCGCCTCCTAATCCAGATTTGGATGGAATATGTTTGTTAACTTTTATCTCAAACTTATGACCTGAAATTAATTTTTTTTTCTCTAGAATATTTAATAACTTTGAAATTGTATTTTTCTTATGAATATTTTTTGAATATTTTCCATTAAATGAAATAATATGTTTCTTAGATTGAATTTCTTTAATACGAATAACATCGTATAACGAGACAAAACCTACGATACTCTCAATCTTGTGTAATCTTGAGTTTTTTCCAGTAACGTTAAGAGCTAAATTAATTTTAGCAAATGACTTTATCTTGGAATAGCTCATCTTAGAGTCCTTTAATTATTTTTGAATTTATTTTTTGTAATAATTCTTCATCTACATCCTCCATTTTAAATACACTTTTCCAAAAATACCTTGCTTGAATTTTTCTACCCAACATCCAAAGAATATCTCCATAGTGATCATTTACTATCGCATCATCTGGCATTAATTCTACAGCTCTTTTTAAATATGTTTCTGCTTTTACGTAGTCTTTTGTTAAATAATATGCCCAACCAATTGAGTCTATTATATATGGATCATTCTCAGTTAAAGAATATGCTTTCTCTAACATTTCCATTGCCTCTTCAATTTTGTAATCCCTCTCCAACCAAGAGTATGCTAAATAATTAAGAACATAAGCATCATCAGGATCAATTTCTAAAGAAGAAAGCATGTCTTTATCTGCTTCTTCATAATTTCCCATTCGTTCATTGCTCGCTCCTCTTCTATAAAATAAATCTGATTTAACTTCTAAATCATCGCTAACTATTCCTAGGACTATTGTGTAATATTTTATAGCTTGTTCATACTCTTTTGCATTTTTATAAAAATTAGCAATATCAAATAAGATTTTTTCATTTGGTTTTTCAATTTTTTCAAAGTTAGACTTAATAAATTTTAGTGAATCTTTTGTGCTACTTTCTTTTGAAATAATTTGAGCTTCTTTTTTTAATCTATACCAATAATAGAAATCATCTTCTTTTTCAAATTCTTGTAAAATTTTTTTAACTCGATCAAATTCTTCATTTGAATATAGATTTTCAGCGACTAATGATAAATTATAATGAAATTTTGGATTTAAATAATTAGATAAATATGAATAAAAGTTAGAATTTATAAAATCGTCTTGAGTAGAATGTAAATTAGATATTAAAAATAAAAATTCACTTATTAAGTCATTATGGTTTTTGCATGAAAAAATGGAGTTCATTTTTCTTTGATCGCCTTTTTCAATCCAACTTTTTCCTTGAGACAAAAGTAAAGAAGTATTGATAAATTTAATCTTATCAGTTATTTTTTTTGCTTCCTCTATTTGGTTATTTTCAATTAAATATGCTAAGTAAAAAAAAGTGTACCTAGTTAAGTCTGCATCGTCATTACCAACCAGCTTAGAGAAAAAAGTTTTGGTTTTTGCATCTCCTAAATAACACCTTTGAAAGGTTGTTGAAATTATTGATAGATTTCCGTAATTTTTTATATCATTGGGCAATCTTTTTTCTTTGAATACAAAAATGTAGTCTCTCAAATTATCTAAAATTGCTGAGTTAAATCGGTTGAGTTTAATGTATTTTTTAGACTTAGATATGTAATCCAATGCCTTTGAAAAATCCTCTCGTCTTATACTATCTATTGTTAATAATAAGTATTTTTCAAAAAATTCTGATTTATTTTTATTTTGTTTAACAATATTTATAGCTTGATTTACTTTATTTTCTAAGACTAGAGAGTAAACATATCTCTTTAAATAAGGCTCATGTTTATTTAATAAAATCTTGGAAGTATTAAAAAAATTTAACGCCTTTGAGTTATTTTTATTTTCAAATGCTACAATTCCAGAAAAATATTTTGATAAGTTTCTGGAGTCAAAATCATCAAAACTAGCACTTTTAGAATGCAAGGGATTTTGATAAAGTAACAATAATATCAATAAAAATTTTAAATTTTTGACAAACATAATTGCACTTTATGACTAAAAAGATGTTAAATCAAAATGCCAAATATGATCAAAGATTTTTAGATAAAGTAGAGCCAAAATTTGAATTTAGTAATAAGCCAATAAATAGACTTAAAATTGTAAAGGAAAATAGCGTTCAAAATAAAACAGGGAAAGAAGAGAGAATATTAAGACTAAAGAAAAAAATCAATTCAATTGAAAATTGTAATTTAAGAAATAATTCTAAAAATCTAGTTATGGGAGATGGTGACATAAATAGTCCTATAATGTTAATTGGAGAAGCTCCTGATGAAAAAGAGGACTTGGAAGCTAAAACATTTTGTGGAGATGTTGGCGTGCTTTTAAACAAGATGCTTTTAGCAATTAAAATCAAAAGAGAGAAAGTGTACTCTACTTACTCAATAAATTTTAGACCACCCAATGATAGAAAGCCAACTACTCAAGAGATAAAGCGATATTCAATTTTTCTAAAAGAACATATTTCAATTATAGATCCTAAAATTTTGATATTGATGGGCACCACTGCAATGGAGGCAGTAACGGGTCTTGGTAATCAAATCTCAAACGAAAGAGGAAATTGGAAAGAAATCATAATTGGAAACAAAACAATTCCCGTAATTATCACTTTTAATCCATCTTATTTAATTAGGTATCCAGATAAAAAGAAATTCTCATGGGAGGACCTAAAAAAAATAAGAAAAAAAGTAGAAGATTTAAATATTATAATTTAATGAAAATAATTGCTGGTGTAGATGAAGTCGGTCGAGGAAGTTTGGTTGGACCAGTCTATGCAGCTGCAGTTATTTTAAAAAAATCTATAAATACAAAATTACTAAAAGACTCAAAAAGTATATCAAGCTCTAAACGCAAAGTCTTATTTAGCCATATTAAAAAAAATTCAATTTGGGCAATTGGAAAGGCATCATTGAAAGAAATTGAACAATTAAATATTTTAAATGCCAGTTTATTAGCAATGAAAAGAGCAATCAAAAAACTTAAAAAAAAACCTTCACATGTATTAATTGATGGAAATAAATTGCCTGAATTAAAAAATTACAAACTTAAATCTATTATTAAAGGTGACCAAAAAATTCCATCTATTTCTGCAGCATCAATTATTGCAAAAGTTACACGTGATAAAATGATCTCAAATTTAAGTAAAAAGTTTAAAGGCTATAGTTGGCAAAAAAATTTTGGATATGGTACTAGTCAACATTTAAGAGCCATAAAAGTTTTAGGGATTACAAAACACCACAGGAAAAACTTTTCTCCAATTAATAGATTAAAATAGTTTTCACGTAAAAACACAATATGTAGTTATCGCCATGATAAGTCATACAAAACGAGTCTAAATAATTCAATCATAGGTTGACCCAAGAATCTTTTTGGAGTCTAATTTATTATTTCAAAATGAATTTAGATTTTAAAAATAAATTAATTAACGGAGATAGCCTTCAGGAGCTAAAAAAAATTCCTGATGAGACTTTTGATTTAATTTTTGCTGACCCTCCTTACAACCTACAATTAAAAAGTGAATTAACAAGACCAGATAGATCTAAAGTAAGTGCAGTAAATGATAAATGGGATCAATTTGAAAATTTTAAAAAGTATGATGACTTTACATACTCATGGTTAAGCGAATGTAAAAGAATTTTAAAAAAAGATGGGGCTATCTGGGTAATTGGTAGTTATCACAATATCTTTAGAGTTGGGACAGCAATTCAAAATTTGGGTTTTTGGATTTTAAATGACGTCATTTGGAATAAAAAAAACCCCATGCCAAATTTTAGAGGAACACGTTTCACGAATGCCCACGAAACTTTAATTTGGGCATCTAAGTCTGAAAAATCAAAATACACTTTTAATTATCAATCCTTAAAGTGTTTAAATGACGATCTTCAAATGAGATCTAACTGGGAATTGCCGATTTGTAATGGTTCCGAAAGACTAAAAAAGAATGGTAAAAAAGTGCATTCTACTCAAAAACCTGAGGCTCTACTTCACAGAATTTTATTAGCAACTTCAAATAAAAATGATTTAGTTTTAGACCCTTTTTTAGGATCAGGAACAACAGCAACAGTTGCAAAAAAATTGGGTAGAAATTATTACGGGATTGAAAAAGAGAAAACCTATTTTAAAGCTGCCGAACAAAGATTAAAGAAAGCAAAACCTATAGAAGATGATTATTTAGATACTTTGCAAAATGGTAGATCTAAGCCGAGAATACCTTTTGGATCATTGGTTGAATTAGGAATAATTAAACCAGGCACCACTATTTTTGATAATAAAAAGAAAATCAGTGCAAAAATTATGGCTGATGGCAGTATCAAACATGCTCAAACTGAAGGCTCAATCCATAAAGTAGCAGCTACAATTTTAGGTGCCGAGAGTTGTAATGGATGGACCTATTGGCATTATAACTTAAATGGAAACGCAGTTCCCATCGATCATTTGAGACAAAGGTTGATTTCTAATAGTTAGTTTTTATATATTTTCCCAAGGTAGCCCTCTAAAAACTTTTTGTTTTTTACTAATCTTTTCAAAAAAATATTTCTTAAAAATGTAGTTAAAGGATTAGATAAATGAAAAGCAAATTGATTAAGCTTTGATCTATTATTAACCATTTTTGTTTTATTAACTCTATTTTTAAAAAAATTACTTTCAGTACTATTCTCAATATTTTCAAATAATTCATATGCACCTTCTATAGATTGTGATGCACCTTGAGCAAATGATGGTGAAAAAGCAAAAAAAGCATCTCCTACTAGATGAATATTATTATTATTAAACTCAAAAAAATCATGACTCACAAATACCGGGTATATCTTTAAATCATTAATATTATCAAAAAATTCCTTACTTAATTTCGGAACTTTTTCTAAAATCTTTTTAATAAAATTGTCATCTTTAAATAACGAGAAATCTTTTTGCTCATCCTCTGAAAGTTTATACTTCATTACAGCTATAAAGTTTAAATCTCCATCAGGAGATACTGGATAAATAACATAGTGAAAATTTGAACCTAAAAACAATGAGATGTTTTTTTTATCAGCTATGTTTGATGAACTTGGTATTATTCCTCTTATAGCTAACGTATCATTAAATTTAGGTTTAATTTGCTTTTTTGATAACAGGTTTTTACTCTTTGAAAAAACTCCATCTGAAATAATTAAATAATCAAATTCATAAGTTTCATTATTTTCAAAAGTGATTTTAATGATTTGATCTTGTTGATCTATCTTGGAAATAGTGTGGTTAAATTTTATTGCTTTTTCTAAATCCTTTTTTAAAAATTTGATAAGTGATGATCTTTTAAGAGTAGTATATTTACAATTTTCATTATTAAAATCTGATATATTTAACTCACATATCTTATTAGAATTTTTAACTGAGTAAAAATTAATTTTGTCTGGATTAAATTTCTCATTATTTTCTAATGTATCAAACTGAATTTTATTTAAAAGTTTGACACTGTTGACAGATAATTGAATTCCGTAACCTTCTTTCAAATCGATTAAGTTATTTCTCTCAAAGATAGTTACTTGATACTTTTCATTTCTCTTAAATAAATTCGCAATGAATAGCCCTGAAATACCAGCACCAATTACAGCTACTTTTTTCATTATTTTTTTTCTAAATATTTAACAACTTTCTTAGTGAATGTTGGAAGCATATAATTATCTAATTTCCTTTTATCAAACCAATAAGATGAGGGAAATCTTTTTGCATTTTTGAGATATTCAATTTTTATGTTCATATTCATATTTGACATTTTAAAATTAAGATTTTCATTAAAATTTTTTGGGTTAGAAAGCTCTTCCATCGGAAAAATTGTTAAATTTTTAAGAAAGTTAAATCTTGTATTTTTTACTAACAAATATTTTTGTTTTTTTTTATAAACTTTAAGAATAAAATATTTTTCTTTATTCTTTTTTGTAATTTTAGCTAAATCAAAATCTTTCTTCTTATAAGATTTGCAATTTTTTGAGATGGGACACTTACTACATTCAGGGTTTTTTGGTTTACATATCATTGCTCCTAATTCCATTAAAGCTTGAGCATAATCACTTGCTCTTGATGAAATTCCGAAAATAGATTTTTTTTCTATTAGATTGTCTTTTTGTATTTCCTTATCTTTTCTTAAATAAAGATATCTTTTTAAAACTCTTTCAATATTTCCATCTAAAGGAATATAGGATTTATTAAAGGCAATAGCTAAAATTGCATTAGCAGTGTAATTGCCAATACCAGGTAAAGATATTAAATCCTCATAATTATTTGGAATTTCTCCATGATATTTACTAATTATGTTTTTAGCAGTTTTTTTTAGATTTCTTACTCTTGAATAATATCCAAGACCTTCCCAAAGCTTTATCAATTCTCTATCGGGGATTTTTGAAAGTTTTTTAAGATTTGGAATTTTATTTATAAATCTATTAAAATAAGGAATTACAGTCACTACTTGTGTCTGCTGCAACATGAATTCACTTACCAATGTATAATAATGTTTTTTTGATTGTGAAACATTTTTTCGCCACGGTAATGTTCTCTTATTTAAATCATACCAATTAAGAATTTTTTTTGTTATTATTTGATCTTTCATATGCAATTCAAAAAATATACTAAGCAGAGAAATAGCATTCAAGGCTTAAGATCCTTTAAAGACACTTTGCCAAAAAATATCAAAAAAGTCATCAATAAGAAAGGGCACGTGTACTCCGAAACTATCAATAATTGGAAATATATTGTTGGGGAAAATTTATTTAAAGTTTGCTACCCCAAGTCTTTTAAAAATTCTAATAAGTTAGGTGTTAGCACTTTGTCGATCAATGTTAAAAGGGGGCATGAAGTTGAACTGGAATATTCAAGAAAAGATATATTGGAAAAATTAAATAATTTATTTGGTTATTCTGTTGTTGAAAAAATTAAACTAACAAGTTTTGATGACGAAAAAATTAAACCCTCTACAAATGATGAAAGCTCTTATAACGTGACAAATCATGATTATCAAAAAAAGATAAATAGTGTTAAAAATGAAAAAATAAAGAAATCTTTAATGAAGTTATCAAAGGTGTTTAAAACAAAATGAAAAAAATATTTTTAATATTAATCTTATTTTTTGGGTCGATAAATATTTTAAATGCTGAGGGAAATAGAATCATAGCAGGAAATAAGGATGCGAAGATTACAATAATCGCCTATGAATCTTTAACATGTAGTCATTGCGCAGATTTTCATAAAAACGTATATCCTCAACTCAAAAAAGATTATATCGATACTGGTTTAGTCAAAATTGAATTTAGGCACTTTCCTCTAGATGTGGCCGCTTTTAATGCATCAAAAATTTCTCAATGTAAAAGTAATGAAAGTTTGAAAATTTTAAATAGCCTTTATTCAAATCAACAAGCATGGGTCAGAGGGAAAAATGTGGAAGAAATTAATGATAATTTAAAAACATTCATTAAAAATCAAGGCTTCGATTTAGATTTTGAAAAATGTATAAATGATAAAAAAATAGAGGATTATGTGTTAAACGATCGAATCGAAGGCACTAAAAAATTTAAGATTAATGCTACTCCTACGATTATTATTAATAACAAAAAGTTTGAGAAACCCCTTAATTATAAAAATTTAAAAAAATCGCTGGAAAAACTGATATAAACTCTTAATGGAGTTTAAAAAAATCCAATTGAACGGATTTAAATCTTTCGCTGATAAAACTAATTTCTTAATTGAAAATGGTTTAACTGGGATAGTTGGTCCTAATGGATGTGGAAAATCAAATATTGTTGAGTCCTTAAGATGGGTCATGGGAGAAACATCCGCAAAAAGTATGCGAGGATCAGGAATGGAGGATGTAATATTTTCTGGAACATCTAACAAAGCATCCAAGAACATTGCGGAAGTGTCTGTTACTGTAACTAATGAAAAAAATGAGGGGCCAATTCAATATAGAGAATTGGATGAGGTAAACGTAAGAAGAAAAATAGAAAAAGATAAAGGTTCAAAATTTTATATAAATGATAAGGAAGTCAGAGCCCGTGATGCTCAAATGTTTTTTGCAGATCTATCAACTGGAGCACATTCTCCATCGATGATAAGCCAAGGTCGTATAGGTGCAATCGTTACAGCTAAACCAGCCGATAGAAGGGCAATCTTAGAAGAAGCTGCAGGAATTTCAGGATTACATGTAAGAAGGCATGAAGCTGAATTACGACTAAACGCTGCAGAAAATAATCTTAAAAGAGCAGATGAATTAAGGCGCCAACAAGAAAGGCAACTTGTTAATCTTCAAAAACAAGCTG
>CACHCA010000012.1 GCA_902578265.1 uncultured Pelagibacteraceae bacterium
CATCAAGAGACTTAAAAAATGAGATAGTAAACATTTTAAAATCAAAAAGAGATGAAATCGTATTCAAAATGAAATTAACAAGTAAGGATGAATTTGATATCCTTGCTAAAAGAGTCGAAAATTTAGAGAAAGAACTTGAAAAAAAAAAGGTTTTAAAAAAAAGGATTAAACGGGTAAAAAAATCTTAACTTCAAGTCCATTCAAATTGGATTTATTCAACTTTATATTACCACCATGAGAACGTACAATGTCAGATGCTATTGACAGACCAAGTCCTACACTGGATTTGGAGTCTGCTCTTCCTTTGTCTATTTTGTAGAAGGGTTTAAAAACATTATCATATTCATTTTCTGGTATTCCTGGACCATCGTCCTCAACTTTTATTATTAAGCTCGTTTTTTTTTTTTGAAGATCAACATTTATTTTATTTCCATATTTAATAGAATTTTCTAACAGATTATTAAGACATCTTTTAATTAAATTTTTTCGACCATTTAAATAAACCCTTGGTAATATTTCTTTCGTAATGTTCTCATTATTATATTTACCTATAATCTCATTCATTAAATCACTCAGATTGAACAGCTCATCTTTTTCTATAAATGAGGAACTTGTAAACTGCAAATATTCATTAAGCATTTTTTCCATTTCATTTATATCCTCGGTCAACTTCCTAGCTAAAGATTTATCTTTTATAAACTCAGTTTGTAATTTCATTCTTGTTAAGGGCGTTCTTAAGTCATGGCTAATCCCAGATAGCATTTCAGATCTTTGATTTAGATGTCTCATTATTCTTTTCCTCATTTTATCAAATTCATAACCTGCTTGACGTATCTCAGCTGCACCAGAGGGCTTAAACTCATCTACATTTTCCCCTCTTCCAAATTTTTCTGCAGCTTTAGCTAAGGCTGTGATTGGTCTTGTTTGATTTTTTAAAAATATAAGCGAAATAATTACGACTACAAATGCAGGTACAGTTATCCATAATCCAAACAATCTAGCAGAAGTGCTTGTGAGTCTATCCTTAGGGACAATAAATTTAAAAAAACCATTTTGATATTTAATTCTTAAATCAACTAACTCTTTATAACTTGTTGTATCAAACCAAAATATTTCTAATCCAAATTTTGACTTTAATTCTCTTCTCAGTGTTCTGTCTATTGGACTAAACCATCTTTCATTGTAAGAGAAATTAAAATTTTCATTCTCAACAAATTCAATATTCAAATCTTGATATAATGAAAAAATGTTTTTTATTTCATCTTTTTCATAATTATCATTACTATAAACCTCAATGAAAGTTTGTATTTCACTGACTAATGCTCTTGTCATTCCTTTATTGGTTTTTATCCAGAGGCTATCAAAAAAAACTATTGTAATTATTAATTGAATTAAAATTACAGGGATAGCAACTATTAACAAAGCTCTGTAAAATAATCTTTTAGGTAATAGATTTTTTACAAATTTATTCAATCCATAAAACATAGCCCGCCCCTCTTATAGTCTGAAGAAATTTTGGATTTTTCGGATCTATTTCAATTTTTTTCCTCAATCTGGTTATGATAACATCAATTGATCTTTCTTTATCTAAGTCAATTAATTTACCGATTTCTTCTCGTTTAAAAACTTTTCCTGGGTTATCAATCATTTTCTCTAATATTGTTTTTTCAGTATTATTTATTTTAAATTCTGAGTTACCATGAAAAATCATTTGTTTATTCAAATCTATTTTAACTTTTTCAAATTTAATTATTTTTTTTGAAGTATTTTTTTTTGTTTTGTTAATAATGTTTTTAATTCTAAGATCAAGTTCTTTGGGTTCGAAGGGTTTAGGTAAATAATCATCTGCTCCCATTTCTAAACCCTCTATTCTTTCATCCGGCTCACCTTTAGCAGTTAGTAATATAATTGGTGTATTAATAAATTCTTTATGTTCTTTTAAAAAATCAAGCCCACTTTTTCCAGGCATCATGATATCTAAAATTATTAAATCAAACTTAATAGCCTTTATTTTTTCAGATGCATTTTCTGCATTATCAGCTGTGGTAACTAAATATTTTTTTTCATTCAAATATTTTTTGACTAAAGATCTTATCCCTTCATCATCATCAACTACTAAAATATGAGCTAGAAAACTATCCATTAATTATTCTTTTTAAAACCTCATCAAAATTAAGAACCTCTTGAGAACTTGAATTAAGCAATGCATTATAAATTCTTTTTTTTTGTATTTCAAAAATCTCTTTAAAAATTTTTTTTCCTTTTTCATTAAGGAAGATGTGTTTAATTCTTGTATCGGTCTCGTCTTTATTAAAAAAAACCATTTCAAGCTTGATCAAATCTTTTAAAACTCTATTTAAGCTTTGTTTAGATACTTTAAGTTTTCTCATAAGCTCTGAGATAGATATTCCTTCATACATAGATATTAAATGAATAGTTTTTTGATGAGCTAAGCCAATATGATATTTATTGAGAATTTTTTTTGAGTCTGAAAAAGTCTCTCTATAACTTATAAATAATTTTTCAATTAAATGTTTTAATTGTTCATCTTTTAAATATAAAAGCTCTTTCATCACAGGTAAGTTATATTGACATATTATATATACATAGATATTTTTCAGTAATAATTTTATATTTCATACATGATACCTTACGATAAAAGATCTGGTAAAATATGGTACAACGGCGAATTAGTTGATTGGTCAAATGTTAAAGTGCATGTTTTAAGCCATGGATTACACTACGCTAGTTGTGTTTTTGAGGGAGAGAGAGTTTATGATGGTTCAATCTTTAAACTAGAGGAACATACTTCAAGATTTTTTCATTCAGCTAGACGAATGGGTTTTGAAATTCCTTACACTGAAACGGAAATAAACGCTGCTTCAAATACTATAATTAAAAACCAAAAAGTTGAAAATGGTTACGTAAGACCAGTTGCCTGGAGGGGCAGTGAAATGATGGCGATCTCAGCTCAACAAACAAAAATTCATGTTGCAATAGCAACATGGGAATGGGGGTCCTATTTTGATCCAAAATTAAAAGTTGAAGGGATTAGATTAAATATTTCTAATTGGAGAAGACCAGCTCCCAATACAATACCATGGGACACGAAAGCTTCAGGTCTTTATATGATATGCACTCTTTCAAAACATGAGGCAGAAAAAAATGGTTATACAGATTCTCTAATGCTAGATCATGAAGGTAATATTGCTGAAGCTACTGGCGCAAATATTTTTTTTAAAGACTCGAATGATGAGTTACACACGCCGTTACCAGACTCTTTTCTAGATGGAATTACTAGAAGAACAGTAATTGAAATTGCAAAATCAAAAAATATTAAAGTTCATGAAAGAAAAATAAACCCCTCAGAGTTGAAGAATTTTGTTGGATGTTTTTTAACCGGAACTGCAGCTGAGGTAACTCCAGTATCTTGTATCGCTGAAAATGAATTTAAAGTTTGCGATTTAATTATTGGTCTTAACGAAAGTTATCAGAAACTTGTTAGAAAGAAGAAAGCAGCTTAATCCTTATTATCTTCTGAGATCGCGTGGTCAATACCTTTTCGCATATATTCATATCCCGTAAAAAGAGTTAAAGCAGCCGAAAGCCATAAAAGAATTATTCCAATAGTTTGAGCATTATAATCTTGAAAATTAATAATTTTGTTTCCAGTTTCACCTGAAAGTAAAAGTCCAATAGCAACCATTTGTAATACAGTTTTTAATTTTGCGAGATTTGAAACTGGTAGTTTAATTTTTCCCTTTGCCAAAAATTCCCTTAATCCAGATATCAAAATTTCTCGAGTTAGGATAATGATTGCAGCTATTACCTCGTAATTTCTTATAGTTCCGTCCATTACCAAAAGTATTAAAGCAGTTGCAACGATAATTTTATCCGCAATAGGATCAAGTAATTCTCCAAGTTTAGACTCTTCCCCTAGAAATCTTGCTAGCATCCCATCTAAAAAATCTGTGAAAGATGCAACTATAAATAAAATTAACGCTGTTAAATCTCCATAAAAACCTGGCAGGTAAAATGCTAACACAAAAAAAGGAACAATTAAAATTCTTCCTATAGTTAAAATATTTGGTATTTTTCTAAGCATATTTTTTTTTATTCATGAAAAAAGTTATATATTTTTTTTGCAACTTTTTCTTCAACCCCTTCTACAGATTTAATTTCATCTAGACTTGCAGACTCAACTGCCCTAGCTGATCCAAAATGGTTTAATAAAGCTCTTTTTCTTATGGAACCTATTCCATCAATTTGGTCTAATAGCGATTTACTGATACCCTTCTTCCTTTTTGCTCTATGAGCACTAATTGCGAAACGATGAGACTCATCTCTTATTCTCTGAAGAAAGAATAAAGTAGGATCATTTTTAATGAATTTAAATTCCTTTCCATTATGAAAGAAAGTCTCATTTCCACTATTTCTATATTTACCTTTAGCAATCGCAATTATAGGAATATCATGAAGCCCAAGTTCATTTAGAGTTTCTCTAGCTACCGAATATTGTCCTTTTCCTCCATCTACCATTACTAAATCAGGAAAAGTTAAATAGTTATCTTTTTCTTGTATTGCTCTTTTAAATCTTCTATTCAAAACTTCTTTCATCATCCCATAATCATCTTGTTCATTCTTTTTAAGCTTGATGTTAAATTTTCTATATCTTTTTTTAATAAATCCATCATCACCATAAGCTATTAATGCACCTACACTGTTTGTTCCCTGTATATGACTGTTATCATAAACCTCAATTAGATTAATATTGGTCTCGAGATTAAATTTGCTTGCCACAGCTTCAAATAATTCCTTATTATTTTGACTTTCATAAAGCTTTCTATTTAAACTTTCTTTAGCGTTTTTTATTGCTTGGTTAATTACTTTTAATTTTGATCCTTTTTTAGCTATAGATATAGTAACTTGTTTTTTTTCTTTGAGAGAAAGCGCTTTTTCGATTAAAACTTTTTCTTTTATCTCTTCAGATAATATTATTGATGAAGGGACACTTTTATTTTCATAAAATTGTGTGACAAAAGAATTAATTATATTGCTCAAATTTTCATCTGGATCATGTTTTGGAAAAAAAGATTGATTACCCCAGTTTTGTTTTGACCTATAAAAAAAAACTTGAATACATGCTTTGCCAGACTCTTTATAACCTGCGATTACATCAGCCTCTATAAGATTAGCTTCATTAATTCTTTGTGATGATTGAATAATATTTAATGACTTTATCCGATCTCTTAAAATTACCGCTTTTTCAAAATCTAAATTTTCGCTAGCTTTTTCCATTTGTTCCGAAAGGCTTTTTTGTATTTTCCTTGATTTACCAGAAACAAATTCTATAGCATCATCAACAGTCTTTTTATATTCTTCCTTTTCTATATAACCAACACATGGACCAGAGCATCTTTTAATTTGATATAAAATGCACGGCCGTTCTCTATTTTTAAATACAGTGTCATCACAAACTCTAAGATGGAATATTTTTTGGATCATTTTTATTGTCCAGTTAGCAGATCCAGCAGATGCAAAAGGTCCAAAGTAAAAACCTTCATTAGTTTTTTTTCCTCTGTGTCTTTTTATTTGTGGCCATTTATCTTTGTTGCCAATAAATATAAAAGGAAAAGATTTATCATCTCTTAGTAAAATATTAAATTTTGGTTTGTGTTTTTTGATTAAATTTGCCTCTAGAAGCAAAGCTTCACTCTCATTTGAGGTGGTTGTGATCTCCAATTTTCTAGTTTGTGACAACATTCTTTCGGTTCTAATAATATGGTTTTTTTCAGCTACATAACTTTTTAGTCTATTGGGTAAATTTTTGGCTTTACCAACGTAAAGAATTTCCTCTTTTTCATTTAGCATCCTATAAACACCAGGAAGTTTTGGAATTAAGGGGAGTTCTTTTTTTATTATTTCTTTTCCAATATCAGAACTTATCATGACTTCTCTTTTTGGTAATTTGAATACCAACAGATGAGCATTCTTTTAAAATTTCTAATTTTTCAATTTTGAGCATTATTTTTGCAATTCTTTTATCTTTAAATAATTCATCAAAGACAGCCTCTGCAAGAGTTTCTAAAAAGTTATAATGTTTTTTCTTAACCAGTTTTCTTATCAGTTTAACAATTGTTCCATAATTAACTATTGATTTTAAATCTTTATCATTTGACGGTTTTTTATCTTGATAATCTATCTCAAGGCTAAATTTTATTTTTTGAGCATTTTCTCTTTCAAAATCATAATATCCGAGTTTTAAATCTAGTATTAACTCGTTTATAAGGATCTTTTTTTCGTAATTAAAAAGAGATTTTTCTTTATCAATTTTAATAACCTTAAAATTATTTTTTTTCATTCCTTACCTAGAACATCTGGTGTTTGCCAGTTTAAACTTTGGCCACTATCAATTGCTAGCACTTGACCAGTAATAGATCTGCTTTTTATAAAAAAGTCAACAGCATTACAAATCTCATTAACATCAACCTGTTTTTTTAAAGGAGTAGCAAGATATTGTTTTTTAAAGTGTTTTACGGTTTGTCTTTGATTTTTAATAGTAGGTCCTGGGGCAATACCATTTACCCTTATTTTAGGAGCAAGACTCATAGCACTAGTTTTTGTTAAAGTATAAAGACCAGATTTACTAATAGTATAAGAAAAAAAATATGGAGTTAGTTTAAAAATTCTTTGATCAATAATGTTAATAATATTGTTATTATTTCCTTTAACATTTTTGGAAAATTCTTTAGTTAAAAGTGCAGGTGCTTTTAAGTTAGTTGATATATGTTTCTCCCAACTTTTGTTATTAAAATTTGCTAATTTATCATTTTCAAATAACGAAGCATTATTAACAAGGCAATCAAAATATTTTAATTTAGATTTTGCTAGTTTGATGATTTTGATAGTATCTTTTTCTTTACTTAAATCACCTTTGACTAAATAAACTTTAGTTCCATTGCGCTCTAATTTTTTTTTGAGAATTTCTGCTTTAGATTTTGATTTATTAAAATGAAGAATCAACTCTTTATTTGGACCTGAAAGTTTTTTTGCAATTGCAGCACCTATTCTTGTTGCTCCACCTGTGATTATTATTTTGCGTGCTTCCATTTTTTATCTTTTTTTTTTGTAACTTTGGTACCAGGCATACCCATAGTGGATCTTCCTTTAGGATAAAGTTTATTTTTAACATCATACTGTCTTATTTTTGGATTTAATGTTATTTCTAATTCAGTGCTCTCTAATTTTCTAATTTCATCTCTGATTTTTGCTGCTTCTTCAAACTCAAGATTGGAGGCTGCTTCTTTCATTTTTTTATCCAAAGCTTTTAAATGTTTTTTTAAATTTCCACCAATGTTTGAACCCTCACTAATTTTTACATAATCTTTCTCATAAACACTCTCTAGAATATCGTTAATTTCTTTTTTTACTGTTTTTGCATCGATTTTATTTTTTTTATTATAAGCCAACTGAATTTTTCTTCTTCTTTCTGTTTCTTGTATAGCTTTTTTGATACTTTTTGTTTCTTTATCAGCATACAAAATTACCTTGCCATCAACATTTCTTGCAGCTCTTCCGATAGTTTGAATCAAGGATGTTTCAGATCTTAGAAATCCTTCTTTGTCTGCATCTAAAATTCCAACTAGAGCACATTCAGGAATATCTAAACCCTCCCTTAATAAATTTATGCCTACAAGCACGTCAAAAACACCCATCCTTAAGTCTCTCATAATTTCTATTCTTTCAAGAGTGTCAATATCAGAATGAAGGTATCTAACTTTTACTCCATTTTCATGAAGGTACTCAGTTAAATCCTCTGCCATTTTTTTAGTAAGAGTTGTAACTAGAACTCTATGATTTTTTTCTATTACCTTTTTACATTCATGCATTAAGTCATCTACTTGGTTTTTGGCAGGTCTTATTTCCACTGGTGGATCAATTAATCCGGTTGGCCTTATAACTTGGTCGATAAACTTCCCTTTTGTTTGTTCTAATTCCCAAGGTCCTGGTGTTGCTGAAACAAATACTGTTTGTGTTCGCATTAAATCCCATTCTTCAAATTTTAATGGTCTATTATCCATACAAGATGGAAGTCTAAATCCGTATTCAGCTAACGTACTTTTCCTTGATCTATCACCTTTGTACATCCCATTAAGCTGGGGAACTGTTACATGACATTCATCAACAAAAATTAAAGTATTATCTGGAAAGTATTCAAATAAAGTTGGGGGTGGTTCACCTGGTTTTCTACCTGATAAAAATCTTGAGTAATTTTCAATTCCAGCACAAGATCCAGTTGCCTCAATCATTTCAAGATCAAATTTAGTTCTTTCCTCAAGTCTTTGAGCCTCAAGCAATTTATTTTCTGCTTTATGTTTTTTAAGAGTAATTTCTAATTCTTTTCTTATATTTAAAATCGCTTGCTCAATAGTTGGTTTAGGAGTTATGTAATGACTATTTGCATAAACTTTAACTAAACTTAATTCTCTAACTTGATCACCTGTGAGAGGGTCGAACTCCTCAATTTTCTCTAGTTTATCACCAAACAAATTTAATCGCCAGGCCCTATCTTCTAAATGAGATGGAAAGATTTCTAGATATTCACCACGAGCTCTGAAAGTACCTCTATAAAAATTTTGATCATTTCTTTTGTATTGTAACGCAACTAGAGACTTTATTATCTGTTCTCTATTATAATCATAGTTTTTTTGGAGCGTTAGAGTCATTTTGCTATAAGCCTCAACAGAGCCTAAACCATAAATACATGATACACTGGCTACAATTAAAACATCGTCTCTCTCCAAAAGTGATCTTGTTGCTGAATGTCTCATTCTATCTATTTGTTCATTAATTGATGCTTCTTTTTCAATGTAGGTGTCAGATCTTGGGACATAGGCCTCTGGTGTATAGTAATCGTAATAAGACACAAAATACTCAACAGCGTTATCAGGAAAAAACGTCTTCATCTCTCCATAAAGTTGAGCGGCGAGAGTTTTGTTAGGAGCAAGAATTAAGGCTGGTCTATTTGTTGCCTCAATCACCTTTGCCATTGTAAAAGTTTTTCCAGACCCAGTAACACCAAGCAAAACTTGATTAAATTCCTCTTTATTTGCACCGTTTACTAATTTTTTAATAGCCTCTGGTTGATCACCCGCTGGCTTGAAATCAGATTTGATTTTAAATTTTTTACCACCTTCAAGTTTTCCACTGATTTTTGGGTTTTTACTCTGAATATCAGTAATTAAATCTTGATATGTATTTTCCATATATTAAAGAACGTAGTAGAATTAATTTATATTTCAATGAGCATAATATCAGACAGTTTAAAAAGAATTAAGCCATCACCAACTATCGCAGTTACTCAGAAAGCCAGAGAATTAAGAGCAGCTGGTAAAGACGTAATTGGTTTAGGAGCTGGAGAGCCAGATTTTGACACTCCAGAAAATATAAAAAAGGCTGCGATCAAAGCTATAAAAAGAGGAGACACAAAATACACTGCTGTAGATGGCACACCTGAGCTTAAAAAAGCTATAATTAAGAAATTTAAAAGAGAAAATAAACTCAACTACTCTTTAGATCAGATCACTGTTGGCACAGGAGGAAAACAAGTTCTTTACAATGCTTTTATGGCAACTCTTAATAAAGGGGACGAAGTAATTATACCAGCACCTTTTTGGGTATCATACCCAGATATGGTTTTGCTAGCTGGTGGAAAACCAAAAATAATCAAATGTACCGAACAAGAAGGGTTTAAACTTACTCCCAAAAAATTAAAAAAAGCAATTTCTAAAAAAACTAAATGGATCATTCTTAATTCTCCATCAAATCCAACGGGAGCAGGTTATTCAAAAAAAGAAATTAATGACTTAGCAAAAATTTTAATCAGAAATAAAAAAATTTTTATTCTGAGCGATGACATTTATGAACATGTTAGGTATGACAACTTTAATTTTTTTACAATTGCTCAAATTTCTAAGCTAAAAGATAGGACACTTACAATGAATGGAGTAAGTAAATCATATGCTATGACTGGTTGGAGAATAGGTTATGCTGCTGGTCCAAAGGAAATAATAAAAGCTATTGGAAAAATACAATCACAATCAACTTCAAATCCGTCTTCAATAAGTCAAGCTGCAGCTGTTGAGGCATTAAATGGAAAACAAGGATTTATAAAAACTAGAGCTAAAGCATTTAAAGACAGAAGAAACTTTGTTGTAAAAAGTCTAAATAGTATAAAAGGCATAAGTTGTTTAACCCCAAATGGTGCATTTTATGTATTTCCAAGCTGCAAGGGATTCTTAAATAAAAAAACAAAATTAAAAACAGATACTAATTTTGTTCAAAGATTACTCGAAAAAGAAAATGTCACTGTTGTCCAAGGTTCTGCCTTTGGTTTAGATGGCTATTTTAGAATTTCTTATGCTACATCCATGAAAAATTTAAAAAAAGCAATGTCGAGAATTAAATCTTTTTGTGAAGCCTTAAATAAATAATTATTTTTGATTTAAAATATTTTTTGCTGGAATTGTTTTTTTAATCCAATTATTTGGAATAGAATTTATACCTTTTAAAGCTGCAAAATATGCTCCAGTAAAATTTGCTCTTGAACAATTGCACCCACCTGCCTTTATTGTTTTTAGAATAGCGTCTTTATAATTTTTTGAATTAATAATTGTATATATTGAGCTGTTAAAAGTTCCTGGATAGCTACAAGCCATACCTAGTTTCTTTATCGTAGTTGGATCAAACTTTGTTCTAAATTTTCTTATTTTTTTAATGTCATTAACAATTCCTTTAAAAAAAAAATTTTTATTAAATTTTTTAATGAATTCTTTGATTGGATCTTCAGCACCCTTTAACGCAAAATCTATCAAATAAAATTTTGCCATAGCATATTTAAAACTTATTTTTGAAACTGTTACAATTTTGAAAATTTTTTCTAAACTTTTAAAATCAAAGCCATAGAGAAAATATGGAAGAGTAGCACAAAAACCATCTGACTCGTTGACTTTTACACCACCAGAGATTTTCTTTTTCAATTTAATATTTTTTACAGTCTCAATAATATTTTGATGTATCCATGGCCCCTTGACCATACCGCGCCAGTCTTTGACTTTTTTATATTTAGATCTCAGTTTTAAATTTTTCCAATATTTACTTCCAGGGCCAAAGTTTTTAAGGATTTTTTTTTTGAAACGTTTCTCTATATTTTCGTGTCCATCCAGTAGCGTATGAAACATCACTTGGCTAATTTCATTATAACCAGAGACTTTTCCAGTTTTGATATTATAGAAAGGACTTCTATTTTTTTTTAAGAAAGAAAAGTCTTTTTTTCCTTTGATATAAACACCTAATTTTTTTTGATTATATACCCAATGCAATGGTCTAGCTGCTGCATCTGCAACTGTAGCGCCCAAGAAAACATGGAGATTATTTTTCACTTTAATGAGATAAAAACTTTTCAGCCTCTAGTGCTGCCATACACCCCATACCAGCAGCAGTTACCGCCTGTCTAAATGTTTTATCCTTTACGTCTCCAGCTGCATAAACACCTGGTACATTAGTCTCTGTTGAATCTGGTTTTGTTATCAAATAACCTTCATTATCCATACTAAGTTGATCTTTAAATAATTGAGTTGCAGGATCATGACCAATTGCAATGAAAACACCATCTAATTTTATTTCATCAATTTTATTTGTTTTCACATTTTTAACTTTTATTCCTTTAACATTTTTTGGATCTTTATCTCCAATTACATCCTCAACAACTGTATCCCAAATGATTTCAATTTTTTTATTTTCCATAAGTTTTTTTTGAAGCATTTTTTCAGCTCTCAAACTATCTCTTCTGTGAATTAATTTTACTTTTGACGCAAATTTTGTAAGAAACATTGCCTCTTCAACAGCCGCATTACCTCCACCTACAACAGCAACTTCTTTATCTTTAAAGAAAAAACCATCACATGTTGCACATGCTGATACACCAAATCCTCTAACCTCTTGTTCAGATTTAATATTTAACCATCTAGCTTGGGCACCTGTGGAAATTATTATGCTATCAGCAGTATATTTTTGACCAGTGTCACCTACGGCTTCGAAAGGTGTTATTTTTAAATTTACTGAACTTATATGATCTTCAATCATTTCTGTTCCAACTGCTTTTGCTTGCTCTTTCATTTGATCCATAAGCCATGGACCTTGAATAACATCAGCAAATCCTGGAAAGTTTTCAACATCTGTTGTTGTAGTTAATTGGCCTCCAGGCTCTGATCCATAAACCAAAATTGGATTTAACATAGCTCTCGCCGCATAAACTGCAGCAGTATATCCAGCAGGACCAGACCCAATTATTAACACTTTTGTGTGTTTAGTTGGATTTTGACTCATATGAAAGCTATATAGTGATAAATGACTAAATTAAAAGGTTTATTATTGACCGAGGGTATGCACGGCATGATTAGCCAAGTTGAGGGGCTTGCTAAAGCTCTTAATCTTGAATTTATACACGAAAAAATTGAACTAAATAATTTTTGGAAAATGATTCCTCCAAAATTAACACCTGTAAAAGATTTTGTTTTCAAAAACAATATATCAAAAAAATTTAATGTAGTAATTTCATGTGGGAGAAAAAGTGTAGTTCCATCCATCTTTTTAAAAAAAAATTTTGGAAGTAAAATTATGAACATTCATATTCAAGATCCAAAAGTATCATTAAATAATTTTGATTTTGTTATTGCTCCAGAGCACGATGGTCTTGAGGGAATAAATGTTCTAAAAACTAAAGGTGCAATTCATTATCTTACTGAAAAAGACTTAGAGGAAAATATTGATTATCTTAAACCTCGAATAAAAAAAGAAAAAGTAATAGCGTTTATCGCCGGTGGTCCAAATAAGTATTATGATTTTAATGATGAAACAATTGAGGAAATTTTCGTTAAAACTAAAAAAAATTTTATTAATCAAGGTTATCAGCTTATTTTTATACCCTCAATGAGAACACCTCAAAGAATTATAGATAAAGCCCAAACTTTTTTTGGTGATGACCAGATTATAATTCAGGATATTGATAAGAAAGCCTATTTGTCATCACTTAAGCTAGCTAATCATATTATCGTAACTTGTGATTCTACATCTATGATATCTGAAGCAGCTATGTCGGGAAGACCAATATATGTGGCTCAAATGCCAGCTACTAAAAAAAACACTCGTTTTAAAAAATTTTTTGAGCTTTTTAAATCCCTAGAAATAATTAAAAACTTAGAGGACACAGTGGAAGAATGGAATTATAAAAAACTTAATGAAACTGATAGAATATCGGGATATATAGAGAAACAATTTAAAGATTATGACTTTTCTTAATTCTATATTAAAAAATTCAAAAAAGTATGATTCCCCATTTAATCACTGGGAATATAATAATGCTTTAAGTGAAGAAGCTATTAAAGAAATAGAGGGCGCAGACATTCCTGATGTAAGCAAACATAATCTAAATTATGATGGCACAAGAGCAATTGATGGTGGTGCTGCTGAATTTAGAGAAGGCATAGCTTCAGGCGGTAAGGCGATAAAATTTAGATGTTTTGTAACAAAAGAAAATGCCTCTCAATTTCCAAATTTAGTAAAATTCATTAATGAACTTCAATCCAAAGAAACATGTAAAACAATTTCTAAAATGATTAATAAAGATTTATCCGGTTCATATGTCAGACTTGAAGTTATATGTGACCGTGAAGGTTTTTGGTTAAAGCCACATTGTGATATTAAAGAAAAATTAATGTCAGGACTTATTTTTGTAAATAACGCAAATGAATCAGAGGAATTAGGCACTGATTTTTATAATGAAAAATTAGAAAAAGTTAAAACAGTTCCCTATAAGCATAATTATGGTTATTTGTTTACAAGTGGTCCAAATACATGGCATGGCATGGAAAAGAAAAAAATTGTTAAAGAAAGAAGGTGTATTCAAGTTAATTATGTAACATTTAAAACTGACTGGAAAGTTGATTAAATATTTTGTAGAGCTGTCACCTCTAATTTTTTTGTTTTAAGTGATTTAATACCCTCAATACATGCAAGCGCTGTCGACATATTAGTGCAGTAGGGCACTTTATTTTTAAGTGTTGCTCTTCTTAAAGCAATAGCATCGTTTAATCTATGTTCTGTATTGCCCCCACCAGTATTAATTACCAAAGCTATTTTTTTGGAGTCGAGAACATCAACGATATGAGGTGATCCACTACTCACTTTATTTATAATTTTACAACTCATGCCATGTTTTTTAATGTATTCAGCTGTTCCTTTTGTAGCACATAAATGGAATTTTAGTTTCAAAAGTTCTTTTGCAAGCCCTAAACCTTCATCTTTATGAGAGTCTTTTAATGATAAAAAAGCCAGTCCATTTGTAGGTAAAGAATTAGATGATGCTATCTGGCTTTTTGCGTATGCCATTCCAAAATTTTTGTCAAATCCCATCACCTCTCCAGTTGATTTCATTTCTGGACCTAACAATAAATCACTGTTTGGAAATTTATTAAACGGAAAAACAGCTTCTTTTACGGCAAACATACCTTTAGATTTATCCTTTAAATTAAATTTTGAAAGTTTTTCACCAGCCATAACTCTCGAGGCTATCTTTGCTAAGGGTATTCCTTTAGCTTTTGAGACAAAAGGAACAGTCCGGCTAGCTCTTGGATTTACTTCAATAACAAAAATTTCATCTTTCTTTATTGCAAATTGAACATTCATGAAACCTTTTACATTCAGAGCCAGGGCTAAATTTTTTGTTTGTTTTTCAATTTCTTTTAGTAAAAAAAGTTTTATTGAAACTGGAGGTAAGCTGCAAGCCGAGTCTCCAGAATGAATTCCTGCTTCCTCTATATGCTGCATGATTCCAGCCACATGTACCTCTTTACCATCGGATATAGCATCAACATCCACCTCCATTGCATGATCTAAAAATTTGTCAATAAGAATTGGATTTTTTTCTGCTGCTTTAAAGGCTTCCTCTACAAAATTTTTTAATTGGCTTTTTTCGTAAACAATTTCCATTGCCCTTCCTCCTAGAACATAAGAGGGTCTAACCATTAAAGGCAAACCAATTTTTTCAGATATTTCTATTGCTTGTTTGAAATTTTTTGCAATTCCACTTTCAGCTTGATTTAGATTTAATTTTTCTAAAAGTTTTCTAAATCTATCTCTATCTTCTGCTAGATCAATAGATGAGTATTGAGTTCCTAAAATTGGAAGATTATTATCATGTAAAAATTTTGCCAATTTAATTGGAGTTTGACCTCCAAATTGCGTAATGATACCGACTAGATTCCCTTTATCTTTCTCTCTCTTTATAATATTGAAAACATATTCTTCCTTTAAAGGCTCAAAATATAATCTATCGCTAGTGTCGTAATCAGTTGAGACAGTCTCAGGATTACAATTAACCATTACAGTCTCAAAACCAGCAGCCTTCAAGGCAAAACTGGCTTGACAACAACAATAATCAAATTCTATTCCTTGTCCTATTCTATTAGGCCCTCCACCTAATATCATAATTTTTTTCTTAGCAGATGGGTCAGCCTCACATTCTGAATTTATTGAGAAATTTCTTTGATATGTTGAGTACATGTATGGTGTAAATGATTTGAATTCTGCAGCACAAGTATCAACCTTTTTAAATACTGGTAAAATTTTAAGTGCAGTTCTTTTTTTTCTCACAATATCTTCAGATAAATTTGAAAGT
>CACHCA010000013.1 GCA_902578265.1 uncultured Pelagibacteraceae bacterium
TTCCAAGAATATCGGTAGGATTAGTCAATATTCTAGAGAGATTTTCTGGATCTTGTTTTAAAAAGGCATCCATGCCTGAAACTATAAATAAAGCAGCGAAAGAAAAAATTATCAAATTTAATATTAAAGTTAGATTTCCTTTTTTAAGTTGGCTTTCACTTTTTACATATCTTGAAAAATCCCCAAAACTTAAAATAATGAGCGAAAAATATGCAAACACTGTGCTAGCGACTGTTATTAATGGCACAAAATTATTTTTTTTCAGAAAATTTTCTGTATTTAATAAATTTAAAAATGCGTTAGATGTTAATTTAACATCATTAAGTAATACTGATAAAAAGAACAATAATATTCCAAGATAAACTGTAATTGCTGAAAAAATAATAATCTTTTTGTTCATATTCATTCCAACACTAAATAAAAATCCTTGAAAGATTATTGCTGTAATAATTGCAATCCAATCAATTAAGTTCATACCTAAAAAGAATTGAATTAATATTTGTTGATCAAGTACTGATGGTTCTATAGAAAAAATTACTACTCTTATCAAATAACTAAATGCTTTTGATAAAAAATATGTTTGGATACCGAAAAAGAAAATACCAACTAAAAATCTAAGTAAACCAAAATATTTTGCTCCAATAATACCTAATGAGGGTCTTAATAAAACAACAAAAGGTAATCCATATTTTTGAGATGGCCTTCCAATCAAGTTTGAAAATAGATAGACTAGAAGGGTTCCAAATATTGTTCCAAAAAATACAACAAAAGTATTAAGGTTGTAGATTACATACAAAGAGGTGATTAATGAGAAACCAATAACACTTTGAATATTTACTCCCCAAAAACAAAATAAAACCTTCCAATCCCAATTTTTATCATTGGGGTTAACTGAAACTAAATCCCAATTAGTAAGATTTTTTTTTAAATTTTGAGGACTCACTTAGACAATATAAAACTTAAAGTTTCTACTGTCCATATAAGAGAGTTGGTAACCAAAGAGCAATTTTAGGAAATATTATAATTAATACTAAACCAATGACTTGTAAGACCATAAATTGCATCATTCCATAATAGATGTCTTTAAGATCCCATTCTGGAACAACTCCTTTTAAAAAATACGCTGATAAAGCTACTGGAGGTGAGAGCCAGGCGGTTTGTAAATTAACGGCAACTAAAATTGCAAACCAAGTTAAATTAAATCCTAAAGCCTCTACCAATGGTAAAATTATTGGAATAATAATCATCACAATTGGTACCCACTCTAATGGCCAACCTAACAAAAAGATCATCACCATTATCATTGCTAGAATTAAATACTTATTCATTTCTAAGCCCAATAAAAATTCAGTCAATAAAGTTGGAGTTCCCAATCTTGCAAAAACTGCACCAAAAAAATTTGATGCTGCAACTAACACCATTATTAAAGCAGTAATCTCCAATGTTTTCACTAATGCTTCCTGAAGTTTTGAAAGAGTTAATTTCTTATATGCCAAGGATAATAAAAGAGCCCCCATAGCTCCACAGCCTGCTGCTTCTGTTGGAGTTGCAAATCCAAACAAAATACTTCCTAATGCAGCAAATACTAAAGCTGCTGGAGGAACTAAACCTAGGAAAAATTCTATCCATACTTCTTTCATACTTGCAGCTCTCATATCATCAGGTAAAACTGGTCCAAGTTTTGGATTAATTATGCATCTGATTGTTGTGTAAGCAGCATACAAACTAGCAAGCAGAATTCCTGGTAAGATTGCAGCTGCAAATAAATCTATAACTGGAATTTCCATAATAGGTCCCATTACAACAAGCATAATGCTTGGTGGGATTAAAATTCCTAAAGTACCACCAGCAGTAATAGTGCCAGCAGCAAGTTTTACATCATAACCAGATCTATTCATTGACTTAGCAGCCATAATTCCCAGAATTGTGACTGAGGCACCAACAATTCCTGTTGCCGCAGCAAATATAACTGAAACAAATAAAACTGCGTAATATAAAGACCCTTTTACTTTTGCTAGCATCATTTGAAATGCTGAAAACAATCTCTCCATTAATCCAGCTTGTTCCATCATAATACCCATAAAAACAAAGAGTGGGACGGCGGCGAGCGTTTGTTCGGTCATGACCATTGAAAATTGAAGGGTCATTAAATAAAAAACTAATTTTCCAAACCCAAGATAACCAAATACAAAACCTAAAAATATCAAAGTGAATGAAATGGGAAATCCTATAAATATTGCAAATAGCATCACGCCAACTAAAATGAAACCTAAAATAGCCGGATTAATGAATTCTGCTATCATTTTTTCTCTCCTGGCCACTCACCTTTTTTAGCTGCCCAATAACTTTTTAGTAATTCTGAGAAACCTTGAATTAATAAAAAAATAATTCCAAGTAACAAACACGTTTTGATGGGCCACATATAGGGCATCCAAGTAGTATCCATCCCTCGTTCGCCTCTTCTAATTGACTCTTCAACAAAACCTATAGTCATATAAAGAAAAACAATTAGTCCTGGAAAATAAAATAAAAGATATAACCAGAAATCAATAAGACCTTGTGTTTTAGTTTTAAAATTTCTGTATAAAAAATCTGCTCTTATATGGACTCCTCTAGAAAGAGCGTATCCTGCGCCAAGCATAAATAATGCACCATAAAGAAAACGGCTTATGTCGTAAGCCCAAATTGTTGGTGCTAAAAATAATTTTCTTGCAAGAACTTCATAGGTCATCGCAAAAATGAGTGGCATCAATATCCAACAAACAATACTACCAATCCACTTACTAAATTTATCAATATTAACAATAGATTTTGCCATCCATGATGGCATATCGGTTGGCATTTTTCCTGATCCACCTCGCCTTTCGGCAATCATTTCATCAGAGATATCTAGTTTACCAGGTTCGTCTGCCATAAAATTTTAGTTAAAAAAATTAGAGCGAACTTTAAAAGTCCGCTCTAAAAAATCAAGATTGATTACTGATTACTTTAATGTTGCTGCGTGAGCCATTCCTAGCTTCGCATTAGACATTTGAGCACCACTCCAGAAAGGAACAGCAACATCAGCAAAATTTTTCATTGAAGTGTAAACTTCGTTAAAAAATTTATTATCTTTAGCATTCTTATTTAAAGATGCTTTTGCTGCAGCCATATATTCTGTGAAATAATCTGAAGGTGTATCTTCTAGAATTACTCCATGTTTAGTAGTTAGCTCTCTTAAAGCTTTACCATTCTCATAGATTCTGTAACTTAAAGATTTTGCTAATGAAGCATTAGCAGCTACTTCAAGTGACTTTTTCTCATGAGCACTCATAGCATTGTATGTTTTTCCAGTAATATAAAAGTCAGCATTTACGACTACTTGGTGTAAACCTTGTAAGTAATAGTGCTTTAACACTTTTTGAAAACCAAATGTTAAGTCTGGTTTTGGACAACACCACTCAGCAGCATCGATAGTTCCTGCTTCAAGAGCTGGAAGAATATCTCCACCACCCATTGCAACTGATGCTATACCAATGTCTTTGTAAGTTTGTCCTGGAATTCCTGGAGGAGTTCTGAATTTATACTTTCTAAAGTCAGCCATATCTTTAATTGGTTTCGGAAACCAACCTAAAGCTTCTGGACCAACTGGTTGAATCATAAATCCTTTAATATCCCTTCCCATTTCTTTCCAAAGTTGATCATATAATTCTTTACCACCACCATATTGGAACCATGATAAGAATGCGATATTGTCGATACCTACTCCACCACCAGCTACTGGCGAACCAAATAACATAGCAGCAGGGTGATCACCTGACCAATAGTGTGTCCATGCGAAACCACAATCAATCAAACCTTTATCAACAGCATCTAAAGTTTCTTTAACTCCTACAACAGCACCTGCAGGTAAAATTTCAAATTTTAACGATCCAGATGTAAGTTCTGTTACTGTATCAGTAAAGTCCTTTAACATTTTAACTTCATCAGCTTTAGTGTTAAGAACTGTCTGACATTTTAGTGTTTTTGCAGCATTAGCACTAGATGCAAATCCAAGTACCAAAACAGTTGCAAACAACATTGAAATGATTTTTTTCATTATTTTTCCTCTTGTTAGTTAAATTTAATGACAACATACAATCAGAAAAACAAAGTTCGTACAAGTGACAATTGATTAATATGAGTGTAAAGATGAACAAATGAGATTTATAAAAAAAACTTTTCAACTCTAGATGGAAAACTTTGATTTTATAATTTTAGGAGCTGGATCTGCTGGATGTGTTTTAGCTAATAGGTTATCTAGAAATCCAAAAAATAAAGTTCTATTGATTGAGGCTGGTGGTAAGGATAATTATCCCTGGATACACATACCAGTTGGTTATTTCAAAACAATGCATAATCCTTCAGTTGATTGGTGTTACAAAACTGAACCTGATGAAACAATGAATAATCGATCAATTCGTTATCCTAGAGGGAAAACTTTAGGAGGAAGCTCAGCTATTAATGGTTTACTATATATAAGAGGTCAAAGTAGAGATTATGATGTTTGGCGTCAACTAGGTAATACTGGTTGGGGTTGGGATGATGTTCTACCTTACTTTATCAAAGCTGAAGATCAAGAACGTGGTAAAGATGATTACCATGGTGTTGGAGGGCCTTTGTCTGTTTCAGATCAAAGAATTCAATTACCGCTGTTAAATGAATTTCAAAATGCAGCAGAAGAATTTGGTATTCCAAAAACTAAAGATTTTAATACTGGTGATAATCACGGGTGTGGATACTTTCAAGTAACTGAGAAAGATGGATTTAGGTGTAGTACTGCAGTTGGATATTTAAACCCAATTAAAAATAGAAAAAATTTAAAGATTATTACTCATGCTCATGTAAAAAAAATAAATTTCGAAAATAAAACTGCTAAAAATATTGAGTACTGGCAAGAAAATGCTCTAAAAAAGGTTGCAGCTAACAAAGAAATAATACTCTCATCTGGGTCAATTGGATCACCTCAAATTTTACAAACCTCCGGAATAGGAAATTCAGAAAAATTAAAAGACCTTGGTGTAACTATGGTGCATGAACTAAAGGGAGTTGGAGAAAATTTACAAGATCATTTAATGTTCAGACCAATTTACAAAGTTAATGGACTTAAATCATTAAATAAAAAAGTTAACAGTTTATTTGGTAAATTAATGATTGGTCTAGAATATGTTTTTAACAGGAGTGGACCAATGACAATGGGCGCTAGTCAAATGTGTATGTTTGCAAAGAGTGATCCTTCTTTAGAATTGCCAGATCTTCAATGGCACGTGCAACCAATGAGTATGGACACTTTAGGTGCTACAAAAAACCATGACTTTCATGCATTTACACCTACTGTATCAAATATAAGACCAACAAGTAGAGGTCACGTAAATATCATAAATAAAGACTCAAGAATTTATGCAAAAGTAAAACTCAACTATCTTTCAACTGAACATGATCGTATGGTTGCTGCAAAAGGTTTGAAACTTACAAGAAAAATAGTAATGGAGTCTGAAACTTTTAAAAAATATAAACCAGAGGAATATAGACCTGGTATTGATATTAATGACGATGAAGAACTTGTAAAAGCTGGATCAAATTATGCGCAAACTATTTTTCATCCAGTTGGCACATGTAAAATGGGACAAGATGATATGGCAGTAGTTGATGAAACTCTTAAAGTAAAGGGTTTAAATAATTTAAGAGTAATTGATGCATCAATAATGCCTAATATAACTTCGGGTAATACTAATGCACCTACAATTATGATTGCCGAAAAAGGTGCTGATATGATACTTAGAAGTTAATGCCCACTGATTTTATTACTCCAGAACAAATTACAATTTTAACACAAATCATTTTAATTGATCTTGTTTTAGCAGGAGACAATGCGATCATAATTGGAATGGTTGCATCAAAATTTCCTTTAGAACAAAGACGAAAAATTATTTTTTGGGGAATAGGTGGAGCAGTTGTCTTAAGGATAATCTTAACTTTATTGACTGCTTATTTATTACAAATTACAGGTTTAAGGTTGATTGGAGGTGTTCTTCTTCTCTATATTGTCTACAAACTTTATGTAGATGTCATAAAAGGTTCTGATCACGAAAGTGATATAAAGGTGGATAATTCCAGTTTCCTAAAAGCTATTTGGACAATCTTATTAGCTGATTTTACTATGAGTTTAGATAATGTTTTAGGAGTTGCAGGAGCAGCAGGGGACCATTATTACTTATTAATTTTTGGTCTTGTTTTATCAATTGTGCTAATGGCAACAGCAGCAACATTAATATCAAATTGGATAAAAAAATATAAGTGGATTGCTTGGGCAGGATTATTGGCAATTTTAATTGTTGCTATTGAATTGATTTATACTGATATTAAAATATTATTTTAATGATGTATCTGAAAAATTACAATTTGAAGAATAAAACTGCAGTAGTGACTGGAGCTGGAAAAGGACTTGGTAGAGCATGTGCTATAGCGCTTGCTGAAGCTGGTGCAAATTTGATCATCATAAGTAGAACAAAAAAAGATTTAGATGAAGTTTCAAAAAACATAAAAAAATTAAAGTCTAAATGTAAATCTTATGTATGTGACATCACAAATTACAATCAAATTAAAGAGATAATTAATAAGCAGTCAAAAATAGACATACTGATTAATAATGCAGGCAATAATATTCCAGAACATTTTACCAAAGTTAAAACAAAAAATATGGAGTACTTGGTTAAGATAAACACGATGGCAACTTTTAATCTTGCTCAATTATGTGCTTTAAAAATGATTAAGTTCAAAAATAGAAAAAAAATTGGTGGTGCGATTGTAAATATGTCTTCTCAAATGGGTCATGTTGGTGGTCCAATTAGAAGTGTTTATAATATGACAAAATTTGGCTTAGAAGGCTTAACCAAAGGAATGTCGATTGATCTAGCTAAATATAATATAAGGGTAAATACTGTTTGCCCAACTTTTGTTGTCACTCCAATGACAAGTAAATTTTTGAAAAGTAAAAAGTTTAAAAAAGAGGTTTTGGGCAATATCCCCTTGGGAAAATTTGCTGAACTTTCGGATGTAGCAAGCGCAGCTGTATTTCTTGCATCTGATGCAGCGTCAATGATTACTGGAACTTCTTTATTAGTTGATGGCGGATGGACTGCAAAATAATACCAAGATTGTTTTTTTTAATAATCTTTTTTATATCGACTCATTTAAATGCTATCGAGTTTAAAGGAAAATTTTTACAGGGTCATTATATCATAGGAATAACTGATCCCTCTTCCAAAATAATTATAGATAAAAAAGAAGTGAAAGTTTCTAAAGATGGTTATTTTGCTTTTGGTATTGATAGAGATAGAAAATTTGATTTAAGTATTACCAAAATTACAAACGGAAGAAGTGAAAAAATAATTAAAAAAGTTCTTAAAAGAAAATACAACATTCAGAGAATAGATGGCTTAGAAGAAAGTAAAGTTACACCACCTGAGTCAGTTTACAAAAGAATAAAAGAAGAAAATAACAGAATTGGAAAAGCTAGAGCCATCAATTCTGACTTACCTTTTTTTAAAAACCAATTTATCATGCCTGTAAAAGGAATTATTAGTGGTGTTTACGGAAGCCAGAGAATTTTAAATGGTAAGCCAAAGTGGCCTCACTATGGAATTGATATAGCAGCAAAAAAAGGAACAATGATTAAATCATCAGCATCTGGAGTTGTGACATTGGCCGAGCATGATCTTTATTATACTGGCGGTACAATTATAATGGATCATGGACACGGGATTTCAACAATTTACTCTCATCTAGAAAATGTGATGGTATCTGTTGGTGACCAAATTAATCAAGGAGATATCATTGGTACAGTTGGATCAACAGGTAGATCTACAGGCCCACATCTAGATTTTAGGGTAAATTGGTTTCAAATTAGACTTGATCCAATGTCTTTATTGAATTAGCAAATTTTATTTAATGATGACTAGGCTTAAAAATTTTTTGTCAAAGAGAAAATGGGGTAAATATATTCTAGTTGGAGGATTTACTTTTTTTTTAATAAAAGGTTTGGTTTGGTTGATAGTCTTTTTTATTGCTGGTTTTAGTTTGATAAACTTTGGATCATAAAATATAGTTTATTAAATAAATAAAAGAAATAATTTAAAAATATGGACACATTAATAGAAAAAACTTCAAATAAATTGGTAAAAGCTTTTCTTAATAATAAGAATATTGCACCATTGCCTAAAAGATTTACAAAGAAACTGACTGAAGCAAATAAATTTAGAATGATTTGTGAGAGTAAAGTTAAAAAACCTATAATTGGTTTCAAAGCTGGAGGAACTGGAATTCCAGTGATGAAAAAATTAAAAGAGAAAGAGCCATTTTATGCATCTGTTTATCAAAATAACTTCTTAAAAAGTGGTAAAAGTGTCAAAATAAGTAAGACAACTTTTGGCATTGAGTTGGAAGTTTGCTATTTGATTAAAAGATCTTTTTTTTATTCAAAGGGCGCAATTACAAAGAAGAATATTTCAAAATTTATTTCCCATATGGCTCCTTGTATCGAGATCGTTGGTTATAGACAAAGAAAAAAGGGAATAACTTCATTTGGAGATTTATGTAGTGATTTTGGAGCAAATGTAAAATTTTTGATAGGTCAAAAGAAAAAATACAGAAAAATTAACATTGGAAATTTAAAAACAAATATTTCAAACAAAAAAACAAAACAAAATATTAATGGTAATACTAGTGCTGTTTTTATTAATCCATTAAACTCATTGAAGTTTGTTTTGAACAAATTAAAAAAAGATAAAATAATTTTAAATAAGAATTTTTATGTATTTACTGGATCAACTGTAGGAGTTGTTCCAATAGGTAAAGGTCTTTATCAAGGTAAAATTGATAAACTTGGTTCAGTTAAGACAATTATAAGATAAAAAATGAAAACATTTATACTATTAGTTTTGTTAGTTGTCGTTGCTTGGGTTTTGTTCAGGCCAATAACAAGAAAAGAACTCGATAGTTACAATAATAAAAACTGGCCTGACTTCCATTTGTAGGATCATACCTAGCTAATTATCTTAGTTATTTAAAAATTGTAATATCCTAAAATTATCAAAAAATATCTTTTTAAAAAAGGAAAGATTACTTTGATTTCATTCAGATTGCTTTTTTGATCAAAATATTTAGTCGAAATAAGTATTTCATTCACTTTAAATTTTTTTTTTGAAATATAAATTAATAAATCTTGTTCAAAAAAAAAATCGGAACTTATAGATCTAAAATTTATTTTTGAAATAATTTTTTTTGGAAGAGAAATGAAGCCGTTTACAACATCATTTAGTTGTGAATTTTTTGTTATAAATCTAATTATTAAACTAATTAAATTATTTCCAATTAATCTTATAAAAGGGATTTTTGTTCGAAAAAAGGACATCTCTCTTCGACCTTTAATCATTCTGGTAGGATATTTTTTTTGATAGGTTATAAACTTTTGAATAAATTTTGGATCATGTTGACCATCTCCATCTATCTTAATAACTTGATTAGGTTTGTATTTTTTTGCAAAATTTAATCCAAGTTTAAAAGCACCTCCTACACCCAAATTTTTTTTTGCATAAATAACTTTTATTTTTTTATTTTTAACTTTTTTTTCCACTAAATTTCCACTTTTTTGAGGGCAAAAATCATCTACAATTATAATTTTATATATATTTTTTAAATTTATTTTTTTTATAACTTTTAAAATTTGATCTTTTACATTGTAGCACGGAATAATTATTATAGATTTATACATTTAAAGATTCTTTAATAATATTAAATATAAAGTGGTTTTGAAATTTTTTTTTTATTTTTACATTAATGTTCTTATGAAAAAAAAGACCTTGATTAATGTGTGTACCAG
>CACHCA010000014.1 GCA_902578265.1 uncultured Pelagibacteraceae bacterium
AATCAGAAAATAATTTATCAAAATTTAAGGCTAATTTTAATATTGATACAAACAATTGTCATAATGATTATGAAAAATTACTAAATAATAACAAAGTAGATATAGTTTATATAGCTTTACCAAATAGTTTACATTATGAATGGGTAAAAAAATCATTAGATTTTAAAAAGCACATACTTGTTGAAAAGCCGGCATTTATAAATTCTCAAGAAACTCAAAGTATTTTTAATCACCCTAACTTTAATGACTTTTTTATAGGAGAGGGTTTTATGTTTAGATATCATCCTCAAATAATGAAGATAATTGAGTTATTAAAGAATGACAGTATTGGTCAAATTATTTCAATGCAGTCCTCGTTTGGAAAAAATTTGTTATCAAAAAAACGTTTTTTTGGACTTTTTAATTCAAGTAAATTTAATAAAAAAAAAAGAATTTTTTCTAAATCATTAGGTGGTGGAGCCATATTAGATCATGGTTCATATACTGTTTCTATGAGTTTGTTAATTGCATCTTTATTAGATGGAGTTGATATTGAAAATTTCGAATTATCTGAAAGTAAAAAAAAAAAATTAAAAAATATTGATGTAGAAAGTTCTGTAAAATTAATTTTTGATGAAAAATTCCAAGCAGAAATTACTGCATCTTTCTCGAGAGAAATTGGATATTCCACGACAATAAATGGTAAGAATGGAAAAATATTAATTACCAATACTTGGAATTCAGATGAGGGTGAAATAATTTTAATTAATGAGAAGAAAAAAAATTTTAAAATAAAAAATGAGAAAAATATGTATTCCAGGGAGATTGATGAAATTAGTAATGATATCTTAAATAATAAAAATGAGGCAAGTTTTCCAGGCACTAATAAAAAAGATATATTAATAGGTAGCAAAATTTTGGATAGATGGATAAATGAGTAAAAATAAATTTATTGATTGTGTTACTTTCTTTGATAACAATTTTATGTTTAATCTTAGGTATAATGTTCTCAAAAAATATATTGATTATTTTGTTATTTGTGAGTCCAAATATGATCATAAAAACAATATAAAAAAATTAAATTTTGATATTAGAGATTACGACTCAAAAAAAATTAAGTATATTATTTTAGATAAACCATTTCCCAATAATATTGATATATGGAAAAATCAAGCCATTCAAAGAGAATTCATTTTAGAGCACTTAACTTTTGCTGAACCAGATGACTATGTTTTTTTCTCAGATCCTGATGAAATTCCAAATCCACAAATATTTAAAAACTTCAATTTAGTAAAAAAATACGGAATTTTTTATCAAAAATGCTTTAATTATAAATTTAACCTTTACAATCCTTATGAAACACCTTGGGAGGGTACAAGAGTCTGTAAGAAAAAAAACTTAAACTCCATAGATTATATGCGTCAAAAAATTAAATCAAAGAACCTCAATTATAATTTTTTAAGATTTGATAAAGAAAAAAGTATACAAATTTATGAAAATGCTGGTTGGCATTTTAATAATATTATGGAGCCTAATGAAATATCTCTTAAACTTAAGACGTTTGCTCACATAGAATTTAGTGATAGCAAGTTCTCTGATATTGATATAATAAAATCAAAAATTAATAAAAAAGTTGATTTATTCAACAGAGGACATCAGTATAAGAAAGTAGTCTTAGATCAAACTTTTCCAAAATATCTTTATGATAATTATCAATTATATAAAAAATTTATTTTGTAATCTGGAGAGGTGGCCGAGTGGTTGAAGGCGCACGCTTGGAAAGCGTGTAAAGGGGAAACTCTTTCATGGGTTCGAATCCCATTCTCTCCGCCATCAAATAAGCCTTGGTATATAAAGCTTATTTAAGATTTTTATTAGAAATTTGTGATTATAATTGAGCAATTTTTACCAAAAAATGTTATAATTTTTTTTTCCTATATTTAAAAAAATGACAAATAAAAACACATATCAAGCAGACTCTATTAAAGTACTTAAAGGCTTAGAGGCGGTAAGAAAGAGGCCTGGTATGTATATTGGTGATACCGATGACGGAACTGGTTTACATCATATGGTATATGAAGTTGTCGATAACTCAATTGATGAAGCGCTAGCGGGGTTTTGTAAAAATATAAATGTTAAATTAAATTCTGATGGAACCGTAACTGTTAATGATGATGGTCGTGGGATCCCTACAGATATACATAAGGGAGAAAAAAAATCTGCTGCAGAGGTAATAATGACCCAACTTCATGCTGGTGGAAAATTTGACCATGATTCTTATAAAGTTTCAGGAGGGCTTCATGGTGTAGGAGTTTCTGTTGTTAATGCTCTTTCAGAAAAACTATTCCTAGAAATAAATAGGGATGGAAAAAAATATTCTATTGAGTTCCGTAATGGTGAAGCAAAAGCACCTCTTAAAATTACAGGTAAATCAAAACAAACAGGAACTCAAATAACCTTTTTACCTTCAAAGGAAGTTTTCTCGTCAATCAAATTTAGTGCAAATATTTTAATTAAAAGAATGAGAGAGTTAGCCTTTTTGAATAAAAGCATAAAGATAACATTCATTGACAATAGTCAAAAAAAAGAAAAAACCTTAGAATTTAAATATGATGGAGGTTTAATTGAATTTGTAGATTATTTAGATGAGAAAAGAGAAAAATTACAAAATAAAAACGGAAACGATCTGTTTAGAAAACCAATTTATATTGAAGGCAAAAAAAATAACGTAGAATTAGAGTGTTCGTTAAAATGGAATGCAGGCTATTCTGAAGATATTTTTCCTTATACGAATAATATTTATCAAAAAGATGGTGGAACACATTTATTAGGCTTTAGAAGTGCTTTAACAAGAATAATAAATAAATATGCAAATGAGAATAATTTGCTAAAAAAAAATAAATTAACTATTTCTGGGGATGATATTAAAGAAGGTTTGACGTGTGTTTTGTCAATAAAAATTCCTGATCCTAAATTTTCTTCTCAAACAAAAGACAAATTAGTTTCGTCCGAAGTAAGAATGATAGTTGAAACATTAGTAAATGAGAAGTTATCAATATGGTTTGATCAAAATCCATCAGTAGCTAAGATAGTTTTAGCTAAAGTGATACAAGCCGCAATGGCCAGAGATGTAGCAAGAAAAGCAAGAGAAAATGTAAGAAGAAAAGGTGCTATTGAATTGAGTGGTCTTCCAGGTAAATTAGCTGATTGCCAAATAGGAAAACAAGAAGGAACAGAATTATTCATTGTTGAAGGAGATTCAGCTGGCGGTTCAGCAAAACAAGGTAGGAACAGATCAAATCAAGCAGTTTTACCTTTAAGAGGAAAAATACTTAATACTTACGTTGAAGATTTAAATATTAAAAAAAATGGAAATGGAAATGGTTCAGATCAAAGAACAAAAGCATTGTCTAAAATGATATCATCAAATGAAATAGTTACACTAATTAATGCACTTGGACTAGATCCTAAGGCTCATGAAATTGATTTAAAAGATTTAAGGTATGGAAAAATAATTATAATGACAGATGCTGATGTAGATGGATCTCATATTAGAGCATTACTATTAACTTTCTTTAATAACAAACCTTTTAATAAATTGATAGAACACGGACATGTGTACCTGGCTCAACCTCCTTTATTTAAAATAAATAAAGGCTCTAAAGGAATTTACATTAAAGATGAGGAAGAATTAGAAAACTATATAGTAACTAATAGCAAAGATATTAAAAAAAGTAAGAAAGGTTCAAAAGAGTTTTTAAAACTGATAGAAATTGAAAAATCCAAAATGAGCATACAAAGGTTCAAGGGTTTGGGAGAAATGAACCCAGAAGAACTTTGGAGCACAACTCTTAACCCGGAAACGAGAAATTTACTACAGGTTCAATATTCAAAAAATTCAAAAAAAGACCAAGAATTGATACATACTTTAATGGGCAATGATGTAACATTAAGAAAAGATTTTATCATCTCTAACGCGATAAATGTTCAAAATTTAGATATTTAGATCATGAAGTTTTTTGAAACTTCAAAATTTCATACTTTAAAAAAATCCACTTATATTTCATTAAGATGGATTGGTATTATAGGACAATTAATTTCAGTTTATATTGTTTATTTTTTTTTGAATTTCAATTTTAATTTTATTTTATCAAATTTAATTATTTTTATTGGAATTTTAAGCAATTTTTATCTGATTTTTATTTATGATAAAACTCAACTTTCAGATAGATCAGCATTAATTTTTTTGATGATTGATATATTTCAATTAGGATCACTAATATATCTTACAGGAGGTATCGTAAATCCATTTGTTATTTTTTTATTAATTCCTAGTGTGTTTGCATCATCAAATTTAGGTATCAGAACTAATTTATTTCTTGTTGTTACAACAATATTAATGATTATTTTTCTGACATTTAATTCAGAGGACTTACCTGCACCATTAAATAATCACTTTCATGTTTCTAATTATTATTATTACTCAATCCCAATCGCTTTAACAATTGCTTTAATTTTTTTAAATTATTTTGCCATAGTTTTTGGCTCAGAGTCTAGAAAAAGAAAAGAAGCTTTAGGTAAAATGGAGGAAATAATGGCTCAAGAACATGAGATGTTATCTTTAGGAGGTCAAGCAGCAGCAGCAGCACATTCCCTCGGGACTCCATTATCTACAATAAAAATTATCTCACAAGAGTTAAAACATCAATTGAAAGACCGTAAAGAATTGAACTCAGATTTAGAATTATTATCAAGCCAAGTTGAAAGATGTAATCAAATTTTGAAAAGGTTATCTTTAAATCCTATTGAAGAAGACGATTTTATAGATGAGGACTTAAATTTTAAAAAATATATAAATCAAATTGTTAACTCATTCGAAGAAACAAGTAATAAAAAATTTATCTTAAATTTTGATCAAGATGCTAGCCCTAGAAAAATTCCAAAATCAATAGAAATCATATATGGCTTGAGAAACTTTATTGGAAATGCAAATAAATTTGCTAAAGAAAAAATATTTATAACGCTCAAAAGCAATAATGAATATACCGAAATTACTATAGAAGATGATGGTGAAGGATATCCAGGTGAAATATTGTCAAAAATAGGTGAACCTTATTTAAGATCACTTAAGAATAAAGATAAAAATCAATCGGGTTTAGGTTTGGGAATATTTATAGGTAAAAACTTACTTGAAAAAAATTTTGCTTCTTTAAATTGCCAAAATTCTAAAACAAGGACTGGGGCGGAAATAAACATTAGATGGAAAAATCAAGATTTAAAAAAAATTTAATGTAATTTTGCTTTTTTATCAAATAATGAGCTCAACTGAGAAATCATTACATCACCAAGTTCATTCACATCAGTGATCTTAATTGCTCTTTTATAATATCTAGAAACATCATGACCAATTCCGATAGCTAAAATTTCTATTTCAGATTTGTCTTCTATAAACTTAACCATCTTTTTAAGATGCTTCTCTAAAAAATCTCCTGAATTTACCGATAAAGTTGAGTCATCTACAGGTGCACCGTCTGAAATTACCATTAAAATTTTTCTCTCTTCTTTTCTTTTTTTAATTCTATTGAAAGCCCATGTTATAGCCTCGCCATCTATATTTTCTTTAAGCAAACCCTCCTTTAACATCAGCCCAAGATTATCTTTTGCTTGTCTCCAGTGTGTGTCAGCTCCTTTATAAATAATGTGTCTCAAATCATTTAACCTTCCGGGTGTCTTGGGTTTATTGTTTTTATTCCACATCTCTCTACTCTGGCCACCTTTCCAATTTTTTGTAGTAAAACCTAATATTTCTACTTTCACTGAACAACGTTCTAATGTTCTAGATAGAATATCTGCACAAATAGCAGCGATTGTAATAGGTCTTCCTCTCATTGAACCCGAATTATCAATTAGTAGTGTTACTACTGTGTCCTTAAAGTCTAAATCTTTTTCCTTCTTGAAAGATAATGAATTATATGGATCCATTATAATTCTTGGTAATTTAGAGCTATCAAGTAGTCCCTCCTCTAAATCAAACTCCCAAGCTCTATTTTGTTTTGCCAATAATTGTCTTTGAAGTTTATTAGCAAGTTTAGTGATAACATCTTGAAAACCAATTAATTGTTGATCTAAAGTTTTCCGAAGCTTATTTGCTTCATCTGCATTCTCAAGATTTTCAGCTTTTGTAATTTCGTCAAATTCAGTTGTGAAAATTTTATATTCCACATTTAAATCTTTTAAATTTTTCTTTTGAATAACTTGTTCAGAATTTTGTTCATCTGAATCTGTATCTACAAGCTTCTCATCTAACTTATATTCATCAATACTATAATCTGAATCTAGACTTGAGTCCGATTCATCTTGCTTGTCAGGATCTTTTTTATTTTCATCTTCACTCTCATCATTTTCACTTGACCGATTTTCTTGATTATCTTCTAGGTTCTCATCTTTTTTTTCATTATTTTCTTCTGATTGAAAAATATCCATTTCTTGCAATATCTTGGAGAACTTAGAAGAATAAACGTTTTGATCTTCTAAATTTTGTTTAAAGAATTCTATATGTTCAAAAATTGATTTATCGAAATCTTTTTCCCAGAAGCTTAATATCCTTGTTGTTAAAGAATTAAGTTTAATATTGTGAAAATTTTTCAGCATGTATAGTTCAAAAGCCTCAATGATAGGTACATCATCTTTGGATTTAATTTGATCTTTTCTTTTGTGATTAATTATTTGAATATAGTTATCTCTTAGATTTTTATCTATTCCCTTCAACATTTTAGATCCTAATTTTTCATATCTTATTTTTTCAGCAATCATATAAAGTGATTTACATGATGAATTAGAGGGTAAATTCTTCTTAAATATAGCCTGACTAGAAAATTTTTTTTTAAGAGCTTTTGAATCTGATTCAGCCCTAGCTTTAATAAAATCGTCTTTTGAATTTAAATTGTCTAATTCGATTAAATCTTGTTTTTGAGAATTTTGAACATTTTTTTTAGGATTGATAATGAAATCTTCTGAGATTACTCTTGATGTAGAGGATAAGGCTTGTCTAAGCTTTTCTTTTAAACTCTCAGTCTTATTATTCATTAAATTTGAATATTCAATAAGGACTCTGGTAACTCTTCACCAAAACACCTTTGATAATATTCTGCAATTATGTTTTTTTCAATCTCATCACATTTATTTAAAAACGTTACTCTAAAAGCGTAACCTGTATCTTTAAAAATTTCTGCATTTTCAGCCCAGTGTAAAACTGTTCTCGGACTCATCACCGTTGATATATCACCAGCTATAAATCCTTTTCTAGTTAATGAGGCAACTTTTATCATATTCGAAACTTTTTCCTTACCTTTTGAATTATTTAAATCTTTGTTTTTTGCTAAAATAATTTCCATTTCTTTGTCAAGACTGAGATAGTTTAAAGTTGTAACAATATTCCATCTATCCATTTGACCTTGATTTATTTGTTGAGTTCCATGATAAAGACCTGTTGTATCTCCTAAACCAACAGTATTAGAGGTTGCAAATAATCTAAAAAATTTATTTTGTTTAATCACTTTATTTTTGTCTAGAAGAGTAAAATTACCCTCTGCTTCAAGCACTCTCTGTATAACAAACATTACATCAGGTCTTCCCGCATCATATTCATCAAATACTAAAGCAACAGGGTTTTGTATGGACCAAGGCAAAATCCCCTCATTGAATTGTGTGACTTGCTTACCATCTTTCAAAACAATCGCATCTTTACCTATCAAATCTATACGACTTATATGACTATCTAAATTTACTCTGATGCAAGGCCAATTTAATCTTGCAGCAATTTGTTCTATGTGAGTAGATTTTCCTGTTCCATGATATCCTTGAACTAAAACTCTTTTGTTAAAAGCAAAACCTGAGATAATAGCTAAAGTGGTATCACGATCAAATTTATAGTTTTTATCTATTTCTGGCACATACTCACTTTTTTTAGAAAAGGCATCCACTTCCATATTCGAGTCGATCCCAAAAGTTTGTTTTATTGAGAGCTTTATGTCAGGTTGATTGTCGATACTTGGTGTCAATTTTTTTCTCTATAAGTATTTTTTAACTGAGTGTAAGCCAAAGTTATTGATTTAAGTTTTTCCTCAAATTTTTTATTCCCGGAATTCATATCAGGGTGAAATTTTTTAACAAGCATTTTAAATTTATTATAAATTTTTTCCCAATTTGATCCTACCGAAATACCTAATATTTCAAACGCTTTGATGTCTTTGTGATTATATCTAAATTGTCCCATGTGATTAAAGTCACTTTTTAACTTTTTTTTGTCAAGTTCGTCTCGTAGAGTATTGTTCCACAAAACTTTAAAAAAATTATCTGAGGAACTAAAACTTTGAGTAGGTTTATGCCAAACCATGTCTGATTTTAAAAAATCAATTACTTGATCATCATTCATACCTGAAAAATAATTCCAATTTTTATTGAATTCTTTGACATGATTTAAACATAAT
>CACHCA010000015.1 GCA_902578265.1 uncultured Pelagibacteraceae bacterium
TGACAAAGAGGCAATTTTTTGAACATTTGTTCTCTTAAATCGATTTTCTTCTTCAGAGTTTGATTTTATAAGAGTAAGAATTAGTGAAGAACCCTCTTTTAAAATTTCTCGATTTTTTTGCAATACTTCTGAAAAAATAAATAACTCAAAAACACTAGTTAAATCTGTCAATTTTAATACAGCATAAGAGTTCCCTTTTGCTGTTTTTCTTTCTTGTATCTTTAACAATGTTGCAGCAATATTTGAATTAGTTATTTCTTTCTCATTATTAAAATTTAAAAAATCTTGAATATTATAATCATTAAATATTTCTTTAAATTGATTTAAAGGATGATCTGAAACAAAAAAACCAACTGCTTCAAATTCTTTTGATAATCTTTCTTCAAAATTCCAGTCTTGAACTTTAATGTCAGTCTCTTCATTATCATTATTAGAATCTCCAAATAAATCAATTTGATTAGCAGATTTATTTTCATGAAAATTTTTAGATTTTTTTATAAAATTTGGTATAGACTCAAATAATGATTTTCTGTTTGAGTTGAGGTTATCAAAAGCACCAGCTTTTACCAATCCTTCTAATTGTAACTTGTTAATATCTTTAGGATTTACTCTATTGATAAAATCATTGATAGAACTAAATTTTCCATTTTTAATTCTTTCCTCAACAATATTTGATACCGCTTCATATCCCACAGCTTTAATAGCTCCTAATGCATAATAGAATTTTTCATTATCTGTTCTAAAATCTGCATAACACTCATTTATATCTGGTCTTACTATTTTTATTTTTAATCTTTTTAATTCCTCATAAAATTCACTTAATTTATTTTGATTAGAAATATCCATTGTCATTGATGCAGCAATAAACTCTTTTGGATAATAAGTTTTTAGATAAGCAGTTTGATATGAAATAATTGCGTATGCGGCTGCATGACTTTTGTTAAATCCATATTCTGCAAATGGCTCTATTTTCAAAAATATTCCTGCTGCAACATCTTTGCTAATACCATTGTTTACAGCACCAGTAATGAAGCTTTGTTTTTGTTTTTCTAATTCTGCTCTTTTCTTTTTACCCATTGCTCTTCTTAAAATATCTGCTTGACCAGCAGTGAAACCAGATAGTTTTTGTGCAATTTGCATTACTTGTTCTTGATAGATTATTACTCCATAAGTTGGTCGTAAAATATCTTCAAGTAAAGGGTGTAAATAATCAGGTGTCTTTTTTCCATGTTTGCAATCATTATAAATTGGTATATTGCTCATTGGACCCGGTCTATAGAGTGCTACTAAGGCAATAATATCTTCTATATGATTTGGTTTCATTTGCATCAATGCTTCACGCATACCAGAACTTTCAATTTGAAATAAACCAACAGTTTTGCCAGATGACAATAAATCAAAAACTTTCTGATCTTCAAAATTTATGTTTTCAATATTAAATTTTTTATGTTTTTTTCTTATAAGTTTTTGAGTGTTATTTATAACTGTTAAAGTTTTTAAACCTAAAAAATCAAACTTGATTAATCCCGCATTTTCGGCTGAATACATGTCAAATTGTGTTGAAGGTAACAATAATTCAGAAGTTGCATCCTTATATAATGGAACTATTTCAGTTAACTTTTTATCAGCTATCACAACACCAGCGGCATGAGTTGCAACATTTCTATTTAATCCCTCTAATTTTAACGAGAGATCTGTAAGTTTTTTTACTCTACTATCCTCATTTATCAATTTTTGAAGTCTTGGTTCTCCAGCAATACATTCTGTGAGATTTTGTGGCCTCGATGGATCGAATGGAATCATTTTTGATATACTGTCAACAAAACCATAAGCCAGTCCTAAAACACGTCCAACATCTCTTATAACCATTCTAGCTTTTAATTTTCCAAATGTGATTATATGAGCAACACTATTTTCATATTTTTTTGTTAAATATTCAAAAACTAAATCTCTTTTTTCTTCACAGAAGTCAATATCGAAATCAGGCATTGAAATTCTATCTGGATTTAAAAATCTCTCAAAAATTAAGTTAAATCTTATTGGGTCAACATCAGTTATTGAAAGACACCAAGCGACTAATGAACCAGCACCAGATCCTCTACCAGGCCCAACTGGAATATCATTTTCTTTTGCCCATTTTATATAGTCAGATACGATTAAAAAATAACTTGCATAATTCATTTTAATTATGATTTCTAACTCATGATCTAATCTATCTTTATATTTCAAATAATTCTTGTCAGATGCAAAATCTTTATTGTCTAATTTAAATATCTTTGTAAATTTTTCATTAAGACCGTCTAATGAGTCTTTTTTTAAAATTTTATCTGCGCTAATACCTTTGTCGGAACTTATATTAGGTAAAATAGGTTTAGAAGGTAAAGGTCTAAAATTACATCGAAAAGGAAAATTATAATTATTTTCTAATGCTTCTGGCAAATCAGCAAATAAATCAACCATTTCTGAACTACTTTTAAGGTAATGATGGTTACTAAATCTAACTCTATTTTTTTCGTTAACATAGGTCTTATTTTTTATACAAATCAATGCATCATGTGCTTCATGCATATCTTTATTTATGTAAAACACCTCGTTAGTTGCGATTAAAGGAATATCTAATTTTTTTGAACTTATTAAATTAAATTTTTCAAATTCTTTTTCATTTTGATCACCATGACGTTGAATTTCAATATAAAATCTATCTCCATAATTAGCTTTTATTTTTGAAAAAATTTCACTAATTTCCGAAAATTTACCCTTATTAAATAACTGTCCGAATAAACCGTTAATTGTTCCAGAGAATATTGCTACACCTTCATTTTTATTTAGTAATTCATTTAAATCTAAATGAGGGTCAGAAAGTTCATCATTTTTTAGGAAAGACAATGATGATAACTTTATTATTGTTTTGTATCCATCTTCATTTAAAGCAAATAAAGGTAATAGACCAGTTGTATCATTTAATTTAAAATTAATTTGTGTTCCAATTATTGGTTGAGACCCAGATTTAGATAATTTTTCAGCAAACTCTAACGCACCACATAAATTAGAAGTATCGCACAAACCTAAAGCTTTTAACTTTTTATGTTTAGAAATATCTTTTAAATCATCTATTTTAATAGCTCCTTCGCAAATAGAAAACTGAGAATGTATTTTTAGGTGATTAAAATTTTCAGAATTAGACTCTTGCATTAATGGTTTTTATACTACCATTAACTATTTCCAATATGCAATCTGACTTTTTAGCAAAAAATCTATTATGAGTTGCAAAGATTATCAGTCGGTTTGAATTTATTTGTTTTTTTAAAAGATCAAAAACACTTTTTGCTGTTTTTAGATCTAAACTACCTGTTGGCTCATCGGCTAGGATAACTTGAGGATCGTTTATTAAAGCTCTAGCTATTGACACTCTTTGTTTTTCACCACCAGAAAGTTCTGAGGGATAATGGTAAATTCGATTTGATAAACCAACTTTTCTTAATAATTGTTTTGATTTTAAAATAGAAATTTCTTTATTTTTTTCTATTGATAGATTGGCTAAATATACATTTTCTAAAGCTGTGAAATCTGGAAGTAAATTATCTTGTTGGTATATAATTCCAATTTTATTAGCTCTTAAAATGTCATTATAGTTAGAATTTTCAAAATCAATTTGTTTATTTCCATATTTTATTATGCCACCTGATGGTCTATCGATTAATGACAATAGGTTTAATAGTGTTGATTTTCCAGATCCAGAAGGTCCCATTAGAGAATAAATTTTTCCAAGTTTAAAATTGTATGTCAGTTTTTTTAAAACCCTTAAGTTTTTTTGATGAGTAAAAGACTTAGAAATATTTGAAAGTTTAATAAAATTACTCATATTTCAATGCTTTAACTGGATCTAGTTTTGCTGCTTTTAAAGCAGGAAAAATTGAAACAATAATTGTAATAATTATTGAGCATAGCGAGATTAATAAAATTGATGGTGGATTTATCTCTGAGGGCATCGTACTCAAGAAATATATCTCCTCTGGAAACAAACTTATATTAAATAATGTACTTAAAAATTGTCTTAAATTTTCAACGTATATTGAAAAGGTTACACCAAGAATAATTCCAAAAATTGTAGCTGAGGTTCCTATTATTACTCCAACTAGAAAGAATATCTTTACAATTGATTTGTTAAGGACACCAATAGATTTTAAAATCGCAATATCTTTAGTTTTGTTTTTAACTAATATTGTCAAACCAGAAATTATATTAAAGGCAGCAACAATAATGATTAAAGACAATATTATAAACATCACATTTCTCTCAACTTTAAGAGCTGAAAAAAGAGCGCTATTCATATCTGACCAAGAATATACAAATTCATTTTTAAAAATTTTCTGTACTATTTCTTTTTGATCTTCAATTTTTTGAGGATTTTTAAGATAAATTTCTAAATTTCTGTCATCTTTATCTAAATTAAAGAATTCTTCGAGTGTTGATAGATTGATAAAGGCTATATTGTTATCAAAATCTACAAGTCCACTTTCAAAAATTGATATAACTGTAAAAGTTTTTTGTTTAGGTATATTACCTATTATTGTCTCAATTCCACTTGAGGACATTATTGTAATATCATCCCCTATATCAAGATTTAGAGTAAAACTAAGCTCTTTTCCAATTGAAATAAAATTTTTACTTAAATTATTTCTATTCCCTAAAAAATTTTTATTTTTAACTAATTCTAGTTTGGAGAAATCGTCGTTTGCATAACCCCTTAGCACTATTCCTTTTGAGGTCTCACTTCTAATCATTATGGCCTCACCTGAATTACTCAAAATCAACTCATTAGAAATAAGTTTTAAATTATTTTGTTTTAATTTTTCAATTTCAATTATATTTTCATAAGGTTTAACAGTTATATGCGCATTAAAACCAACTATCTTGTTAATCAATTCAGTCCGGAAACCATTCATCACAGACATAACAATGATTAAAACAGCAACACCAAGACTAATACCAATGAATGAAAAAATTGAAATAACATTTAGAAAACCATCTTTTTTTCTAGCTTTTAAAAATCTAAATGTAATTTCTTTTTCTAATGTAGAAATCAATTTTTTACTTTTTGTTTTTTTATTTTACTTATTATTTCGATTATATTTAATTTTTGAGCTTCTTCTCCAACCTCTTTAAATTCTACTAAATCACCATCAGTTTGTTTACCAATTATTATTTGATATGGAGCCCCTATTAAATTCATTTTTTTTACTTTTGATGAAAAATTTTCATCAGTGTCATCAATTATTGCATCAATGTTATTTTTTTCTAACTCAGAATTAATCTTGTTTGCTTTTTCTAAAGCAGAACTATCATTTTTATTTATCATTGGTATTATTCCAATATCATATGGTGCAACAGATATTGGCCATTTCATGATTTCATTTTTTTCGTCATATTTTGCCTCAATTATTGCACCTACTAACCTTGAAACTCCTATGCCGTATGAACCCATTTTAACAAAATCTTTTTTACCACCAGGAAGATCTACTGATGCTCCCATTGGTTTTGAATACTTATCACCAAAATAAAATATATGACCAACCTCAATACCTTTAGTTTTTAACCTGTTAGTTTCCAAAACTTTTTTTTCGAACTCATCCTTATTAAATTTTTCGTCTGTAACTGAATAAAATTCCTCAAATTTTTTTCTCAAATCTTCTAAAGATTTTTTTTCTATATTTGTACCTTCACTTTTCAAATCAAAAATTCTTTTGTCTGTATAAATTTTACTCTCACCAGTTTCAGCTAAAATAATAAATTCATGAGAAAGATTACCTCCTATAGGTCCAGTATCTGCAGCCATTGGAATTGCTGTAAGATCTAATCTTTTAAAAGTTTTTAAATAAGATAAGAAAAATTTATTATAAGAGAACAAAGCTTCCTCGTCAGAAATATCAAATGAATAAGCATCTTTCATATAAAACTCTCTACATCTCATTATTCCAAAACGAGGTCTAATCTCATCTCTAAATTTCCATTGAATATGATATAAAAGTTGCGGAAGAGATTTATAAGATTTGACAGATGCTCTAAATATATCAGTTACAAGCTCTTCATTAGTTGGGCCATAAAGCATTTCGCGATCTTGTCGATCTTTTATTCTAAGCATTTCTTCACCATAATCTTGATAACGCCCACTTTCTTTCCATATTTCACTTGATTGAATTGTTGGCATTAAAATTTCTTGAGCTCCGATTTTGTTTTGTTCTTCTCTAACAATTTGTTCAATTTTTTTCATTACTTTGAAACCTAGTGGTAACCAAGAGTAAATTCCTGCTGAAGATTGCTTAATCATCCCGACACGCAACATTAATTGATGTGATTTTATTTTAGCTTCTGAAGGATTATTTTTTAGAATTGGAATAAATGATTGTGAAATATACATTCTAAGTGATTATATTTCTTAAATTTAAATATTCAAATTTCATAAGTAAGTAAATAATTATAAACAAAACTGTTGTAATTCCAGTACAATAAACAAATTTCTTTAACATTTTTGGATTTTCTGGGGAGCCTGGATCCTCACCCTCAATTTTAATCACTTTATTTCTCTCTACATCTATTGGTAGAATTGCAAAGAAAATTATCCACCAAATAATTATATAGATTATTGCTAATCCTGTGAGGCTCATTAAATCTTGACCAAGTTAATATTAGCAAAAGGTTTTTTTCCAGTTTTTTCTTTAGTAAATTTACGACAAGCAATTTTTAGCGCATCTATTAAATTGTGCTCTTGCTGTTTATTACCAAGTTTAAATGTTCTTGATGTTTTTTCAATTTCATCTTCTAGTCCATATAAAAACTCCTCTTTCTCATAAACAGGCAATCCCCTAAAAGTGATTATGGGACTATTATGGATATTTCCCTTTGGAGTGATTAAAATTGTTATTTCCAAATATCCATTAGTACTCAAATTTCTTCTGTCTTTTATTGACTGAGAATCTTCTTCAACACTAACATTTCCATCTAAATATAATCTACCGCTCGGTGCTTTATCATAAACTTCTGGTTTATCTCCAGGTGATAATTTTACAATATCTCCATTTTCGACTTGAACAGGATGAGGAACCTGCATTTCTTTTGCAAAATTGATATGTTCTATCATATGTCTGTGCTCTCCATGAACTGGAATAACACATTGGGGTTTGACCCATTGATACATATCTTTAAGATCTTCTCGATTTGGATGACCTGATACATGAATAAATTCAGTTTCTTCAGAGATCACCTCGATACCATCTTTTACTAATTGATTATGGAGCTTATAAAGTTTTTTTTCATTGCCTGGGATAATTTTTGATGAAAAAATTACAGCGTCATCTTTTTCAATAAATACATCTGGATGAACATAATTTGCTATTCTCATCATTGCTCCCATTGGTTCACCTTGACTACCTGTGCATAAATAGAGAATTTTTTCTCTAGAGAAATTTTTTGCATCCCTAGGATCAATAGGTTCAATTGTATTTTTTAAATATCCACATTGTCTTGCAGCCTTATAAATTCTGTGCATTGATCTTCCAACTAAAGATATTTGTCTCCCAGATTTTTCAGCACAGTAAAAAGCTGTTTCCATTCTTGCGACGTTTGAAGCAAAAGAAGTAATGATAACTCTTTTTTTTAATCGATTAACTATATTTAACAAATTTTTTCTTACATCTAACTCTGATACCA
>CACHCA010000016.1 GCA_902578265.1 uncultured Pelagibacteraceae bacterium
ATTCTTCCAGATTTCCCAGGGTGATAATAATTGGGTGTTTCGTTATCAATAAAAAATTTTTCAGAATTATAACCTGCTTCAACTAAAGTTTGAACAACATCTCTTTTCACATCAAATACATCTAGGTTTCTATCCTTTTCAATCCAAGATAATCTAGATTTTTTACCTGCTGACAAACCACAAACTATCGTATTTTGTTCGCCGGGATTCGAACCATTAAAAATAGGACCTATTTCAAATATTGATAAATCTTTAAAACCTCTGTCGAGATTTTTATTAATATGCATTATTAAATTTGAAAAAATTGAACTTCTTAAAACTCCTAATTCTGAACTTATAGGATTAATAATCTTTATCTCTTTTTTTATATCTCTGAAATAATCATTATAACTTTTATCAGTAAACGACCAAGTGATTGCCTCGAGATAACCTTTAGATGCAACTGATCTTTGTAAAAAATGAAATAATTTCTGAAATTTATTTAAAGTAGATTTTTTTCTTTTTTTAATTGGCTCTATATTATTTATTTTTTCATAACCACTTATTCTTACCAACTCCTCAACGATATCTACTTCCTGTGAAATATCTGGTCTCCATGAAGGAACAGCCAATTTGAGTCTTTTCTTAACCTTTTTTACCTCAAAACCAAGATCCTCTAAAATTTTAATCATTACTTTAAATGAAATTTTAAAACCAGATATTTTTTCAAAAATATTTGGGTCAAATGTAATCTTTTTTGTTTTGTAAGTTTCTATTTTTTGAATATCAATTCTACTAATTTCACCACCACAAATCTCTTTAATTAATTTTGCAGCTTTATTTAAACCATCTTCGATTGATAATGGATCAATACCTCTTTCAAATCTAAACTTTGCATCTGTATCAAGATACAATTTTTTTGCTGTATTTCTTATCGATCCAGGTTCAAAATATGCTGACTCAAGTAACACATTTTTTGTATTTAATTCTGTACCAGATCTTGTGCCACCAATTATTCCTCCAAGTCCTAAAACACCTTTATTATCGCAAATAACGCACATGCCACTCTCCAATTTATAATTTTTATTATCAAGTGCTGTAAACTCTTCTCCAGAATGAGAATTTCGGACAATAATACCTTTCTCAATTTTATCAGCATCATAAGCATGTAATGGACGATTAATATCGAGCATAACATAGTTTGTAATGTCAACTATTGCTGAGATAGGTTTTTGCCCAATAGAAATTAATTTATCTTGAAGCCATTTAGGGCTTTCAGAATTTTTCACATTAGTTATTAAACAACTTCCAAACGCAGTACATCCTTGTCCTTTTTCCTTATTAATTTTTACTTTTAAGGTGTGTCTATTTTTTGAATGAATTTTTTTTTCTTCTAAATCTACTAACTTTCCAAAACCTGATGCTGCCAGATCTCTAGCTATTCCCCTGACTCCAAGGCAATCTGGTCTATTAGGTGTTATAGATAGATCTATAAGATTTGATTTAGATTTTGATTTTGAGAAATAACTTTTGCCAATTTTTTTTCTAAATTCCTTACTTAATTCTGTAATCCCATCGCTTTCATTAGACAAATTTAATTCAGACTCCGAACAAAGCATTCCGTAAGAAGTAACACCTCTTATTTTAGCAACTACTAATTTTGTCTTGGTTTTTGGGATAATTGCACCTGGAGGAGCATATATAGTAAGTAATCCTTCTTTTGCATTTTCTGCACCACATACAACTTTTTTAATTTCATTCTCTCCGATATTTACGTCACAAACTTTTAATCGATCTGCATTTGGATGTTTTTTAGTTTTTATAATTTCAGCTACTTTGAATAATTCATCATCACCAGAAAGACTTTCTACACTCTCTACCTCTAAACCAATGTTGGTAAGTTGCTCTAAAAGATTTTTTTCTTTCAGATTTGTCTTCAGATGATCTTTTAGCCAATCAAATGTTATTTTCATCGACTGAGACCTCTATAATTCGTAGGTACATCTAATGGGTCAAATCCAAAATGATTTAACCATCTATAATCGCAATCAAAAAAAGCTCTTAAGTCATTTATTCCATATTTAAGCATAGCAAGTCTATCTATCCCAATACCAAATGCGTATCCCTGAAACTTTGATGGGTCTACTTTAACATTTTTTAAAACATTAGGATGAACCATTCCACACCCTAAAATCTCTAACCATTGACTTCCTTCTCCTATTATAATTTTTCCATCTTTTATCTCGTATCCAATATCAACTTCAGCAGATGGTTCTGTAAAAGGAAAATGACTAGGTCTAAATCTCATCTTAATTTTATCTACCTCGAAAAACTCTTTGATAAAATAATTTAAACATCCCTTTAGATGGCCCATGTTTATATTCTTATCTATATGCAGTCCTTCAACTTGATGAAACATTGGTGAGTGAGTTTGGTCACTATCTGATCTGTAAGTTCTTCCAGGTGCAATTATTTTAAATGGTGGCTTGTCTTTCAACATAGTTCTAATTTGGACTGGAGAAGTATGTGTTCGCAATAGTTTCTGCTTTTTTTCATCTAGATAGAACGTATCATGCATATCTCTAGCAGGATGATTTTCTGGTGTATTAAGCGCTGTAAAATTATTATATTCATTCTCAATGTCTGGCCCTTCCTCCACGCTAAAGCCTATTTCGGAAAAAATTGACGATATTTCATCAATAGTTTGCGAAACCGGATGAATTTTTCCTCGAACAAATGATCTTTCAGGCAATGTAATGTCAATTTTTTCTTTTTCTAATTTCTTATTAATTTCAGCGCTTTCAAGTTCATTTATTTTTGAACTTAATAATTGCTGGAATTCGTCTTTTATTGTATTTAAGTCTGAAGCAAATTTTTTTCTTTCTGACTCTTCAATTGTTCCGATTTTTTTAAATTGAGTTGAAATTAATCCACTTTTGCCAAATAGATCAGATTTAATTTGGTTTATTTCTGAAATATCTAATTTTCCACTAAGTTTTGAAAGAAATTTATCTTTTATTTTTTTAAGATCTGACATTTTTACAGATTATTTCTTCAGAGAAATAAAACAATAGCGAAGATTAATTTAAAGCTGATTGAGCTTTTTGAACGATAGTTTTAAAGGCTTCAGGACTATCATAGGCTATCTCAGCTAGAATTTTTCTATCAATTTTTATTCCACATTTATTTAATCCATTAATAAACTTAGAATATGTCAAACCTTCTGCTCTCACCCCGGCATTTATTCTTTGTATCCATAGTGATTTAAAATCTCTTTTTTTATTTCTACGATCTCTGTATGCGTATTGCATAGCTTTTTCCATAGCTTGCTTTGCAACTCTGATAGTATTTTTTCTTCTACCCCATTGACCTTTAACAGCTTTTAAAACTTTTTTATGTTTCGCTCTACTAGTTACACCTCTTTTAACTCTGGCCATTTTAACCTCTTAGATTGTAAGGCATATATGACTTTACAATTTTACCATCTTGTTTCGACATAGTCGTGGTGCCTCTTAATTTTCTTATTTGAGAATTTGTTCTTTTTATCATGCCGTGCCTTTTACCAGCTTGGGCCATTATAACCTTTCCCTTTGCAGATATTTTAAACCTTTTTTTAGCTGAGCTTTTTGTTTTTAGTTTTGGCATAATTGAACGAGTTTATACAAAGAATGTTATTAATTTACAACTACTATTAAAGCTTATAAAGGCTGAATAACCATTATCATTTGCTTCCCATCAAATTTTGGATGCAATTCTACTTTACCAATTTCTTTCATATCTTCCTTAATCTTAGTCATTAACTCGTTACCTAAATGTGAATGTTGAAGTTCACGGCCTTTAAATCTTATCGTAAATTTAACTTTATCTCCTTTAGCAATAAATTTTTTTGCATTTTTGACTTTAAACTCATAATCATGTGTTTCGGTAACTGGCCTCATCTTAATTTCTTTTAATGCAATGATCTTCTGTTTTTTTTTTGCGAGATTTGCTTTTTTTTGAGCATCATATTTGTATTTACCCATATCCATTATTTTACAAACTGGTGGTTTTGCATTGGGAGCAATTTCGATTAAATCTAAGCCTTGGTTTTTAGCCATAGATATTGCTTCATTTGTAGTTATAACTCCTAAATTTTCCCCATCACTCGCAATAACTTGAACCTCTGGAGATGAGATTCTATTATTTGATCTGGGACCCCGATCTTTAGTTCTTTTCTGAAAATAATTTTGTTTTAAATCTGCCACTTAAATTTAGGAAGCTTTATTTAAAGCAGAAAAAGTTTTTAAAAATTTATCTAATGCCATATTTTCTTGTTTATTAGAGTCCAATCTTCTAATGGTTACTGAGTTGCTGTCAACTTCTTTTTTACCACAAATTAATAAAATAGGGACTTTTGCAAGAGAATGTTCTCTAATTTTATAATTTAAATTATGATTTTTTAAATCAACTATAGAACTCATGCCTGCCTCTTTTATTTTTTTTGAAACTTTAGTTGCGTATTCCTCAAAATCTTCTGAAATTGGGATTACTACCGTTTGCAGTGGAGATATCCAAAATGGAAACTTCCCAGCATAATTTTCTATCAGAATTCCAATAAATCTCTCAAGAGATCCAAACAATGCCCTATGTAACATCACTGGAACTTTTTTTATACCATCTTTATCAACGTAAGTAGCATCTAATCTTCCAGGTAAGTTCAAATCTACTTGTACTGTTCCACATTGCCAATCTCTTCCAATTGCATCTTTTAATACAAATTCTATTTTTGGACCATAAAAGGCTCCTTCACCCTTATTTATGCTATATTCTAATTTCGTTGCTTTGACTGCCTCTAATAAAGATGCCTCGGCTTTATCCCAAACTTTATCTTCGCCCACTCTTACTTCTGGTCTGTCAGCATATTTTAACACCACTTTTTCAAAACCTAAATCTTTATAAATATCTAAAATTAAATTAGTTACATTTAAACACTCGCTTGTAATTTGATCTTCCGAACAAAAAATATGTGCATCATCCTGTGTAAATGCTCTTACTCTAAGAAGTCCATGTAAAGCACCTGATGGTTCATATCTGTGTACTTTACCAAATTCTGTTATTCTTAATGGTAAATCTCTATAACTTTTCAAACCTTGATTAAAAACTTGAATATGACCTGGACAATTCATTGGTTTTATCGCAAAAACTTTCTCATCAGGAGTCTCGGAAGTATACATGTTTTCACCATATTTTTCCCAATGCCCTGATTTTTCCCATAACAATCTATCTAGTACCTCTGGGGTATTTACTTCTTTATATCCTGCTGCATCTTGGCGTGCTCGCATATAATTAATTAATTTTTGAAATAAAGCCCACCCCTTTTCGTGCCAAAAAACAGATCCTGGGCTCTCTTCTCTAAAATGAAATAGATCCATTTCTTTACCAAGTTTTCTATGGTCTCTTTTTTCTGCCTCCTCAATTCTTTTTAAATAATCATCCAAGTCTTTTTGAGACGCCCAACCAGTTCCATAAATTCTTTGTAACATCTCATTTTTTGAGTCTCCACGCCAATATGCTCCTGCAACTTTTGTAAGCTTAAACGCTTTGCCAATTTTTCCAGAAGAAACTAAGTGTGGACCTCTACACAAGTCATGCCGAGTATCACCATGATGGTAGACTGTTAGCTCTTCACTCTCTGGAATACTCTCTATAATTTCAGCTTTATATTTTTCACCAATTTTTTTGAAATGGCTTATTGCTTTATCTCTTTTCCAAACCTCTCTTTTTGTTTTTACATCTTTGTCAATTATTTCTGACATTTTTTTTTCTATTTTTTCTAGATCTTCCTCTGTAAAAGGCTCTTTCCGAGCAAAATCATAGTAAAAACCATTTTCAATTACTGGTCCTATAGTTACTTGTGTACCAGGGTATAGTTCTTGAACAGCCATTGCCATAATGTGAGCCGTATCGTGTCTTATAACTTCAAGACCCTCTGGATCTTTTGCAGTAAAGATTTTTACTGAACAATCTTTTTTAATTGAAAAATACAAATCTTTTAACTCACCATCGACGCTCATTATCAATGCTTGTTTTGATAACGATTTGCTTATTTTTTCTGCAACATCTAAACCTGTAACTTCTTTGGGAAATTCAATATTTTTTCCGTCTGGTAATGTAATTATAGGCATTTAGTTTAATAATCTTTTATACTCTGAATATGTAGAAAAACACATTTTTTCAACATTAAATTTTTTTATTATATTATTTCTTCCCTCTTTACCTATTTGATTTATAGCTATTTCATCCATTGTTAATCCACGGATAATTTTTTTACTTAAAGATTCTGCGTTTCCTGATTTAAATAAAAAGCCCGTTTTTTCATCATTAATTGTCTCGTTAGATCCTCCGATATCACTAGCTATAATTAATTTTTGCATAGATTGTGCTTCTACTGCTACTCTTCCAAAAGCTTCTGGTTCTACTGAAGCTGATACAATTATATCAGAAACTTTATAAGCTAATGCCATATCATTACAATGATCTATAAATTTTATTTGATTTGTTAAATGGTATTGCTCAGTAAGACGTGTTAGTTTTTTTTTATAAAGATCTCTTCCTTGATCGTTTCCAAGTATAACTGCATGAAAAGCTTCATAACCTAATTCAATTTTAACAAGATTAATTGCCTCAATAAATAATTCTTGTCCCTTCCACGAAGTAAGCCTACCTGGCATTAAAATTATTTTTTTTTCATCATGGATGTTCCATTTTTGAAGTAAATTTTTTTCATCATTTTCTAATTTTGTGGAAGAATCAAAATAGTCAACATTTATTCCCCTAAAAATAACTAAAAATTTTTTTTGACTTGACAAATATTCAGAATAATTTTCTTTAATGTGAGAAAAGATAAAATTTGATCCTGCAATCACCAAATCAGATCTTACCATCACAGAATTATAAAATTTTTTAAACTTGCCACTAAAATTGTAAGTCCCATGAAATGTGGTAACAAACTTTCTATTAGTTAACTTTGTTGCAAATAAACAAGACCAAGCTGGTGCTCTACTCCTTGCATGAACAATTGAGATCTTAAAAAATAAAATTATCCCGATTAATAAAATTGTATTTATTAGAATCAATAACGGGTTTTTACTATGAACTGGAAGTTTAATTAGTTTTACTTTTTTTTTATCTACGAATTTTGTTAATTCCCCTCCGCTAGTTACTATAAAAGACTCACACCCATTTTCTGGTAAATAATGAGCAATATCATAACATCCTGTTTCTGCTCCTCCGTAACCTAGTTTTGGTATTACTTGCAGGACTTTTATATTAGACGACATACAGTTAGATTATATAATAATAGAGATAACTAATAAACTTTTATGAG
>CACHCA010000017.1 GCA_902578265.1 uncultured Pelagibacteraceae bacterium
AGTTCTCAAATTTACATCAGGAGCCATCTTGATCTTTTTAACGTGTACTTTAAGGATTTTTTCCCTTCCAATTATATCTGGGTTAGAAACTACAACTTGTCTATCAAATCTACCAGGTCGTAATAATGCAGGATCAAGAACATCTGGTCTGTTCGTTGCTGCAATTATAATGACACCCTCATTAGTGTCAAAACCATCCATCTCAACAAGAAGCTGATTAAGAGTTTGTTCCCTTTCATCGTTACCTCCACCTAGACCTGCGCCTCGACTTCTTCCAACAGCATCAATTTCGTCAATAAAGATTATACAAGGCGAATTTTTTTTTCCTTGTTCGAACATGTCTCTCACTCTTGATGCTCCCACACCAACGAACATTTCTACGAAATCTGATCCAGAGATCGTAAAGAAAGGAACACCTGCTTCACCAGCAATTGCTCTAGCTAATAAAGTTTTTCCTGTTCCTGGAGGACCAACAAGAAGTGCACCTCTAGGTATTTTTCCACCCAATCTACTAAATTTTTTTGGATCTTTTAAAAACTCAACAATTTCTTCTACTTCCTCCTTAGCTTCTTCTACTCCTGCAACGTCATTAAAGGTTACTTTACCTTTCATTTCATTCATCATTTTTGCTTTAGATCTTCCAAAGCCCATTGCTCCACCTTTTCCACCTTGCATTTGTCTCATAAAGAAAATCCAAACAGCTATTAATAGTAACATTGGAAACCATGAGAGTAGGACACCAAATAATGAAGGCATCTTTTCCTCTAAAGGTGCTGCAGATATACTCACACCCTTCTCTGAAAGTTTTTCTATTAAATTAGGATCATTTGGTGAATAAGTTTTAAAACTTTTGCCATTTGCATACACACCATTTATGTTATTTCCTTGAATCTCAACTTTTAATACCTCGCCTTGTTCTACAGATTCCAAAAATTCTGAGAAAATTACCTCATTAGAGCTTCTAATGTTTGCTTGAGGATTTTTAAACATATTGTAAAGACCAATCGTTAAAAAAACGATTATTGCCCACATTGCTAAGTTTTTAAGATTCATGACTATAAGATAAGAATTATTGTAAATTTAACAAGTCTATTTTTACCTTTCTTTTGTTAAAATCACAGTATGATTTACCATCTTAATGACGCATCCTCCCAATGTTTCTTTTCTTAGTTTCTGCTCTTTAATTTTACTCAAAATATTCTCTATTTTTTTACCTCTCACAAAATTCGGCTTTTTTCCGACTAAATGAATTAAATCGGATAGGGATCTAAAAATGACCTCATATGAATTGTCAAAAAAATTATCTTTCAACATAAGTTCATTTTTTCTGGAGTTAAAAATCGAGTTCTCTTTCTTATTCTTTTCAACATAAAACTTTATTGATTGGTCCGACTTTTTTAAATTTTCTATTGTTAATTGAAATTTTTTCTTATCAAGGCCGAAATGCTCAAATTGCTTAATTAAGTTTCTTACTTTAATTCTATTAAATTTAATATCATCATTGGATGGATCATCTACGTAAAAATTAAATATAAATTTTGACAAAAATATTAAATCTCTTTTTTCAAATTTTATCAAAGGTCTAATTAAATTTATATTTTCAATTTGAGTATTTGTCCCAAGTGATACAAGCCCTTTTAAACCACTTCCCCTAGCCATTCTTAAAAAAAAGTTTTCAATTACATCATCTAAATGATGACCAAAGACTAAGTTGCCAATTTTAAGTTTTTTACATTTAAAGAATAAAAGCTCATATCGTTTACTCCTGGCTAAGGATTGGATATTGCGAGTAGGTTTTTTTCCCTTCCAAGTAAGAACTTGAGAATTGATTTTTAATGATTTAAGAATTCTTTTTACCTTATAAGCCTCATAAGTAGACTCTTTTCTAAGCTTATGATCTACAATAAAATACCTTGGATTTAAGTTTTTTTTTAAAGCATATAATTTTGTTAAAAAAGCTAAAGCCAAACTATCTGCCCCTCCAGATACTGCAACTATAAAATTAGTATCTATTTTGAATGACTTTTCAAATTTTTTAAAAATTTTATTTACTTTTTGATTTAAAATTTTTGATTTATAGATTTTAGGAATTTTTTTTCTTGCACTCAAATTTTTGAGACTCATACTTTGCTTTTTGAATAACAGACTGATTTGCGTCTGGGTATTGTTTTTCAACACCACTTATCATTTTACAGCCTTGATCTTTTTCTCCAATCTGTATCATTGATACACCTAGCTTTAATAAATTAATAGGAGCTTTTTCTCCTTTTGGGTATTTTTGATAACCTTCTAAATAAGCTGAAGCAGCATCGGTATATAATTGTCTTATTCTAAATGTTTCAGCATACCAATATTGTGCATTACCTGCCAATTTATGATCAGGATTAGAAATTACAAATTCTCTAAATGCTCTTTCAGCAGTAGGATAATCTCCAACTTTTAAAAAACTTGTTGCAAATTCATATTGCTCAGGCGCTGAAACATCCGGTAAAATTTTTTCTTCTGCTTGAAATGTCTCAGTAACGATTGTTGCAGTCGTTTCAACTGATTGTATTTTTTGAGTTGTATCGCTTGTAGAATTATCTTTATAAGATATTGATCCTAAGTCTTGTGGTTGAGATGAGCCTGGTAAAATTTCTGTATCTGGCTCTAAACTTTTTTTTGAAGTCAAATTTACAGTTTCACCATTTGATAGGGCAGTTTCTAAGTCTTGAAATCTGAGTTGATTATCTGATTGAACTTTAGAAAGTCTATTTGATAACTTATCTAGCTTAAAATTTATTTCTTCAAATTTATTAGTAAGTTCTTGAAATTGATTTTCAATTTCAGATAATTTCAACAAATGTCTTGTAAGCACATCTTCGGAGTTGCTATCAACACTTAATGAGGATGAATTTGTGTTATTGAATTCACTTGAATTTGAGTAAACAGCTTTTTCAAGAGTTTTTAAATCTTTTTTGATCAGCTCAAGTGTATCGTAAATATTATGATTGTCGGAGAAAGAGGGGAAACAAACTAAAAAATTAAATAAAAAAAAAATTTTGAATTTTAATAATTCTTTAAAGTATTTCATTCAATTAGGTTATGTCTAAAATAATGGCAAAAAAAAGACCTCTTAAATCATTATAATTTAAGAGGTCTTAAATATTAATTGAATATTTAATTTGCTTTAACTGTTACAGATCTTCTGTTTTTTGACCAAGCTAATGGGTTAGATCCTGAGTCTACAGGTCTTTCTTTACCATAACTTAAAACTGAAATTCTGTCAGAAGATATTCCGTAAGTCATCAAATAATCTTTAGCTGCATTAGCTCTTCTCTCACCTAATGCTAAGTTATATTCTCTTGTTCCTCTTTCGTCAGCATGTCCCTCTAAAACAATTGTAATTTTAGAATTTTTTCTTAACCATGCAGCTTGCTTTCTAAGAGTTTCTCTTGAAGCTGTAGTTAGAACTGACTCGTTTGTTGCAAAAAATACTCTATCAGGAACACCTGAAGCTAAGTATTCAACTGTATCTGTTCCAGTGTAAACGTCACCTTGCATTTGCCCTGTAGATTTTTTTGATGTAGCACATGCAGAAAGTGCTAAACACGCAACTACTATTAAAAATCCATTTTTTAGAATTTTGCTTAATTTCATTATTACTCCTTGATCAATATTTCTTTAGTCTTAGTTTTTCACAACTAATTAGATCTTTCAAGGCTAAAAATCAAGCGAATTAATTATCAATTACTTAATAAAGATGACCATGATGGGTCTGATCCATCAGTTGGAGTAGCAACCTGTCTCTCATTATAGCCTGTTAAATCTATAGACCATAATTTTGCAGAAAAACCCTTTCCTTTAGAATCTGTTTTCGTCTCCCTATAAAAAATCAATACTCTACCATTGGGTGACCAGGACGGAGCTTCTTGATAAAAATTTTCAGTTAATAATCTTTCGCCACTTCCATCAGTTCTCATTACGCCAATATAAAATTTTCCTTTATGTAATTTTGTAAATGCGATTAGATCTCCTCTCGGAGACCAAACTGGAGTGCCATAAATTCCTTTACCAAAAGATATTCTTTTAACATTACTTCCATCACTCTTCATCACGTAAATTTGTTGATAACCACTTCTGTCAGAGTTGAAAGAAATAAATTTTCCATCTGGAGAATATGAAGGTGATGTATCTATAGATGGATGATTTGTGATTTTTTCCACTATTCTATTCTCTAAATCCATTGTGTAAATTTCAGAATTACCATCCTTAGCAAAACTCATAATTATTTTTTTTCCATCTGGAGAAAATCTTGGTGCAAAAGTCATGCCAGGAAAATCTCCTACAACTTCTTGAGTTCCTGTTTCAATATCCAATAAATAAACTCTTGGTAAATTTCTAAAATATGAAAGATAAGTTACCATTTGACTAGTTGGATTAAATCTTGGAGTTAAAACAAGTTCATTTCCTAACGTTAAAAATTTATTATTAGCACCATCTTGATCCATGATAGCTAATTTTTTTACTCTTTGAGTTTTAGGTCCCTCTTCTGCAACATATATTATTCTAGTATCAAAATAACCCTTTTCACCAGTTAATCTTTCATAAACTTTATCTGTAATAATATGACCAACACGTCTCCAATTATTTGGAACGGTTGTAAATGCTAGTGCCATCATTTCCTTACCTGCAAGCACATCCCATAATCTAAATTCTACTCTTAGTTTTTCCTCCACATAACTAACTTTTCCAGTAATCAAAGCCTGAGCTTTAATTAAGTTCCAATCTTCAAATCTAGGCTTCAAATTCGCAATATCTGGTTCTTGTAAAAACGCATCTTTATTTAATGGATTAAATAAACCTGAAACTTTTAAATTATTTTCTACAATTGAAGATATTTCTGAACCGATATTTTTCTTTTTAAGAATATTTTCAAAATTTTTTCTAGACTCCTCATCGATAGATAATGGAGAAACTGCAATAGGCAATGGGTTTAAATTTCCTCTGGTTATATCAACCTCTATTAAACCAAATGATTTAACTGGTATTATAATTATAATCAAAGTTATTAAAAAATTTCTCATTTTTTTATTTTCTATACTAACCCTCTAACATTTCTCTTGCATCAAAATTTAATTGCAATTCCTTCCATCTTTCATAACCAGTGCTAGGAACTCTTAAAGGCTGACATAATTTAATAGCTCTTAAAGCACTTTCTGCTAATACTTTATAAAACCCCTGCCCTGGTTTATTCATCCTAGCATGATCTAAAATTTCAGATTTAATCACAGATCCATCTGGTTTTAATTCTAGTTTTATTCTAACAAGTAAATTTTCATTATATGGTAATCCGAGCGGAATACTCCAACATCCAAAAATTTGTGCTTTTAATGCATCTTCTTCACTTAATGATAACCCTGTATTCTCAAAATTTTTATTTTGGTCTTGGCTTAAATCTGGATTTTTCTTTAAGGTCTCTGCTTTGCTCTCTTTAGATTTATCAATCAAAGCTGCAATATTATTTGGATCAAATAATTCCTCTTTCTCAAATTCAGATACTTGCTTTACCTCGTTGTCAATTTTTTCAGGGTTTTGTTTATCCTCTTTTATTTTTTCAACTTTCTTTACTTTATCCTCTGGCATTGGAACAGCATCAGGCTTTATTTTCTTAACTTTTTTAGGTGGAGCTTGTTCTGATACTAATTTTTTTTCTTTTTCTTTTACTTTTTCAATTATTTTTTTTGCCTTTGGTGCAAATGGAATATTTGTTTTTTCAGTAATTTGAATTAATTCTACTGAAACAATTGGAGGAAGATCAATTGGTTTTTTTGCTAAAAAAGGAAGGCTCATTGCTGTTAAAAAAATAACAAATAGGTGTAAAACAGATGAAATAGCAATACTCCTATTCACAAAAAAATTACCTTTCTTTATATGGTTCTGAAATAAGAGCTACTTTTGTAAATCCTGAACCTGAAAGTAACCCCATAATTTCAAGAACTCTACCGTAATTAATAGTTTTATCCCCTCTTACATAAATTCTTGTATCAGTTCGATTTTTTGAAACTGCTAACACTTTTGCAATGATTTTTTCATATTCAACTTTTGACTCTTGTATGAAAATTTCACCTTTTGAATTT
>CACHCA010000018.1 GCA_902578265.1 uncultured Pelagibacteraceae bacterium
TTGGAAAAACAAACCCCTCAGGGTTTGCATATGAACTATTTTTGGATGAAAAAGGAGAGAAGATTTCAAAATCAAAGGGAAACGGCATCACTATTGATCAATGGTTAGAGTATGCTTCTCCTGAAAGTTTATCGCTGTATATGTATCAAAATCCAAAAAGAGCAAAAAAACTTTACAAAGAAATAGTTTCAAAAACTGTCGATGATTATTTGGATCTGATTGAGAAAGCAAAAAGTCAAAATGAGTTGCAGCTACTTATGAATCCTGTATGGCATGTTCATAATAGTTTGGTGCCTAAAGAAAATATGATTATGTCGTTTTCGATGTTATTAAACTTGGTCGAAACAAGTAATGCTGACAGCAAAGAACTTCTTTGGAAATTTGTTAAAAAATATAAAAAAGACATTTTGGAGAAAGATAATCCTATCTTTGATAATTTAGTAGGCTATGCAATAAAATATTTTAACGACGTAATAAAATTGAAAAAAAAATATAAAAAGCCTAATGGTGAAGAAAAAAAAGCTTTAGAAGCTCTGGTAAAAACTTTAGATAAATGTGACGACAAAATGAAACCAGAAGATATTCAAACAATGATATATTCGACTGGTAAAGAAAATGGATACACTGAGAACCTTCGAGATTGGTTTAAATTAATTTATGAAGTAGTTTTTGGAGACGAAAATGGACCAAGGATGGGTTTTTTTATAAGTTTTTTTGGTGTGAAAGAAACAAAAGATCTTATATTAAATAAAATTAAATAATGTTTTCAAATTTAAGATCTTTAATTTTTAAATTAGATCCCGAGACGGCTCATAGTTTAGCGATAAAGTCACTAAAATTTAATTTTATTCCAAATATTTTAGATGAAGAAAAAAATAATCCTCTTTTTAAGACTAAATTATTTAATAAAGAAATAGAAAATCCAATTGGTATGGCAGCAGGATTTGATAAGAATGCCGAGGTATATAATTCATTGTTCAATTTAGGGTTTGGTTTCGTCGAAGTAGGAACTGTTACACCATTAGAACAATACGGAAATCCCAAACCTAGAGTTTTTAGATTAGTAGAAGATGAGGCCCTGATAAATAGACTTGGTTTCAATAATCTAGGTTCAAAAAATATTGCAGATCGAATTAAAAGAAATAATCCAACTGGATTACTTGGAATAAATATTGGACCTAATAAAGACTCAGAAGATAGAACAAATGATTATATACAGTGTTTAAAAATGTTTAACGGGGTCTCTGATTATATCACTGTTAATATTTCCTCACCAAACACCGAAGATTTAAGAAACTTTCACGATCAAAAAAAATTAGATGATCTTTTAAAACTAATAGAAAAAGAGAAGAGAAATCTTAACTCTAAAACACCTATAGCGGTAAAAGTATCACCAGATATTAATGATAAAGAAATTATGAAAATTTCTGAAGTGCTTTTAGATAACAAGATAGAAGCTGCTATTATTTCTAACACATCTGATACAACAAGAGAAAATTTACAAAATACTCAAGGCTATCAAAAAGGAGGATTATCCGGGAAACCTATTGAGTTAAAGTCTTCAGAGTTGATCAGCAAATTTTATAAAGTTTTAAAAGGCAGAATCAAAATTATAGGCGTAGGTGGTGTGGACTCTGGCAGATCTGCTTATCAAAAATTTTTAGCAGGAGCTGATTATTTACAACTTTATACAGGCATGGTTTTTAGAGGTCCAAATATTGTTAGTCTAATTAAAAAAGAGCTGAAGGAAATATTATTAAAAGATGGTGTAAAAAACTTTAATGAAATAGTAGGAAAAAAGGATTAGAATAATCTAATAAACTTGACGTCATCAATATCTCACTTTATATAGTCGAACAAATTATGACAAAAAAATGCGAATTAACCGGGAAAAATCCAATGAAAGGTCATAACGTTAGTCATGCTAACAATAAGACGAAAAGAAGATTCTTACCTAATTTAAAAAAAGTAAAATTTACAAGTGAACTTTTAAAAAGAAGCTTAAAATTAACAGTGAGTAATGCAGGGGTTAGATCAGTAGATAAAAAAGGTAGTTTTGATGAATTTCTAAAATCTGTAAAAAATAAGAATTTATCTCCTAGATTAAAAAAACTAAAAAAAAGCTTATTAATTAAATCTCCATTTCAAAAAAAACCTATTCAATCTAAAACTGCATAATGAATAAAACATTTTTGACACTTTCATTTTTAATGGGGCTTGTTGTACTAGCTTCTAATTATTTGGTTCAATTTCCTATTAAATATTATGGACTGGAGGAGATATTAACATACGGAGCTTTTAGTTACCCGATCGCATTTTTAATAACCGATTTAGCTAATAGATCTTTTGGAAAGTTGATTGCTAGAAAAATTGTCTACATTGGTTTTTCGATAGGAATTTTATTTACATTAATATTTTCCACAAATTTCACTGATCTAATCTCAATACGAATAGCAATCGGATCAGGAACAGCATTTATTATTGCTCAACTTTTAGATGTTCAGATATTTGATCAATTAAGACAAAAAAAATGGTTCGTTGCTCCTCTAATATCCTCTTTAATTGGATCTACCGTTGATACTTTTATATTTTTTTCCATATCTTTTTATGGAACAGGAATACCATGGGTAACGTTATCTCTAGGTGACTTGGCAGTTAAAATTTTTGTTGCCTTAGTAATGTTGATACCTTTTAGGTTATTGCTAGGTACTTTAAAAGCAGCCTGACTAAATAATGGGCTCTTGTTGTGTCATACAATGTATTGCGCCAAAACCCCATATTAGTTTACTGCAGTCAACTGTTTCGACTTTTCTATTTTTAAAATAATTTTTGAAAATTTTAATTGCAATTTTATCCTCTTTTACCTTAAAGATGGGAAGCAAAACTTTTTTATTACAAATATAAAAGTTCATATAACTAGCTGGAACTCTCGTTTTATCTATAAATATGGGTGAGGGCATAGGTACTTTTATGATTTTAAATTTTTTACCCCTTTCATCTCTAGATTTCTTTAATATCTTTAAATTTTCATTAAGATTTTTGTAATTTTTGTCATTTTTATTTTTTTCGATTGCAGTCATAATTGTATTTCTTGATACAAATCTGGAAATATCATCAACATGGCCATGTGTATCGTCACCAATAATACCTTTTTTTAACCATATAAAATTTTTTATATTTAAATATTTATTAAATATTCCCTCATAGTCTTTCTTATTAAACTTTTTATTTCTCTCCTGAATTTTGCTTAATAAACATTCTTCTGTTAATAAAATTGTTCCTGTACCATTTACGTCAAACGCCCCACCTTCCATTATTACTTTTCTTGATTTCCCATTTTTTTTGATAGCTGGATTAATTTTTTTTAATTTGATGATTTTACTTAGTTTATCATTAATTTTATTGTCATTTTCGTAATTTTTATATTTTGCCCAGCCATTAAATATGAAGTTTAATATAATTTTTTTTTTATACTTTTTGTTAATTAAAAAAATTGGACCTGAGTCTCTCAACCATATTCTATCAGTTTTTATCTTATGGAAACTAACATTCTTAATTTTGCTTGATTTGAAGATTTTTTTGATGCTCTCGATTTTATTGTTAATAATCAAATTAACCTTTTGATGTTTTGATATTTTATATATAATTTCCAAAATTACGTCAGGAATGAATTTATATAAACCAGGCCAATCGTTTTTGTTATAAGGCCACGCAATCCAGACAGATTTTTGTTTCTCCCATTCACCAGGCATTCTAAATCCACTAAGTTTTTCACTCATCTTCAGGATTTTTTAATATACCTTTATAAAAATCAATTCTTCGATCTCGTAAAAAGGGCCAATGTTGTCTAACTTTGTCTATTTTTTTGTAATCAACTTCCCGAATTAAAATTTGCTCTTTATCATTACTAAGTTTTCCAATTATTTGGCCACTTGGATCAATTATCATAGAATTTCCCCAGAATTCTATTTTCTTTTTACCTTTCTTTTCAGTTCCTACTCTGTTTATGGCAACTACATAGGTTCCATTTGCGATAGCATGAGATTTTTGCATAGTAATCCATGAATCTAATTGAGATTTACCAAATTTCCTTTTTTCTTTTGGATGCCATCCAATAGCTGTAGGATAAAAAATTATTTGTGCACCTTTTAGTGCTGTTAGTCTAGCAGCTTCAGGAAACCATTGATCCCAACATATTAAAGGTCCAATTTTACCAAACTTTGTTTTGATAGATTTAAATCCTAAATCCCCAGGAGTAAAATAAAATTTTTCATAATACCCAGGGTCATCAGGAATATGCATTTTTCTATACTTTGACAATATTTTACCTATATCATTTATAACAACACTCGTATTATGATAAAAACCATGTGTTTTTTTTTCAAATAAAGAAATAATTAAAACTATTTTTAATTCTTTTGCTAAATCACAAAATATTTTTGTTGTTTTTCCTGGTATCTTTTCAGCTAGTCTAAAATTTGAGTGGTTTTCTGTTTGACAAAAATAATTTGATAAAAATAGTTCTGGCAAACAAACTATTTTAGCTTTTTTTGATGCAGCTTTTTTTATATTTTTAATCGCTAAGTCTAAATTTTCTTTAATATTACTTGAGATTTTACTTTGAATAATTCCAATTTTAATTTTTTTGACCATTAATCAAAATATTTTGGAGAAGTTTTTTCTTTCTCTATTTTTCCATTCTCCAGTATGATAAGCATTACTTGCAATTAATGGAAGAACACTAGTAGCTTCAGCAAATACCATTTGCTCTTTGTTTATATCAACCTTACCCCACGAGCTTGCCTCTTTTAGTGTTGAGCTACTACATGCGCCATCTCTCGAGTCAGCAACTGTGATTTGAATGGCATATTTGTGCATATCAACCTCTTTTCCTAAAAGCTCAGCGCAAATTACTGTATCTTGTATAAAATTTTTAGGAACACCGCCACCAATCATAAATAACCCTGATCCTTTAGATTTAATTTTTATCTCTGTTAATTCTCTAAATTCCCTTATTGAGTCTATAGTTATATGATTTTTTGGATTCTTCTCTTGGTGCATCACTAATCCAAAACCTGCGCTTGAGTCGGTAAATGCTGGACAGAATATTGGAACATTATTGTCATATGCTGTTTCAATCAAAGATCCCTTCTTTTTAGCATTTGACTTTAAATATTTACCAATTTCTCTAATAAACTCTCTTGATGTATAAGTTTTTGGTTTTAGTTTATCAGCTATTTCTCCAATTGTTTTATCACACAATTGAAGCTCCTCCTCATCGATGTAAGTGTCATAAATCCTGTCTATGTAATTTTTTCTGAGCTCATTATCATTTTGATACTGTGAACCTTGATAATGTTTAAATCCAAGTGCCTCAAAAAAATCCATATCTATTATAGACGCTCCAGTTGCAACAATTGCATCTACCATGTTGTATTTGACCATATCTCTGTAAATATGCATACATCCTGCCGCTGAAGTAGATCCTGCTAATGTTAAAAAAATTGTACATTCTTTGTCTTTTAACATTTCATTATAGATATTGGCTGCATTTGCCGTTTCTCTTGAAACAAAAGACATTTTTTCCATGGAAGAGATAATTTTTCTAGAGTCGAAAGATGTAATATCAATATGTTCTACAGGTTTTTTTAAGAAATCTTTTTTACTGTTGTGACCAAGTTTTTTATTTTCTGACATTAAGCAACTAGAGTAGCTTTGTCTGAATTCTTATCATACATAGACATTATTGGTTTATCCTCAACCTCATAAATCTCATCAGAGTAATAACCATTAAATTGAGTTCTAAAAGTTAAGCCATATGATCCTAATTGGCCAAGTTCAATGTAATCATTTTCTTTAATATTATTCGGAAGTAGGAAGGGACCTTTCATATAATCCATACTGTCACAGGTTGGTCCATAAAAATCAAATGCAGTCATTTTCTTGGAAATAATCTTACTTGAATTTTCTTTAATTAATTTTGATGGAAAAACTATATTAGGTGTTCCAGCATCAAAAAGTGTACCGTAAGTACCATCATTAATATAAAGTTTTTGTTTTTTTCTTAGATTAACTCTCACAATTGTT
>CACHCA010000019.1 GCA_902578265.1 uncultured Pelagibacteraceae bacterium
ATTTTAAGCTTGTTAATCAAAAAAAATCTTTGTAAACATTCATCTAATTTAATTAACACGCACACAGTTTTTGGTTTTAAACCTCCGGTCCTTAAATGGAAATTACTGTGGTGGCTTAACCGGGAAAAAATATGAAAATACCAAACGTCACAATTCAACAATTATTAGAAGCAGGAGTACATTTGGGGCACAAAACTCTCAGATGGAATCCAAAAATGAAAAAATATATTTTTGGTAAAAGAGATTCAATTCATATAATTGATTTAACTCAAACTTTAGAATTAACTAAAATCGCCCTCCAAAAAGTTCATGAAGTTATAACAAACAATGGAAAAATATTATTTGTATCTACGAAAAAACAAGCATCAGAGGCAATAGCTGAAGTTGCAAAAGAAACTGATCAATATTTCGTAAACTACAGATGGCTAGGAGGAATGCTAACAAACTGGGGAACTATTTCGAATTCAATTAAAAAATTGAAACAGCTTGAGCAAAATTTAGTCGCCGAAAATAGAGGTTTTACGAAAAAAGAACTTCTTAAAATGAGTGTCAAAAAAGATAAGCTTCAAAGATCTTTGGGTGGAATTGCTGAAATGAAAAAGATTCCTGACTTAGTTTTTATTATTGATACTAATTATGAGTCACTTGCGATTCAAGAGTCGGTCAAATTAGGGATCCCGATCGTTGCCATACTTGATAGTAATTCAAACCCTGATGGTATCGATTTTCCTATCCCTGGTAATGATGATGCTAGAAGGTCGATAGATTTGTACTGTAATCTTATTAAAGAGACAATTATTTCAGCAAAGAAACTAGCTCCAGCGATTGAAAAAAAGGAAGTCAAAAAAAAGGAGACTAAATCATCAAAAACTGTTCAAGAAAGAGATAGAGAAAAATTAGATGAAAAATTTAGTGCTCAAAATAAAGATGAAGTTAATTAAATATGAGTGATATTGAAAAAGTTAAGAAACTCAGAGAAGCTACTGGTGCAGGTTTTAAAGATTGTAATATAGCTATAAAGGAGTCCAATGGTGATTTAGATAAAGCTGTAGAAATTTTAAGGGTTAAAGGAGTATCTAAAGCTTCAAAAAAGATGTCTAGAGAAGCTAAAGAAGGTGTAGTTGCGATAAGTGGTGATGAAAAAAAAACATCAATAATTGAAGTTAATTGTGAAACAGATTTTGTTGCTAAAAATGATGATTTTATTAATTTTGTAAAAGAATTAAGTGAATTAAATAATTCCACAAATTCGAATCTTGGAGAACTAAAAAAATCTAAAATGAAAAATGGATCTTCTGTAGATGATAATCTTGTAGCTTTAATTGCTAAGATTGGTGAAAAAATCACAATTGGACAAACTAAAACAATTTCAAATTCTTCTTCAGTAAATTATCAATATTTACATACTGTTGTTAAAGACAATTTAGGTAAATTAGCAGTGGTTGTTTCTTTAGAGACAAAAGAAAATTCAGAAATAGTCAAAACATTTGGAAAACAGTTATCAATGCATATTGCTGCATCTAATCCTTTAGCATTAGAGTCTAGTCTTATTGACAAAGCAATTATAGATAAAGAACAAGAATTAATCGCAGAAGAGTTAAAAAATTCCGGCAAACCTGAGGAAATAGCTAAAAAGATTAGCTTAGGTAAAATGAATAAATTCAAAGAGGAAAATGCTCTTTTAACACAAGCTTGGGTAATGGAACCAAAAAAAAAGGTTCAAGATGTTTTAAAAGAATTATCTATTAATGATTTGAAAATTAAGGAATTTAGTAGAATTAAGATAGGCGAATAAATGTTCGATGAAAAATCACATAGCCTTAAAATGGATAAAGCAATTGAAGTTTTTTCTAAAGAGCTATCTTCATTAAGAACAGGAAGAGCTAATTCTGCAATGTTAGACTTAGTTAAAGTTGATGTTTATGGTCAACAAATGCCCATAAATCAAATTGGAAGTATCACAACGCCCGAACCGAGAATGATAAATATCCAAGTATGGGACCAAAATAATGTACCTTTAGTGGATGCAGCAATAAAAAAATCAGAATTAGGTTTAAATCCTCAGATAGATGGTCAACTAATAAGATTGCCAATACCTGAATTGAATGAGGAGAGAAGGACTGAGCTTAAAAAATTAATAAAGGCAATGGGAGAAAAGTGTAAAATTTCAATAAGAAATATAAGAAGAGATGCAAATGAGGAATTAAAAAAACTTTTAAAGTCTAAAGAAATTGGAGAAGATGCGGAAAAGACCTTCGAAAAAAATGTTCAAACAATAACTGATAAACATATTGCTACTGTTGATGAAAAAGTTACAACCAAAGAAAAAGAAATAATGACCATATGAACCCATTAAATCATGTAGCTATTATCATGGATGGTAATGGCAGGTGGGGATTAAAAAATAAAAATGCGAGAAATGCTGGTCATAAAGCTGGCTTAAATACTGTTGAAAAAATAATAAAAGTAACAATTAAAAATAATATCAAATTTCTTACATTATATGCATTTTCAACGGAAAACTGGAAACGACCAAAAAAGGAAATTAAATTTTTGTTCAATTTATTAGAGGATTTTCTCATAAATAAAATTGAGGATCTTAATAAACAAAAAATTAAACTAAAAATAATTGGAAAAAAAAATTTTTCATCGAAGCTAAATAGTCTTTTAAAAGAGTCTGAAAAAAAAACAATAAAAAATAAAAGGCTACAAATAAACCTAGCTTTAAATTATGGCTCAAAAGTAGAATTAATCGATGCTTTTAAAGAAATAAAAAAAAATAAAGAAATTATTAATGAGAAAAATTTGAGCAAATACTTACAAACAAAAAATATTCCAGATCCAGATCTATTGATTAGAACTGGAAATACAAAAAGATTAAGTAATTTCTTATTATGGCAATTAGCTTATTCCGAGATTTTTTTTGAAAAAAAATTATGGCCTGATTTTAGTGAGAAAGATTATAATAAGATTATTAATAAATATAAGAATATTAAAAGGAATTTTGGAAATATTTAATGAGTAAAGAATTATTTACAAGAATTGTTAGTTCATTAATATTGATTCCATTAAGTTTTTTTTTCATCATAAAAGGATATTTTTTTTTCAATTCTTTTTTAATAATTTGCTTATGTGTAACATTATATGAATGGCACATGATGAGTAAAAAAAAAGCTTACCATTCCTTAGGAATATTTTTTTTAATTTTATCTTTTTATACAGCATACCTCGTTAGAGAAGATAGTTTAAGGGCTTTTTTATTTATCATAATCATTTGCATTTCAACTGATATTGGTGGATATATTTCAGGTAGATTATTCAAAGGTCCAAAACTTACAAAAATAAGTCCAAATAAAACTTATTCAGGAGTAATAGGCGGATATCTTTTTTCAATAATTTTTATAAATATATTTTTCAATTATCATTATTTGTTAAATTTACAAAAAATTGAATTTGATATTTTAATATTTATTCTTGTGATGCTTATTTCCTCATCAAGTCAAATTGGCGATATAATTATTTCATATTTCAAAAGACTGTCTAAAATTAAAGATACAGGAAAAATTATTCCTGGTCATGGTGGTATTTTAGATAGAATAGATGGAATGATTTTTGCTATTCCATTTTCATACTTAATAAATTTATTGATAAAAACTATATGAAAAAGAAAATTGTAATTTTAGGATCTACAAGCTCAATTGGGAAATCTTTACTACGTATAGTTGAAAAAGATAAAAAGAACTTTAAAATAGAGTTATTAACTGCAAATACAAATTATAAAGATTTAATCACTCAAGCAAAAAAATTTAACGTTAAAAATATAATTATTACAGATCTCAAAAGTTTTAAAAAAACAAAACTTATTATCAAAAATAAAAGAATTAATATTTTCCAAAATTTTGATGATTTAGAAAAAATTTTACCGAAGAAAGTTGATTATGTAATGAGTGCTATTTCAGGTATCAGCGGATTATTACCTACATTTAAAATAATTAATCGAACAAAATTAATCGCAATAGCAAATAAAGAAGCAATCGTTTGTGGATGGCCAATAATTGATAAAGAGCTAAAAAAAAATAAGACAAAATTTATTCCTGTCGACTCAGAACATTTTTCAATCTTTTCTCTTTTAGATAACAAAAGTACAAATAAAATTGAAAAAATTTATATAACTGCCTCTGGTGGTCCATTCATTAATTTACCAAAGAGTCATTTTGGAAAAATAAAATTAAATGATGCTCTTAAACATCCAAATTGGAGCATGGGAAAAAAAATAACAATTGATTCTGCTACCTTAATGAATAAAGTTTTTGAGGTAATTGAGGCAAAAAATATTTTTAATATAAACTATAAGAATATCTCAATACTAACTCATCCAAAATCATATGTTCATGCGATTATCAAATTTAAAAATGGTTTAACTAAATTTCTTATACATGAGCCAGATATGAAAATACCAATTTATAATTCTATTTATTATCAAACTAATAAAAGTTTTAAAAATAGTCCCTTAAATTTCACTACTTTGAATAATCTAAATCTTAAAAAAGTAGAGGAGAATAAATTTCCATTAGTTAGATTAATAAATAAATTACCAAAAAATTCATCTTTATTCGAAACTGTTTTAATAACAATTAATGATTATTTAGTTTATAAATTTTTAGAAAAAAGAATTAATTTTCAAAAACTCATTAAATTGATTCTTAAAATTTCAAATTTAAAAGAATTTCAAAAATTTAAGAAAATTAAGCCAAAAAACTTAAAAGAGATATATAATTTAAGAGATTATGTTCATTTAAAATTAGAGACTTTAGGTATATAAAGCGTCTATTTATGACAAAGTTTTTAATAAAAATAGTAACGTTATTTTTTTTCTTATCGACGTCTGTAAATTCTGAAATAATTGAAAAATTTGAAATTTCGGGAAACAAAAGAATATCTGATGAAACAATTATTATTTTTTCAGATCTCAATTTAAATGAGGAAGTTACAAAGTCTAAGTTAGATAATGCGATTAAAAATCTTTATAAAACAAACTTTTTTAGAAATATAATTTTAAATTTTGAAAATAAAATTCTATTTTTAAAAGTAGAGGAAAATCCAATTATTGAAAACTTACAAATAGACGGAATTAAAAAACAATCTCTGGTAGAATTTATAAGAGATAAGATGCAACTAGGTGAGATGAGATCATTTGATCAAGAATTATTATCAGCTGATTTGG
>CACHCA010000020.1 GCA_902578265.1 uncultured Pelagibacteraceae bacterium
AGGGAAAAAATAAAATCGAAAATTTAGTTGTTAATCAAATTGAATTAGGTGAACCAGATGAATCAGGAAGACGAAAACCAGAAATTAAAGAAGGTTCAGAATTTATGGTGAAAGCCGATATGGTAATCAAAGCTCTTGGATTTGATCCAGAAAATTTACCATTATTATTTGATGCACAAGAGTTACAAGTAACAAAATGGGGAACAATTAAAACTGATTTCAATACGATGGAAACAAATCTAAAAGGTGTTTTTGCTGCAGGAGATATTGTAAGAGGAGCGTCGTTAGTAGTATGGGCAATCAAAGATGGGAGAGATGCAGCTTCTTCTATGAAAACATATTTAGAAAATATGCAATTAAAAAAAACAAAAGTAGCTTAATGGAAAATTATAAAAAAAATTTAGAGTTACTCACAAAAAATCATGTTTATTCAAAAGAGATGGAACACGATGCTTGTGGTGTTGGTTTAATTGCATCTACAGAAGGAAAAAAATCTAGGGCTATAGTTGAGTATGGAATTGAAGCTTTAAAAGCAGTTTGGCACAGAGGTGCCGTTGATGCAGATGGTAAAACGGGTGATGGAGCCGGAATACATGTTGAAATTCCGAAAGACTTTTTTATAGAAAAAATACAAGTTACCGGACACGATTATGATAATTCTGAAATCTGTGTAGGAATGATTTTTTTACCTAGAAATGACTATTCAGCGCAAGAGAGTTGCAAAACAATAGTTGAGAGTGAACTAACTAAAAATAATTTTAGTATATATGGTTGGCGACAAGTACCAGTAAATTCAAAAGTTTTAGGGGAAAAAGCCCTTCAAACCATGCCAGAAATCATACAAGTTCTTTTTAAACCTAATGATCCAAATTTATTAGATAAAAACTTAGAGAGAAAAATTTATGAAATAAGAAAGAGAATTGAAAATAAAGCTTTTGATGCCTCATTGAATAATTTTTATATTTGTTCAATTAGTTCAAAATCTATAATTTATAAAGGGCTATATTTAGCAGAGTCTTTATCTGACTTTTATTTAGATCTTAGAGATTCAAGATTTATTTCAAGATATGCAATTTTTCATCAAAGATTTTCAACAAACACCGCACCGAGCTGGAGCTTAGCTCAACCATTTAGGGCCATAGCGCACAATGGTGAGATAAATACTTATAAAGGTAATAAAAACTGGATGAAAGTTCACGAACAAGAAATGAGTAGCCCACTTTTCGAGGACATAGAAAATTTAAAACCAGTAATCCAAAAAGGTGTCTCTGACTCTGCAGCTTTAGATAATGTATTTGAATTATTAAATAAATCAGGCCAATCTGCACCATTAGCTAAATTAATGCTGGTACCGGATGCATGGTCAAAAAAAAATAAGACATTATCAAAAAGTCATCAGCAATTATTTAATTTTCTAAATAGCACAATGGAACCATGGGATGGACCTGCTGCTATTGCTGCTACAGACAATGAATGGGTTATAGCTGCAAATGATAGAAATGGTCTTAGGCCTTTGAGATATGCCATTACAAAAGACAAAATGATCTTCGCAGGCTCAGAAACAGGAATGATTGATTTAAATGAAAAAAAAATTTTGACCAAAGGAAGACTTGGTCCTGGTGAAATTATTGGGGTTAGAATTGAAAAAGGTAAAGTTTTTTCTAATAGTCAAATAAAAGATTATTTGGCTAAAGAATTTAAACACTTCAATTCTCAAATAGTTGATTTAGATGAAAAATTATCAATTTCCAATGAAAAACATAATTTTGATGGCGAAAGCTTAAGGAGAAGACAATATACTTTCGGAATAAGTTTAGAGGATCTAGAACTTATCTTACATCCAATGGCAGAAGATGCAAAAGAAGCAACAGGTTCCATGGGTGATGATACCCCTTTAGCAGTGTTATCTGATAAGTATAGACCACTTTACCATTTTTTTAGACAAAATTTTAGCCAAGTAACTAATCCGCCAATTGACTCTTTAAGAGAAAATAAAGTGATGAGTTTAAAAACTAGGTTTGGAAATTTAGGTAATATTCTTGATTTTGATACTTTAACTAAAGAGAATATTTATGTTTTAAATAGCCCTATTCTATCAAATTCACAATTTAATAAGTTCACTAATTTTTTTGGTAAAAATTCAGTTACTATTGATTGTTCATTTTCACAAGATGATAATTTAGAAAATTCTATTAACAGGATTCAAAAAGAGTCTGAAATTGCAGTAAGACAAGGCATTACCCAACTGATTTTGAGTGACAAAAGTCTCTCATCTGAAAGATTACCGATGCCTATGTTATTATGTGTCGGAGCCATAAACACATTTTTGATACAAAAAAAATTAAGAGGTTATGTTTCTATAAATGTTCAGTCTGGAGAGGCTATAGATACTCATTCGTTTGCAACATTAATTGGAGTTGGAGCAACTACAGTAAATCCATATCTGGCTTTTGATAGTTTATATCAAAGATATGAAAAAAAACTTTTTGGCCAATTTAGTTTTGATCAGTGTGTACAACGCTACATTAATTCAGTTAATGCGGGTTTATTGAAGATAATGTCAAAAATGGGGATTTCAGTTTTAAGTTCTTACAGAGGTGGATGTAATTTTGAGACAGTAGGATTGAGCAGAACAGTTGTAAATGAATACTTCCCTGGAGTTACCTCGAAAATTTCAGGTATTGGTTTAGTTGGAATTGAAAAAAAAATAAGAGAAATTCATAAAGAAGCATTTGAAAGTACAGAAACTATATTGCCAATTGGAGGTATTTATAGATATAGGAAAAACGGAGAAACGCATCAATATCAAGGAAAGCTAATTCATTTATTACAAAGTGCTGTAGGCTCAAATTCATATGAAGCATATAAGAAATATGCTGATGGTATATATAATTTACCACCAATAAATTTGAGGGATCTAGTTGATTTTAGAAAAAAAAAATTGAGCCCATCAATTAACTTATCAGAAGTTGAACCAATAGAAAAAATATTAAAAAGATTTGGTAGTGGAAGCATGTCCCACGGTGCTTTATCTAAAGAAGCGCATGAAACACTCGCTATTGGGATGAATAGAATTAAAGGAGCTTCTTGTAGTGGTGAAGGTGGAGAAGATGCAGAAAGATTTAAAGTGATGGATAGTGGTGATAGTGCAAATTCTAGAGTTAAACAAATTGCATCTGCTAGATTTGGTGTGACTGTAAATTATTTGAATAATTGTAATGAAATAGAAATCAAAATGGCACAAGGCGCTAAACCAGGGGAAGGAGGTCAGTTACCTGGCTTTAAAGTAACAAAGGAAATTGCAAGACTACGACATTCCACACCAGGAGTAACACTAATTTCTCCACCTCCACACCACGATATTTACTCGATAGAAGATTTGGCACAACTGATTTATGATTTGAAGCAAACAAATCCAAAAGCACGAGTTGGCGTTAAGTTAGTCGCATCATCAGGAATCGGAACCATCGCTGCAGGTGTAGCTAAAGCGAAAGCAGATATTATTTTAATTTCGGGTCATAATGGAGGAACAGGCGCAACTCCTCAAACAAGTGTCAAATATGTTGGAATACCTTGGGAAATGGGTCTCACTGAGGCAAATCAGGTTTTAACATTAAACAACTTAAGACACAAAGTTACATTGAGAACTGATGGTGGTATTAAAACTGGAAGAGATGTTGTTATTGCTGCAATGATGGGAGCAGAAGAATATGGAGTTGCTACAACAGCTCTAGTGGCAATGGGATGTATAATGGTAAGACAGTGCCACTCAAATACTTGTCCAGTAGGTGTTTGTACACAAGATGAAAAATTAAGAGAAAAATTTACCGGTACTCCAGACAAGATTGTAAATTTATTCACTTTTATTGCATCTGAAGTAAGAGAAATTTTAGCCGAATTAGGTTTTAAATCATTAAATGATATTATTGGAAGAACTGATTTATTAATGCAAGTTAATAAAGCTTCACCAAATTTAGATGATTTGGATTTAAATCCGTTATTTGTTCAGGCAGACCCAGGGAACAATAAAAGATACTGCGAGTCGTTGGAGATCAATAAAGTACCAGAAACATTAGACCAGGAAATTTGGCCAGAAATAGAAAAATCTTTAGATAATTCAGAAAAAGTTGAGAAAGAATTTATTATCAAAAATACAAACAGGGCAGTTGGTACAAGAATTTCACATCATCTTTACAAAAAGTATGGTTACGAAAAACTTGACGAAAATTTTCTTACATTAAATTTCAAAGGCTCTGCGGGTCAGTCATTTGGTGCTTTTTCATCAAAAGGACTAAAATTAAATCTTAAAGGTGATGCAAATGATTATGTCGGCAAGGGATTGTCAGGCGCTACAATCTCGATAAAACTTTCGGATGAAAGTAATTTAATCTCTAATGAAAATACAATCATAGGAAATACAGTTCTGTATGGAGCTACTTCAGGTAAACTTTTTGCTGCGGGTCAAGCAGGCGATAGATTTGCTGTAAGAAATTCTGGTGCAACTACAGTTATTGAGGGTTGTGACTCAAATGGTTGTGAGTATATGACTGGAGGAACAGTGGTCATTTTAGGAAATGTCGGTGACAACTTTGCAGCCGGCATGACTGGAGGTATGGCATTTATCTATGATAAATCTAATGAGTTTGAAAAAAAAGTAAATCCAGACTCAGTTGTTTGGCAAAATGTTGAGACAGATTATTGGACAAGTTATTTAAAAGAATTAATTTTAGAACATTCAAAGGAGACAGGATCGTTGATATC
>CACHCA010000021.1 GCA_902578265.1 uncultured Pelagibacteraceae bacterium
ATGAAATCATTAATGAGTCATTTTTATATCTCAAAAGATGGGTAAATTTATCAGCCTTAGTGTTTGTAATCTTTTTATCTAATTTACTATAAATTAGATTATTTTTGGAAACGGCTATTTTGCCAGTAACGTATGGTAATTTTTTCTTTCTATTAAAAAAATATGATGAATAAAAATTTTTAACTTTTTTCTCTAGAAGCCCTTTTCTTACTTTAATTTTTTTTGATTTTAAAATTCTATAACTTTTATTTTTAACTCTAATATCTATATCAGAAACTGAATAAATTACTTCAGAAATTTTAGATTTCATAATTAGGTTTGTACACGGTGGTGTCAAACCATGATGACAACATGGTTCCAAGGTAACATACATTTTTGATCCATCCAAATTCTCTATTGAATTTTTAATTGCATTAAACTCCGCATGAGGTCTTCCATTTATTGATGTTTGACCAATAGAAATAATCTTATCGTGTTTAACAATCACGCATCCAACAGAAGGATTTGGTCCTGTATGACCGTATCGAGATATAGCCAGTTTTAAGGCTATCTCCATATATAATTTATCTTTAATTGAAAATTTATCTTTTTTTGTAGACATCAAGCTTGTCCACGAATTGTACAAAATCTTTTTCTTCTCTAAAATTTCTGTACACAGATGCAAATCTTACATAAGCAACAGGATCTAGTTCTTTTAATCCGTCCATAACCATAGTACCTATAGTATTAGATGAAATTTCATTCTGTCCAAGATCCTCAACTGATCTTGAGATTTTACTAATAAATTTTTCAACTGTTTCCGTATCTAATGGCCTTTTTTTTAAAGCTATATAAATTGATTTTGCAAGTTTATCTCTATCAAAGGATGATTTTCGACCACTTTTTTTAATTACCATTAATTCCCTATGTTGAATTCTTTCAAAAGTCGTAAATCTTTCACCGCAAACACATAATCGCCTTCTACGAATAGCAGTGCCATCTTCGGTTGGACGTGAATCCACAACCGAGGTTTCACCTTTTTTTGCACAAGGACAAATCATTTACTACAAGTTCTTATATATCGGAAATGATGAAGTTAAAGAAATAACCTCATTTTTAACTTCGTTTTCTACTTTGCTGTTATCGTTTGGATTTTCGGATAAACCTTTTAATGTTTTTGTAATTAATTCACCAACAGTTTTAAATTCATTTAAACCAAAGCCACGGGTTGTAGCTGCTTGAGTTCCCAATCTTATACCTGAGGTAATCATTGGTTTCTCAGTATCAAAAGGAATTCCATTTTTATTACAAGTGATATTTGCTCTTGAAAGACTTTCAGCAGCAAAATTACCTTTAACATTGTAAGGTCTCAAATCTACCAACATTAAATGTGTATCAGTTCCGTTAGAATAAATTTTAAAACCATTATTTTTTAAAGTTTCAGCTAACATTTTTGCATTCGCTAGGACTGACTTTATGTAATCTTTAAATTCTGGTTGTAGAGCTTCTAGAAAACCTGCGGCTTTAGCTGCGATAACATGCATTAAAGGACCACCTTGATATCCTGGAAAAACTGCAGTGTTAAATTTTTTCGCAAGATCTTCATGATTAGTTAAAATTATTCCACCTCTTGCACTTCTAAAAACTTTATGTGTTGTTGATGTAACAACATGAGCATGATCACATGGGTTTGGATATCCTTTTCCTGCAACTAAGCCAGAAAAATGTGCCATATCAACCATAAGATAAGCACCAACTTTATCAGCAATTTCCCTAAATCTTTTAAAATCTATTACTCTTGAGTAAGCACTTCCACCAGCTATAATTAATTTCGGTTTATGTTCTAAAGCAAGTTTTTCAACATTATCATAGTCTATGAGTTCAGATTTTTTATCAACGTCATAACTAATTGCATTAAACCATTTACCTGACATTGAAATTTTTAAACCGTGAGTTATATGTCCGCCAGAATTTAAACTCATTCCCATAAATGTATCACCTGGACTTAATAAAGCTAAAAATACAGCACCATTAGCTTGTGCACCTGAGTGAGGTTGAGAATTTGCAAATTTACAATTAAATAATTTTTTTAATCTTTCATTTGCAAGATTTTCTGCGACATCAACATGTTCACAACCGTTATAATAACGCTTACCTGGATAACCTTCTGCATATTTGTTTGTTAATACTGAACCTTGGGCTTCCAAGACAGCTTGAGAAACTATGTTTTCTGAAGCAATTAACTCAATATGCTGTTGCTGTCTAATTAGTTCGTCTTTAATTGCTTTATATAGCTCAGGATCTTTTACGGATAAACCATCCTCAAAAAAACTTTTATAGCTATCATTTAAATAACTCTTTTCGCTAGACATAATTAAATTTTTTTAACCCTTCTTAAGTGTCTACCACCGTCAAATTTAGTATTTAAAAAAATTTTTATAAATTTGAAAGCTTTTTTTTTACTAATTAATTTAGATCCTAATGTAATGATGTTTGCATCATTATGCAATCTGGATAATTTGGTAGATTTTGCGTTAAAACACTGAGCTGCACGTATATTTTTATGCTTATTTGCCGCAATATTCATTCCTGTACCAGAGCCACATACTAGGATTCCAACATTATTTCTACTTATTTTGACTTTTTTTGCTAATTTATGTGCGTAATCAGGATAATCAACACTATTATCATTTACAGGTCCAAGATCATTAAAATTTAATTTTAAACTTTTAAAGTGTTTTTTTATGTCTTCTTTTAATTTAAATCCGGCGTGATCTGAGGAAATAAAAATTTTTTTCAAATTAGTTGAACTTGTAATCTAAAACACATGCAACAAGATGTATTCTATTTTCTTCACCACCATTAAAGGCGTTATGATATTTTGTATTATTTGTAATCCAAACCGATCCATCTGCTGGCATGTGTTTAGCTACATTATCTATAACCATAATACAACCAGGGTTCGTGATTATAGGTATATGCAATCTAGGCTCTGGGTCTCTATGCCAACTTAGAGTTGATCGAGGTTCCTTAAGTAAAATTCTCATCCTACCTAATTTATACTTTGAGGACAAAACATCATACACATGTTTAAAGTAAGTATTATCGTAATCTTTAACAAATTCACTATATGCAGATTCATTTATTGCTCCTTCCCTCATTACTTCTTTGCCAGATCTGTCAGGTTTAGTCCAATAAAGACCTCTTGCTTTATTTCCTTTGATAGAATCTGGATCACCAGGAATTTGCGTCAAAGATATAGCACCAAAATGGGTAACACCAGCGTCCTCAAACTTTTTAGTCTGAATAATTTGATTATACGCTTCTTGAAGTTTTGAGATGTCAAATTTTATTTCTTGTTTTTGGAAGTCGCTAAAATCTAAAACTCGTTCATCTTTTTTTATATTTAGATTTATTATCTTTGTATTTTCAACTGTCATCGTGATTGCTTTGTACCTTTTTTAATATATATGTGTATATTACATTTGTCGCATTTTTAAAATAAAATTAAATATGATTACAGGAAAATATCCTAGTTTGAGACTAAGAAGAAATAGAAAAAACAGCTGGTCAAGAAGACTTGTCTCAGAAAACAATTTATCATCAAATGACTTTATACTTCCTATATTTTTGATTGAGGGCAAAAACAAGACCCAACCAATAAAATCTATGCCAGGTGTATATAGATATTCTATTAATAAATTGGGAATAATCTTAGATCGAGCTATTAAAAATCAGATACCTATGGTTGCTTTATTTCCTTATACATCACCTAAATTAAAAGATGATTTAGGAAGTGAAGCTCTAAATGAAGATAATTTAGTATGTAAAGCTATAAAATACATTAAAAAAAGATACAAAAACAAAATTGGAATAATGTGTGATGTAGCTCTGGATCCTTACACAAAACATGGTCATGATGGAATTCTCAAATCAAACAATATAATGAATGACGAAACTATAGAGATCTTAATTCAGCAATCTTTATTACAAGCTCAAATGGGATGTGATGTGTTAGCACCATCAGATATGATGGATGGACGAATTGGTAAGATTAGAAAAGCTCTTGACAAAGAAAATTTCAAAAATACTCAAATTCTTTCTTACGCGGTTAAATATGCCTCTAACTTTTATGGCCCTTTTAGAGATGCTGTTGGATCTAAGGTTGCCTTAAAAGGAGATAAAAAAACATATCAAATGGATTTCAGGAATTATGATGAAGCAATAAGAGAGGTGGCTTTAGATATAAAAGAGGGTGCAGATATGGTCATGGTAAAACCTGGGTTACCCTATCTTGATATTATCAAATCAATAAAAAATAAATTTAAAATCCCAGTTTTTGCTTATCAA
>CACHCA010000022.1 GCA_902578265.1 uncultured Pelagibacteraceae bacterium
TTGTAGGCCAATCACTAAAAACTTTTATTCCTTCCCTAATTGATTGATCTTCAAGAACATTTACGCTTTTATAGTTTACCTCTAAAATTTTCAGGATATTTGATACTGCCATTGAAAATCCACACTGTGGAGCATCTGGAGTACCCTTCATAAATAAACACACTTCATTATTATCGATATGATTTTCAATTACATTTTTTATTTTTTCGTCCATTAATGTTCCTTTGTTTTAATAGCTAAGGCATGTAACTCATTACCCATTCTGCCTTTTAATGAATTATAAACCATTTTGTGTTGTTCAATTTTACTTTTTCCAACAAATTGAGATGATGTAACAGTAGCAGAATAATGATTACCATCACCAGCTAAATCCTGTATTTCAATTGAAGCATCTGGCATTGCCTCTTTAATGAACTTTTCAATATCTTTTAAATCCATTGCCATAATTAATCCATATAACTCTTAAGCCAATTAGTATTATATGATTTTAATTCGTCAATTGTTAGTTTCGTCGTTTGATCAATTATCATATTTTTATCAATGATTTTTTATCTAAAATCTTTGAAACTTCTTTAAAATCTTTTGGATTAATTTCAATTAAATATCTTCCTTGATCTTCAGCAAAAAAGTATTCAATTTCATTAATCAAAAATTTTGGCTTTTTAAATTGTATACCTTTATTACCTTGTATACACATTTTGCTTATCGCTGTGATTATTCCACCAAGAGACACATCATGGGCACTTTTAATAAAATTTTTCTCAATCAAATTTAGTAAAGTCAGACCATTATTTTTTTCATTAAATAAATTTACTTCGGGTGGAGGTCCATTATTTTCATTTAATATTAATCTTGATAATAAACTTTGATCTATATGACCCTCTGTTTTACCAATCACTAATACGATATTTTCGATTTCCTTAAAATTCATTGTGATCATTTTTTTGTAATCTTTAATTAAACCCACGCCTCCTATTGTAGGAGTTGGTTTAATACCTATGTCTTTAGTTTCGTTGTAAAAAGATACATTTCCTGAGACAACGGGATAATCTAAATATTTACATGCTTCACTGATACCTTGAACACATTCGACAAACTCACCCATATTTTCCTCTTTTTCTGGGCTTCCAAAATTTAAACAGTTCGTAACTGCTATAGGTTTAGCACCTACTGAGATTAAATTTCTCCAAGTTTCACAAACGACTTGCTTTCCCCCTGTGAGTGGATGTGCCCAACAATAAGTTGCAGATGAGTCAACCGTAGCAGCTATAGCTTTATCTGTTTTGTGAACTCTTACTACGCCTGAATCTCCACCTGGTTTTTGTATAGTATCACCCATGACTGTGTGATCATATTGTTGCCAAATCCATTCTTTGCTACAAACATTTGGGCTGGATAAGATTTTTTTTAAAGTGTCTTTGATTTTAAGATTTTTAAATATTGTTTTATCTATCTTATTTTTTTTTGGTAATTTTGATTTTTTCCATTTTCGATCATACATTGGGGAGTTTTCAACTAATGTATTAACTGGAATATTAGCTACTTGTTTGTTATCAAAAAATAATTCAATATTTTTTGTATTGGTTGTTTTTCCAATTACAGCAAAATCTAAATTCCATTTATCAAATATTTTTTTGGCTATTTCCTCTTTACCACTCTCAAGGACTATAAGCATTCTCTCCTGGCTTTCTGATAACATAATTTCGTAAGGGGTCATTTTGGTTTCTCTACATGGAACTTTGTTTAGGTTAATTTCAATACCCAAATTTCCCTTTGATGCCATTTCAATACTTGAAGAGGTTAATCCTGCAGCTCCCATATCTTGAATTGCAATAATTGAGTCTCCTGACATTAATTCTAAACATGCCTCTAATAAAAGTTTTTCAGTAAAAGGATCTCCAACTTGCACAGTTGGTTTTTTTTCCTCTATTTTTTCATCAAAACTTGCAGAGGCCATACTTGCTCCATGAATTCCATCTCTACCCGTTTTTGATCCAACATATATAACTGGTTTATTTAAACCAGCTGCCTTGGAATAAAATATCTTATCTTTTTTAACTAATCCTAAAGTCATCGCATTCACTAAGATATTTCCATTATATGACCTATCAAAAGATGTTTGTCCTGCTATAGTAGGTACACCCATACAGTTTCCATAACCACCAATTCCATGAACAACACCTCTTAATAAATTTTTTGTTTTTTTATTTTGAGTTGAACCAAAATGGATTGAATTTAAATTAGCAATGGGTCTTGCACCCATTGTAAAAACATCTCGCATAATTCCACCAACTCCTGTTGCTGCTCCCTGATAAGGCTCAATAAATGATGGATGATTATGACTTTCGATTTTAAAAACTATTGCATCTCCATCTTCAATATCAATAACTCCAGCATTCTCCCCTGGTCCTTGAATTACTTTTTTTCCTTTAGTGTGTAATTTTTTTAAATGAATTCGGGAAGATTTATAGGAGCAATGCTCATTCCACATCGCAGAAAATATACCTAACTCAGTGATATTAGGTGTTCTTTTTAATAACTTACAAATCTTTTTATACTCATCTGTTTTTAAACCATGTTCAATTGCAATTTTTTCGTCAACAAGCATTATTTAATATTATTTAAAAGATTTTTAAAAAAAATAGATCCATCTTCTCCAGATAAACTTTCATCTATCATTCTTTCAGGATGGGGCATCATGCCTAAAACGTTTTTTTCTTTGTTAAAAATACCTGCAATATTTTTTATTGAACCATTAGGATTTATTTGATCATTTGTATTGCCATTTAGATCACAATAATAAATTGCTATTTGATTATTATCTTCAATCTCTTTGAGTTGATCATTTGTACAAAAATAGTTACCCTCATTATGGGCTATGTGAAACTCCAAAACTTTTTTATCTAGATTTTTAAAAAAAGTATTCTCTTTGTTGTCAACTTTTACATGGACATTTTTACAAATAAACTGAAGATATTTATTTCTTAATAATACTCCTGGTACCAAACCAGCCTCAACCAAAATTTGAAAACCATTACAAATTCCCATTACCAATCCACCAGATTTTGCAAAATTAATTACAGAATTCATTATTTTTGATTTTGAGGCCATGCTGCCACAACGTAAATAGTCACCGTAAGAGAAACCACCAGGCAAAACAATTAAATCACTTTTGGGCAATTCTTGATCATTATGCCAAACCATTTTGTTTTTAAATCCAAATTTTGTAAGAGCTACATCCATGTCTCGATCACAATTTGAACCAGGAAAGGTTATAACCGATGATTTCATTAATTATTGTGTCTTAATAATTTTGTAGTTTTCAATAACAAGATTAGCTAAAAGTTTTTTGCACATATCTTCCACTAGATCTTTAGCTTTTTTTGGATCATTTTCTTTAACATCAATTTCAAAATATTTTCCTTGTCTAACTTCATTGACAGAATTAAAACCCATACCATCTAATGTTTCATGGATTACTTTTCC
>CACHCA010000023.1 GCA_902578265.1 uncultured Pelagibacteraceae bacterium
ACCAAAAAAATAAAGAAAAAGTAAAAAAAGACAATAAACCATTGCTTCTTACTCGATAAAAATTTTCTATTATTTATAGTAATATGAATAATGAAAAAAAAACTTACAATCGTAATTTTTACTGATTTAGATGGATCTCTTTTGCACAGAGATACTTTTGAATTTGATAGCATCAAAGATTATATAAAAAGTCTTGTAAATAAAGGTGTGATTATTATTCCAAATTCTAGCAAAACAGAAAAAGAAATTAAAAAATTCAATGAAGAGCTCGGAGTAAATCTACCTTTTATATCAGAAAATGGATCATCTATTCATGGATTAAATTTAATAACCTCTAATTTTCCAGATAAACTTGTCCTTAGCCGAGAGAAAGAAGAACTAATTAAGATTTTTGAAAATAAAGTTCCTGAAAAATTGAAAGAAAAATGTTTTCAAATTTCAAAAATGAGTAAAAAAGAGCAAGAAAATATTTTAGGACAAAAGGATGTGAAACTCAAAGATGCTTTAAATAGAAAGTATACTTTACCTTTTTTATTTAAAGGAGACAAAAATGAGAAAAATAAATTATTAAAAATTTTAAATTCTAATTCATTAACGCTTCAAGAAGGTGGGCGTGTTTTAAACCTTTGTGATAATATTAATAAAGTTAAATCCATGAATAGAGTTATAAAAATTTTAAAAAAAACTGAGGATAAAATTAAGACCATTGCAGTTGGCGACAATTATAATGATTTAGATATGTTAAAAAGTTGTGACATACCTTGTTTAGTATTCAATGATCAATTTATTCAAGATCAAATAAACATTGATAATCTTATATTTTCAAACAAGCCATCACCTGAAGGCTGGGCTGATGTGATCAAAACGGCACTACTTAAATTGGGTTATTAGGATAAAAAAACCGCCATGGGTGACTTTTCACAAAATGGAATAATCTCTACTTTGCATGACTTTGGAACTAAGTCCACATCAGTCATAGAAAATGAATTACTAAAATTTTCCAAACAAAGAAAAATGGAATTAATTTTACCATGTCTTTATTCTGAATTGGAGGGAGAAGCTTTACCAAAAATTGTTGATGAAATAAGTAAAACCAAATATTTAGATCACATAATTATTGGATTAGATAAAGCAAATGAAGCTCAAGCAAAAAAAGCTTGGAAATTTTTTAAAAAATTAAAAATCCCCTTTTCTATCCTTTGGAATGACGGTCCAGCATTAAAAAAACTTGATCAAGAGTTAAAGAAAAATAATCTTGCTCCTAGTGAGCTAGGAAAAGGACGGAATGTTTGGTATTGCATTGGCATGTGTATTGCAAGAGACAGTGCTCGTTCAGTTGCTTTGCATGATTGTGATATCAAAACTTACGATAGAAGAATGCTTGCAAAACTTTTTTATCCAGTTGTAAATCCTCTTTTTAACTTTGAGTTTTGTAAGGGATATTATCCAAGGGTGGCCAATAACAAGATGAATGGCAGAGTTGCAAGATTACTTGTTTTCCCGTTATTAACAGCTTTAGAGAAAACGATTGGTAAAAGTGATTACTTAAACTTTATGAAATCTTTTAAATACCCTTTGGCTGGAGAGTTTTCATTTAGACGAAATGTTTTACCAGAGTTAAGGATATCGTCTGACTGGGGAATTGAAGTAGGAATTTTATCTGAAATGCAAAGAAGTTTCTCACCACAAAATATTTGCCAGGTTGACTTAGCTGATACCTACGATCATAAACATCAAGTTCTATCTTTAGATGACGAAACTAAAGGATTATCCAGAATGTCTATTGATATAATTAAAACATTCATTAAAAAATTAGCTACTCAAGGTAACACCTTTAGTAGAGAAAAATTTAGATCATTAAAAGCGACATATTATAGATCTGCTCTTGATCTAATTGATATTTATAGAAGTGATGCAGCAATGAATGGTCTAGAGTTAGACTCGCATACAGAAGAAAAAGCTGTTGAGTTATTTGCAATAAATATAATGAAAGCTGGAGAAGCATTTATCCAAAATCCCATGGATACTCCTTTTATACCAACGTGGAGCAGAGTAAAAAGTGCCATACCAGATTTTCTTGGAAGACTTGAAAAAGTAGTTAATGATGATAATAAAAAACATTCTTAATGCTATTTCAGAAAAACCAAAAAAAAATTAGTTCTATACTAAGAACTATTTACAAACCCTCTTTAAATGAAAGAGATATTGATCATTTAAAAGATCAAATAATACAAATAATCAAAAAATTTAATCAAAAAAACCCAAAAAAAAAACTTACTATCTCAGAAAAAACTTCATTAGTAATATGTTATGGAGATAACATTAATTCAAATCAAAAAAGTTCTTTTCAAGTTTTTCAAAATTTTTTTAAGAAAAATTTAAAAAAATACTTTAATGCTATTCATTTTTTACCTTTCTATCCTTCCAGTAGTGATAGTGGTTTTGCTGTAAAAGATCATTATAAAATTGAAAGAAGAATAGGTAGTTGGTCCGACATAAAAAAAATTTCAAAATCTAGTCATGTGATGGCCGATATTGTAATTAATCACTCGTCAGCTAGAGGTTTGTGGTTTAAAAATTTTCTTAAAAAAAAAAGACCTGGTAAAGATTATTTTTTAACTGTTAATTCTAAATTTAACACATCTAAAGTGGTAAGACCAAGAGATCACAAATTATT
>CACHCA010000024.1 GCA_902578265.1 uncultured Pelagibacteraceae bacterium
TTTTGCTATTAGAAATAAATGGAAGAGGTATGTTGGTTAATAAGAAATTTTTTAATAAGAACGATATTAATAAGATGAATTTTTCTAAAAAGAAAACAGATGTAGCTATAGGAAAACAATCTTTTATTTATAAAACTTTGTCTGGTGTAAGATCCAAAATAAATGACCCTCTTGGAAAAAAAAGAGGGTCGATAACAGGCAAATAATTTAACCAGCTATAACAGCCAATAATAATAATGCTACTATGTTGGTAATCTTAATCATAGGATTTACAGCTGGACCTGCTGTATCTTTGTAAGGATCTCCAACAGTGTCGCCTGTTACAGCTGCTTTATGTGCCTCTGATCCTTTACCACCATGATTTCCATCTTCAATATATTTTTTTGCATTGTCCCAGGCACCACCACCAGCAGTCATTGAAACTGCAACAAAAAGTCCAGTTATGATTACACCCAATAACATAGCTCCAACAGAAGCAAGCGCAGCAACTTGACCGCCTATAGAGAATATTATGAAATATAATACTACAGGTGAAAGTACAGGTAATAATGATGGGATAATCATTTCTTTAATCGCTGCAACAGTTAAAAGATCAACTAACTTAGCATAATCTGGTTTTTGCTTCTTTTTCATAATACCTGGATATTTTTTAAATTGTCTTCTTACCTCAACAACTACAGCACCTCCTGCTCTTCCAACTGCTTGCATTCCCATTGAACCAAATAAATAAGGTAACATTCCACCAATTAATAATCCCACAACAACATAGGGGTTTGATAAATCAAAAGTAACCACAATACCTTCTAGGGCTGATCCCGCCTCTTTAGAAAAATGTTTAATATCCTCAGTATAAGCTGCAAATAAAACTAAAGCACCCAAGCCAGCTGAACCAATTGCATATCCTTTGGTGACTGCTTTAGTTGTATTACCGACAGCATCTAAAGCATCAGTTGTTTTTCTTACTTTTTTATCTAAATTGGACATTTCTGCTATTCCTCCAGCATTATCAGTCACAGGACCGTATGCGTCTAAGGCTACAACCATACCTGCTAAAGCTAACATTGTGGTAACCGCTATAGCAATTCCAAAAAGACCTGCAATAGAATTAGTTACTAAGATGCCGGCAACGATTATCAATGCTGGAATTGCAGTTGCCTCCATGGATACAGCTAGTCCTTGGATCACATTAGTTCCATGCCCAGTTGTTGATGATAAAGCAACAGATTTGACGGGTCTATAACCTGTTCCAGTATAATATTCTGTTATCCAAATTAATAAACCTGTGATTAGAAGACCGATTACTCCACAATAATAAAGATCTTTTCCGTTAAAAGTTTTATCATTAATTGTATATTCATTTGCAAATCCTATAACGTAATCTGTTACTGGCCAAAGTATAAACAAAGAAGCTACAGCTGACACGATGAAACCCTTATATAGAGCATTCATTACATTATTGGTGTTTCCAAGCTTTACAAAAAATGTTCCAATAATTGATGTTATTAAACATGCTGCACCAATAGTTAGAGGGTAAATCATCATATTTAAATCTCCAACAAAAAAAATTGAAGATAAAACCATTGTTGCAACAATGGTTACAGCATAAGTTTCAAATAAATCTGCAGCCATCCCAGCACAATCACCAACATTATCTCCAACATTATCTGCAATTACTGCTGGATTTCTTGGATCATCCTCTGGAATACCCGCTTCAACTTTTCCAACTAAATCAGCTCCTACATCAGCGCCTTTTGTAAAAATTCCACCACCTAGTCTTGCAAATATAGATATTAAAGAGGCTCCAAAACCAAGTGCAACAAGAGCATTAACTATTTCTCTTTCCTCAATATCAAACTTAATTAATAAATAATAATAAACTGCAATAGCCAGTAAGGCTAAACCAGCTACCAACATTCCAGTCACAGCACCTGATTTAAATGCTACAGAAAGACCTTGAGCCAATCCCTTTCTTGATGCTTCAGCAGTTCTTACATTTGCTTCTACTGAAACTAACATGCCAACATAACCAGCAATACCTGATAAGGCTGATCCAATTAAATAACCCAAACCAACCAAGGGACTAAATGCAATACTAACAACAACTAAAACAACTACACCAACAATAGCAATAGTTTTATATTGCCTTGCTAAGTATGCTTTCGCACCAATTTGAATAGCAGATGCAATTTCTTGCATTTTTGCGTTTCCTGAACTTGAATTAAGAATATTTTTTCCAGTTAAAAATCCGTAAACAATAGATAATAAACCTGCTGCAATTGTATATATTAAAATAGTTTCCACTGTTGAGCTCATATAAACCTTAAGTTGTTTGTTGTTAATTTTTTAAGCCCGGACAATACAAAAAAAGCTGAAAAAGACAATGATTAACTTTCAAAATCGATGAACATAACCTTTGTTTTTTGCCAATATTTCCTTACCTTTTTCATTTAAAATTCTAGACACATTTTTACCGGATATAATTTTACCAATTTTTGTAATTTTGATACCTGTAATTTTAGAAATTTTTTTTATGATTCTTGCCTTGTTTACATTAGCAGTAAAGAGTATCTGATAGTCGTCGCCTTTTGAGGTTACATTTATTTTTTTTAATTTCTTAATATTAATTAATTTCACTAAAAATTTTGATATAGGAATTGATTTTTC
>CACHCA010000025.1 GCA_902578265.1 uncultured Pelagibacteraceae bacterium
TTTTCTCTTAGTTTTTTTTCAATTTGTGTTTTATTCAGATTAAATATTCTGTCTAATCCTGAGAAACCGGTCTCAAGAGATACCAATGCTTTTTGAAGAGACTCCTTAAAGTTTCTTCCAATTGCCATTGCTTCCCCAACCGATTTCATTGATGTGCCTAGAATTGCGGGAGAAGTTGAAAACTTTTCAAAAGTAAATCTTGGAATTTTGGTTACTACATAATCTATACTTGGCTCAAATGATGCTGGTGTAACTTTGGTAATTTCATTTTTTAATTCGTCTAATGTGTATCCAACCGCAAGTTTTGCAGCAACTTTTGCGATGGGAAATCCAGTTGCTTTTGATGCCAGGGCTGATGATCTTGACACTCTAGGGTTCATCTCAATTATTACCATTCGCCCATTTTTTGGATTTATTGCAAATTGAACATTTGAACCACCTGTCTCAACCCCAATTTTTCTCAAACATGCAATAGAAGCATTTCGCATTACTTGATATTCTTTGTCAGTTAATGTCAACGCAGGAGCAACTGTAACCGAGTCTCCAGTATGTATGCCCATTGGATCTACATTTTCTATTGAACAAATAATTATACAATTATCTTTTTTATCTCTTATAACCTCCATCTCAAATTCTTTCCAACCCTCTAAGCACTCTTCTACAAGTACTTGGCTTACTGGAGACTCGTGCAAACCATTTTTAATAATTTTAAGGTAATCCTTTTTATTTTTTGCTATTCCCCCTCCTAAACCTCCAAGTGTAAAAGCTGGTCTAATTATTGCTGGCAAACCAATTTTACTCAAAACTTTTGATGCTTGATTTATATTGCTTATGATCTCAGATTTCGGAAGATCTAATCCAATATCAATCATGTTTTTTCTAAATTTCTTTCTATCTTCCGCATTGGAAATAGCTTTTGAATTAGCACCAATTAATTCAATTTTATATTTTTTTAAAATCCCTTTTTTCTCTGCTTCCATTGCAAGGTTAAGAGCGGTTTGGCCTCCCATTGTTGGAAGAATTGCATCTGGTTTTTCTTTTTTAAGAATTTTTTCTAAAACCTTTAAAGTAATTGGCTCAATATAAGTTTTATCTGCAACATCAGGATCTGTCATAATTGTTGCTGGATTTGAATTAATTAAAATAACTTTATAGCCTTCATCTTTTAATGCCTTACAAGCCTGGGTTCCTGAATAATCAAATTCACAAGCTTGGCCGATGATAATTGGTCCAGCACCTACAACTAAAATTTTTTTAAGATCTTTTCTTTTTGGCATTTTTTTTCATGTTGTTAATAAATTCCTGGAATAAATAGATACTATCTTGGGGACCTGGGTTTGATTCTGGGTGATATTGAACTGAGAATACTGGATAATTCTTTAATCTTATTCCCTCGATACTATTATCGAACAAAGATTTATGGGTAATCTGAATATTTTTTGGTAAATTTTCTCTTACAACTTCAAAGCCATGATTTTGACTAGTAATTTCTACATTGTCATTAATCAAATTTTTTACAGGATGATTTGCCCCCCTGTGACCTAATTTCATTTTTTTTGTTTTACCACCTAATGCAAGTGCAAGTATCTGATGACCAAGGCAGATACCAAATAATGGAATTTTATTCTTAATAAGATTTTGAATTATTTGAATTGCATATTTTCCTGTTGCAGCTGGATCTCCAGGTCCATTAGATAAGAAGACACCATTAGGTTTAAGAGATAAAATTTTTTCTGCAGATGTTTTACAAGAAACCACAGTAACTTTACATTTAAAATCAGAAAAATATCTTAAAATATTTTTTTTTATTCCATAGTCGATGGCCACCACATGAAATGAATTTTGATTATTTTTCCTAAAACCATGTTCTTTTCTCCAAGTTTTAAGTCCTTTCCAAATATAATTTTTTTGGGTGGTAACTTTTTCTGCAAGATCTAAATTTTTAAGCCCACTCCATTTAATTGTAGAATTGATAAGCTTGTTAATATGAAATTTACTTTTCTTTGAGAAAGCAATGGTTCCTTTTGGAGCACCTTTATCTCTAATAAAATTTGTTAAACTTCTTGTATCAAGTCCAGTAATTCCAACTATTTTATTTTTTTTTAACCAGGCATCCAAATGTTGAAAAGATCTATAATTTGATGGTGATGTTATTTCAGAATTAAAAATAACTCCTTTAGTCCAGATTTTATCAGATTCAAAATCTTCTTTATTCGTACCTACATTTCCAATGTGAGGAAAGGTAAAGTTTATTATTTGTCCGGCATAAGATGGATCTGATATTATTTCTTGGTATCCCGTTAATGAAGTATTAAAGCAAACCTCACCAGTTGCTTCTCCCTGATATCCAATTCCTATCCCTTTAAAAATCTTTTTATTTTCTAAAACTAAAATACCTGTGCTTTTTTGAGAATTTTTTAGGTGAGCTTTTTTTAATTTTTTGATCAATTACAACTCATAAGTTAAAGGTTAATACAATAATTGATTTATTATCGCAACAGAGATGTATTA
>CACHCA010000026.1 GCA_902578265.1 uncultured Pelagibacteraceae bacterium
TCTATAGTACCGGGTGGCTTATTTGAAATTTCCAAGAGTGATGAAAAAAAACTGGATGTTTATGAAGACTTTCCTATTTTATATAAAAAATATTATTTTTTGTATGAAGGTAAAAAAGTAATGACTTACACCATGACAAAAAAAACGCCATTTAGATTTCCTACAGAAAGATATCTGAATGTAATCAAGCACGGGTACAAAGATTGTAAACTGAATATAAAATATTTAGAAAAAGCTCTTATTGAATAAATATTTTAACCAACAATTAAAGTATCTTTGGATCCACCACCTTGTGAACTATTTACAATAGTACTACCCTTTCTTAAAGCTACTCTTGTTAGTCCACCTGAAGTCACATAATTTGATTTTCCTGTTAAAACGAATGGTCTTAGATCTAAATGACGTGGCTCAATATCATGTTCCGTAATTGTTGGAGCAGTAGATAAAATTTCCAATGGTTGAGCAATATATTCTCGAGGATTTTTTTTTATCTTGATGATTGTCTCCTCGATTTCTTTTTTAGGTGCCTTTGGTCCAATCATTATACCATAACCCCCAGAAGCATTTGCAGGTTTTACAACTAGTTTTGATATATTTTCTATTACATATTTCTTATGTGTTTCGTCATGACATAAATAAGTTTCCACTTGATCTAAAATTGGCTGTTCACCTAAATAATATGTTATCATCTTGTTAACGTAAGAATAAACAACTTTATCATCAGCAACCCCAGTTCCAACAGCATTGAGTATACCAACATTTTTTTTTAACCAACATTTAAATAAACCAGGGACACCAATCAAAGAATCTTTATTAAAAGCTTTTGGATCCAAGAAACTGTCATCAAGTCTTCTATATATGCAGTCTACTCTTAATGGACCTTTTACTGTTTTCATATAAACATTATCATTTTCAACAAAAAGATCTTTACCCTCTACCAAAGCTATACCCATCTGATCTGCCAAAAATTCATGCTCAAAATACGCTGAGTTATAAACTCCTGGAGTTAAGAGCACCATATGTGGATTAGAAGTTTTTTTTGGAATACACTCAATCATACAATTATATAATTTATTAGTGTATTGGTGGATTGATGAAACTTTATATCTAGTAAATAATTCAGGAAAAACATCGCGCATTACCATTCTGTTTTCCAACATGTAGGAAACACCAGATGGAACTCTTAAATTATCCTCTAGAACTAAATAATCACCAGATTTATTTCTAATTAAGTCTATACCAGAGATATTAGACCATGCCTTAAACTTTGGAGAAAAACCCTCACACTCCTTAACGTAGTACGGTGATTTATAAATTATATCTTTTGGAACTATATTATCTTTAAAAATTTTCTTTTGATTATAAACATCATCAATAAATAAATTTAAGGCTTTTGCTCTTTGCTTCAAACCTTTCGAAACTTTGTTCCATTGTTTCTTTGGAATTATTCTTGGAATAATATCCAAAGGCCATCTCTTTTCTTCAGCTCTATTATTTGCCGCATAAACTCTAAAATTTATTCCACGTGCATTAATCGTACTTTGGCAATTTTTCTCAATTTCTTGGAGCTTTTTCTTTCCATGTCTTTCTAGAATACTAGAAATGATAATAGCATGCTTTCTTAGCTTATTATCTTCGGTAAAATATCCATCGTAAGCTTTACTTGAATTATAATTCTTCCATAATTTAGAGACCATAACTAAATGTTTAATAATTCCCAATAACAATCAATTGCATAATAGATATATCAGATATGTTATTTTTAAATTGTATGATAAATGATAAATTAAATAATAGTAATTATGACTTATTGTATTGGTATAAAAGCAAATAATGGTCTTGTTTTTGCGTCAGACTCAAGAACAAATGCTGGTTTAGATAACGTAAACATTTACTCTAAAATGTTTACTTATGATGTTGGTGATAGAACAATAATTATCGTTACTTCAGGAAATTTAGGTACCTCACAAGCCGTATATAAGTCTATTGAAAAAGATTTAAAAGATACGTCAGGAATTATAAATTTAAATACTTGTAAAGATTTTGATCAAATTGCTTCCTATGTTGGGTCCTTAAATATTGAACATTCAATGCCAAAAGGAATTAATACTGATACGGTTTTATTAGGATCAACTTTTATAGTTGGTGGACAAATTAAAGATCAACCTATGGAGCTTTATTTAGTTTATCCACAGGGTAATTATATCAAACCAGCAGATAGCAAACCATATTTAGTAATTGGTGAGGTTAAATATGGTAAGCCAATTTTAGATAGAGTAATTAAACCTGATGTTTCAATTGGAGATGCTTCTAGATGTGCTTTAATTTCAATTGATTCAACTTTAAAAAGTGACTTAACTGTTGGGCCACCAATTGATTTTGTAGTT
>CACHCA010000027.1 GCA_902578265.1 uncultured Pelagibacteraceae bacterium
TTAGGTAATGAATTTGATATTCATGGTGGAGGCATAGATCTTATTTTTCCTCATCATGAAAATGAAATAGCTCAATCTAGATGTGCCAACGATACAAAAATTTTTGCTAATTATTGGATCCACAATGCGTTTATTACAATGTCTAATGAAAAAATGGCAAAGTCACAAGGCAATATTCTAAAAATAAAAGATTTTAGAAATAAGATTAGTGGCCAAATAATCAGATTGGCTTTAATGAGTGCACATTATAAGCAACCATTAGATTGGAACGATAAATTATTAAGTGATTGTGAAAGTACCTTAGATAAGTGGTATAAAGTATATTCATCTGATCTTAAATCCATCAAAGTTTCAGACGAAATTCTAAAACCACTTTATGAGGATTTGAACACACCTGGATATATAGCCAACCTTCACAAGTTATTCGAAAAAGCTTACAAAGGTGAAAAGATAGACCTATTTGTTTCAGCATGCAAATTTATTGGTTTGATGAATGAAACTAGCGAGGAATGGAATGAATTTAAAAAGAAAAGAGTATCTATAACCAAGTCTGAAATTGAAACTATGCTTAGTTTAAGAGACAAAGCTAGAGAAAATAAGAACTATAAAGAAGCTGATAGAATTAGAGATGAGCTCTGGGACAAAGGTGTTTTAATAGAAGATAAAGATGGTAAAACACTCTGGAAATTTAAATGACCAAAGAAAGATTATACATATTTGATACAACTTTAAGAGATGGAGCTCAAACGCAAGGAGTTTATTTTTCTTTGGAAGACAAAGAAAAAATTGCTTTAGCTTTAGACAATTTGGGTGTGGATTATATTGAAGCAGGTTGGCCCGGAGCTAACCCAACCGATACAGAATTTTTTCAAAAGAAACACGATTTTAAAAATTCAAAACTAACATCGTTTGGAATGACAAAAAGGTCTGGACGAAGTGCAGAAAATGACACTGGTTTATCTGCACTTATGAACTCTAATACCTCTGCAGTATGTTTAGTTGGTAAGTCTTGGGATTTTCATGTCGATGTTGCCTTAGGAATAACAAATGAAGAAAATTTAGATAATATTTCTGAGAGCGCAAAACATTTTGTTAAAGCAAAAAAAGAATTCATGTTCGATGCAGAACATTTTTTTGATGGTTATAAAGCAAATCCAAAATATGCACTCTCATGTATTAAAGCTGCCTATGATCAAGGTGCTAGGTGGGTGATATTGTGTGATACGAATGGAGGAACACTTCCACATGAGGTTACACAGATAGTAAATGAAGTCATAAAAGTAGTACCAGGAAAAAACTTAGGGATTCACGCACATAATGATACCGGTAATGCAGTTGCTAATTCATTAGCAGCAGTATTGTCTGGTGTTCGACAAATTCAAGGTACAATAAATGGATTAGGTGAAAGATGTGGAAATGCAAATTTAATGTCATTAATACCAACATTTTTTTTAAAGAAAGATTTTTCATCTCAATTTGAAATTGGAATCAAATCAAAAAATATTAAAAATCTCACCGATTGTTCAAGACTTTTAGATGAAATTTTAAATAGAAAACCTAACCAACATTTACCATATGTGGGCGCAGCAGCTTTTTCACACAAAGGAGGATTGCATGTATCTGCTGTACAAAAAGATCCAAAAACTTATGAACATATCAATCCTGAGGAAGTTGGTAACAATAGAAATATTGTTGTCTCTGATCAATCAGGAAAGTCAAATATTATCTCTAGATTAAAGAGTATAAAAATTGATATTCAAGAAAATGATCCAAAAATTAAAAAATTATTAGATGAAGTAAAAGACAGAGAATTCATTGGTTATAGTTATGATGGTGCCGATGCATCATTTGAATTATTAGCTAGAAGAATAATTGGAGAAATACCAAGATATATTTCTATTAATGAATATGACGTTTCAGTGAAAAAAAATAATTCTGGCGAAATAGTTTCCTCTGCAAAAGCTCAATTAGAAGTTGATGGAGAAAAGATTATGTGTGAGGGAGAAGGGAATGGTCCAGTCAACGCTTTAGATAATGCTATCAGACAAAATGTTGATCGATTAGCAAAATACTCAAAATATTTAAAAGATTTAAAGTTGGTAGATTATAAAGTTAGAATTTTAAATACAGGAACAGAAGCTGTTACAAGAGTATCAATTGAAAGTACAGATTCACAAGGAAAAAATTGGTTTACTATTGGTGTATCCACAAACATTATCGATGCTTC